>NZ_DAISLS010000002.1:0-346816 GCF_036820405.1 Oryzomicrobium sp.
TCGAGGATGCTCAAAAAGCTTAAGCCGGTGTCAGCCGAACCGGCAGCAGCCCATAAACCTGTTGCTAAACAGAAGGTGGCAGAAGCCATCAAGCTATCCCGAAACAAAACTCAAGATAGAGATGATACGGATGATTTCTCTGCATACTCCTCAATCGCTTCACTTGAACAGCAGATTGGCAATCTTTCACTACAGATTAATTTGTTAATGATTCGGGCTGCTGGTGCCAGAGGGAAACGATACTCCCGCTTGCAATCGCAAATCATCATTCTTCAATTACAAGTTTCCGAATTGAACCTACAGCTTGAGAAGAAGAAGGCTAACAAATCAAAAAAAGATTACTTCTAAACTATTGACTTCTGAATTCTATTTGCTAAATGACAATTATCATCTAGCAAGGAGAATTATGAACTACTCAGACATAATGGCAGAGAATGGAAGAAAAGGTGGTTTTGCCAAAGCAGAAAAATACAAACCACTCATGAGAGAAGTAGTTAGGTTGTTTGTCAGCAAACCACACATGACACAACAAGAGATCGCCCGAAAAGTGGGAGTCTCACAAGGCTTTGTTTGTGAACACACCAAGAGCCCATTCACAAAATTACAGCGATACTAGCGACTTATTAAAGATATTGTTGGTGACTTGACAGATGAAGAAGTAGACAAAATTCTCTTCAAAGCAAAATTGGAAGAAAAATTTTTGGCTCATCAAGAAGATGTCAACACCATGAAGAGCCATAAACGTTCAAAGATTTAAAGCCATATGATTTTTATCATCTGGCAATAGGAAGGAAAAATAAACCAAAGGAGAAGATATGAAAAATGGAATAATTACAACATCTGAGAGCACCGCATACTTTAAGAACAACAAACTTCATCGTGAAGATGGACCTGCCATTGAATGGAAAAACGGCAACAGGCATTGGCTATTAAATGACCGCTTACATCGCACTGATGGACCAGCCATTGAACTTGTAGAAACAGAGCTTGAATGCACTGTTAAAAAGTGGTCTATCAATGGCAAATATCATCGTGAAGATGGTCCTGCTGTTGAATGGGGCAATGGCTACAAAGAATGGTGGATTGATGGTAAAAAAATCACAGAAGATGAATTCAACCAATGGCAACAAACCAAGCAGTTATAAAAAAAGCACCTACGGGTGCTTTTCTATTCTTGCTCTGGTCTTCTTCCACTTGTTACCAAATGGTGTATGTATGGTGAAAGTTTTTCCATCATCAAGGCAGTAAATTCACCCGCCTTCTCTTTTGGAATTTCATCACCTTCCTTCAAACCCAACTGTTTTGCTGCATAGTAAAAACCTTCCCTAACGGTTCTATCCAAGGTCCTGCTACGGCCTCTTTCAAGAATGATAGGTAAGGCATAGTCAGCAGCAGCCAAATGTACATCTTTATTATAGCCAGCACCTGACCATATCAATTCAAGCTCTTCAAGGCTGACATCTGGCCTTACCTTTACAGCTACAGCACTACCATCTATGGGATCAACTGAGTAAATTTCATTCTTGAACTCTCCGGTGTAGGAAGCGCTTAACAGCACTGCTACTCGAAAAATTCCGAAATACTCTATATAAGACCAGAGCCTTTTTGTCTTTGGATCACCATGCAAAGATACACAGTGAAAAACCCTGTCCTTGGGTCTGCTTTGGATGAGGTCTGATAGATAGGCAAAACCAAAAGGAATTTCTTCAAGACTTTCATCTTGAAGGTATTGGTTAGCCTTGTCACAAAAGCTGTGTGAAACGCCACATGCAGAAGCAAATGCAAAGGCAGTCTTGACCAAGGAGCGGCCTGCATCTGGACCACCTAGAGACAGACTGACATGAAGAGGCGAGTCCAGAAAATCACTCTTTACCTCAAGTTCATTTAGAGCCTTGTCAATGTCTAGATTGGGATGCTTCCTTGAAACACCTTTGAGGCGCTGCCTAGCTTCCTCAATGGTTTTGGCTGTCATGCTGATTTTGATTTTTCCGTCCTGGTCATCCTCGGTGTAGGAAGACTTTTCAGGCGTAAATGTTCCGTCATTCAATAGCCAATACTTGTCACCTTCAACAGTTTGAACAAGCTGCTTAGGTGGTTCTCCACGTTCTCTGCTGATACCAACAGCCAGAGAAAACCAGTTCAATTGCTTGGCAAGCTCAGAATCCCACTTCTCACCACGTGTGTTGTTGCACGTGTTGCAGATAAAGCCTGTGGTCTTCTTGCGACCACCAATAGCATTGGGGATGATGTGCTCTTTGGAACGGTTCTTTCCTGTCAAGGACTCATTACAAAAAGCACATTTTTGATGACTTGTCTGCAAAATATATCTTTCAAATACTTATATATTTAGTACCGACTTCTGTTTGAAAACCCTGCAACTATCAGCCCCATTGTAAAAGCCCCCAACAATGCTTCAGAACCTGCCAACAATTTCAAAATTTGGGTCTTTGGTGTTATGTCACCATAACCAAGAGTGGTGAATGTAACAACCGAAAAATAGGAGCTATCCAATAAACTTAGATGATATGGATTCCCTTTTTCATCCAGCCAATCAAAATGGCTGTATATTCCAGAGTAAATAGTGATAATGGCTAGAGCAACCAGAATGATTCTGGATGGTCTTTCACCATACCCCCAAAGAATAGATTCAAACAAAGAGACAAACCACTTGAATCTTGATTTCACCAAAGGGAATAGGTATTTCGGAACAATATGCATCTTGATTTTTGAAACAAGGACCTTCCGAATCTCTTTGGGCAAATCTTTTTTATCGAAAAATCCTAGATCATATAAATTTTTCAATATGGAAACTTGACCGCCATGATCAAGCCCCTGAAATTTCTTTCTATCTATTAACTGAGGGTGAAAATATGACTTTCTTTCATACACTCTTTCGTTGTAGTAAAAATTCGATGCCTCCTGCCTGAGCCCGCTGCTTTGGAAAGCCGCTCTTAGTAACCGATAGGTCGTTGATGTCTCCAAATACGGGGCACCAACTTTGGGGAGGTAACTTAATTCTCTAATTTCACAATTCTGAATAAATGGGGTTACACTAGAATCTTTAATTCCAACCTTAAACAGAAATGAGTTCGACAATCTTAGCTCTTGAATATCAGTTCTCTCAAAATACAAATCCTGAAATTTTGTATTTGTGATTGTAAATTTAGTGGCAGCACAACTGTAGAACTCATAAAAAGCCACTTCAGTTTCTACAAAAGAAATTTCTCTGCAAGAGCTATAGTTGATTGTCTTCCAGTTTGAGCCATATCCATGCCAGCCGGCCTTAATTATTAGAAAATCCAAATCACAAAAATCTAGATTTTTTTGTCCAATTACGGCTCCGCGCTCAAGCTCTACTTGACCTAGCTTTAGAACGGTAAAATCACCAAAGAGATTTGCTTTGGTTACACATCCGCCTTCATTCAATCCTGACCAAGAGCCATAAAGCAATCTATCGGAATAGGGTCTATTCTTTTTTCTCCACATGGAAAAACGTTTCCGCCCTAGCACCCTTTCTGCCCATTTAAAATACGGCTCTATTTCACCAAGAATCGAAATATCAGCGTGCCTTATCTTCCACCATTCGGTAGCCTCTTCTGCCGTCCCTTCTCTACACTCATATACAAACGCCCCTGGAAATTCGCCAACTCTTTTTATAACGACTTTCTTTTTATCGCCTTTGAAAATATCGCCAGTCGGTACAATTCTTAGCGCCACGTCCATATCAAAAGGAAGCCCATTCAACCAGTCGTTGAATCCTGGCAGAACATCCCTCAAGAATTTAAAGAGTTGCGGTAGATCATTGTTTGCACGCCACTCATTAAAAATGTGTGGTTGCATTGCCCAAAGCTGTATAGGGCTAGGATAGGATTGAGACATATCTACCTCTTGTCGATTTATTCTTTCTTGCGAATTTTTAGACTTCTTTTTTCAATTTGATAGCTCATAGTATCAAACAAGAAGTCAGCTAGAGTCTTTGCTGAGTTCACGGCAAGTTTTGCATGATGTCTACTTGGCTTATACGCCACGCCATGAGCATCAGACATCTTATTTCTCATAGCAGCCAAACCATTAATGATGCTGGATAATCCAGCCAAAACCTGCTTCAGTGAGTCCGATATGTCTTGTCTGCTTGGATCAAGGTTTAGTAGCTTTCTGACTCTATTAAAGAGCTTAACCAAGTCACCATCATTACCTAGTGCATTTGGATCTAGGTCTGCTTCAATCTTCACACAAACAGCTTCAACCAAGCTTCTAGCATTAGTAATTGCACCCGAATAATCGCCTATTTCAACCTTTTCTCTACATTTCTGAATTTGTTCTTCAATGAGCAATTCGCTCAATTCATCAGACTCTGCAAAGTGGTGTTCGACCTCAATTACTGCACCGGCAAGTTCACGAACTTTGTAGAAGTTGCCATCTCTTACAACTTCGTAACCGTCATACCGTAAGATTTCATTGATCTGGGCAGCACACTCTTCAACCGTGCCATTGGTTACTTCCAGCCAGAGGCGCGGATCGAGCATTTCTCTAATGGCATCTTTAAGCTTAGGTTTGCCATTGAGTTCAGCTACCTTATCTTTTGCGAATGTTGCTCGGCTTGGGAAGCCTTGAGCATAAACATCCCTAAACCCCATCTTGTTGAAAAATTCAACTAGGTCAGCACCGCGACGATAGGGCCAGCCATCTGGATCGCCGGCGATGAATTCACCGATTTTTTGAGCAGAGAAGTCAGACAGCTTCACCTTCACTCCCTTCAATGTTGGAAAAAAAGCACCCGAAGGTGCTTTTCAATTTCCATCTTTTCAAGCTACAGAGCCTCAATCAGTTTCAGCACATCACCAGTAGTGTGAGCGCCTTCAATCGGGTTGCTCTCAAACACCATCATGTAGTGATAGCGGTAGCCAGTTTCATGAGAAATCATGTTGGCTTGAGATTCCCAAATCTTTCCAAGCTTCAGCTTGTCCTTGGAGTCTGAGTTATCTCTATCGTCACCCTTGGTTTCAACCACAATGATGTTCTTGTTCTCAGTGAGAACAACAAAATCAGGGTAGTGGTTCAGGAACCCATTGATGACGAAACCCTTACCGCGTTCAAGGTTCCTGTGCCACCAGGTGATGTTTTCCAGTTCTGCCACACCACGAATGACCTTGCTCTCAAGGTTGTTTACACTGCCTTCTGTGACATACAGACTCTTGCTGATTGCAGGTGCATTGTCACTTGGTGTTATCGTGGCCGGCAGTGAGAACGATGGACGAAGCTTGATTTTCTGCGTGGTCAGCCAATTGCCAAATTCCTTTGCAGCATACTCATTGGCAAGACCCTGAATCTTCTCTTTGATGAGCTTCACATAGGCATAGTCACGCTCAAGGCAATCAGCACGTTGGTCAGCACTCATGGCTTCAACGATGCGCTTCAAGTAGTGCTTCACATCGTTGTCTTCAATCGGGTAAAAGGTGTTTTTCCCAATCAGACTAAACAGCCTACCAACGATAGATGTGATTTGACCAGAAGTGGGTTGGCTCTTGATGATGGCATTCAGCTTTTCCTTCTCAGCCTTCTTCACCACAGTGAATGATGGGGCACTTTCACCATTGCCAATCTCTTCAGCATCTACTTTGTAGACATCGGATTCAATAGCTGTGAAGTTGATGGTTGCATCGAGGTTTGCCAACACAAAATTGAACAGCAGGTTTTCCTTTGCCAGCTTGTGCCACTCATCACCACTGTCAAAGAATCCACCATCAGAAGGTTTTTTGATGAAAAACTGAGGTAGCTCAATCGCCTTTGCCGATGCTTCAAAAATCGGCTTCATCTTGTGCTCATTCATATGGGCCTTCAGTTCTTCAGGAACAGATTCACCACTCGTAGCATTGGCCTGTTCTTCAAATTCTTTGGCTTGTTCTACAGCCTGATTCTTGATGGCTTCAACACCTGTTGTGTCACCCTCAGTAGATGCAGTCTGAGTGCCATTCGTGGCTGTAGCAGCTTGCTCTATAGCTTGCTGTTCCCAATCAGGATTGAGCTTGCTCTTCTCAATTTCGAGATCCTGGCCATCACCCGTTTCAGAAGGCTTTTCCTCACCAGTTTGACCAGTAAGGTCGAATTCTTTTTGATCTGGTGTCGTGGGAGGTGTTGGTTCTGGCTCAACCGCAGACAGGTCAAATTCTCTGTAATCCTTCTTGGAGAAGCCTGCCTTGTTCAGACCCGCAACCACTTGACTCAAGGTGTTCTGGAAGTGGCTGGACGAGGTGAAAACATAGCTTAGGTTCAACAGTTCAATGCTGTGCTTTCTGGTGTAGGGCATACGAAGCACACGACCCAAAATCTGAGTCACATCCACCACTGATGATTTGTTTGCCAGTGTTGCCAGCACATAAGCAAATGGGCAGTCCCATCCTTCTTTCAATGCATTGACTGTGATGATGTATCGCACATCACAATCACGGCTCATCAAATCAACATTCTTCAACTCGTTGATGTTGGCAGTCTTGATGGCAATATGCTCTTTGGGAATGTTCAGTTCCAGCAGAATTTCACGCACCTTCTCAAAGGTAGTGGTGTCATCCTTGTTCTTCGGTTCAGCCTGGAACAGCACAATGGGCCGAATGTAGCCACCACCTTTTTCTTCTGCCTTTTTGGCGAACTCTTCCAACTGGCGCCGCATGTTCAGAGCAGCCATGATCACATCTTCTTGGCTTCGCTGATTGGCAACAATCACAGGAAGCTTCACCATGTTCTGCTTCTTGAGCCTCAAGGCATCAACATAGCTGATGATGTTGCTGTTATCCCTTGGGGTAGCAGTCAGGTCAAAGATGAAACTTGGATTGAGGTTGCGAAGCATGTCCACAGACAGATTGCTTTCAGCATTATGGCTTTCATCTACCACCACAACCGGCTTCAAACTTCTCATCACATTGATGAGTGCTGAAGGGTCTGTTCCTTCCAGTGGCTCAACAACTTCACTGTCATCATTCAAGAACGAAGCCAGATAGCCATTCTCTTGGAAAGCTTTACGGTTTTCCTTGTTGGTGGCCTTGAGTGAATCAAAGGACATTACGACCACTGAAAGCTGTTCCTTCACGGTGTCAGCATTGAAGCCTGCACCCTGAAGCACATCAGCCTTCTCATAAATCTGCACACGACCACTGAACAATTCATTCAAGCGCTGACGGTATGGATGATCAATGTTGGACAGGTTCTTAACTGTCTGCTCAAGGATGGTCAAAGAAGGAACCAACCACACCACGAACTTAGGACGTGTGGGGTTGTATTCAGCAAAAGCTGAAAAAATTCTTTCCAAAGCATTCACTGCAATGAAGGTCTTCCCACCAGCAGTGGGGACCTTCACACAAACGTGTGGCACTTCCTTGATGTTGTTCTTGTAGGCTTGATTGAGAACACCACGATCCTTCCAATACTGTGTGAAAGCATTGGGAAGATGGCCCTTGCACTCAAGCAGGGTTTCCAAGTATTTGCTGAGGTCACTAAGAACATCAGCTTGGTAGTCTTTAAGTTCCATATTTATTCTTCTTAGAACCGGGTGATGTCACGTGGAATACGTTTGAAGGTAATTCCGTACTTGTAAAGGAAGTCTTTATCCAAGACGCACTTGTCAGCATAAATCACAAACTGTTCAGGTCTGGATGGCAGATTCTTGATTTTCAGTTGCCCAAGAAAATCAATATCCAGTGTCGTCACCCGATCCTTCTCATAGTAGAAAACACACAAGGCAGTGTCTGTTGAACCCAATGCATATGGACTCACAGCATTCTCTGTATTCCACCGATTTTCGGAGGGGATGTTCTCTGTGTAGGCTACATAGCCTCTGATGGCTTCAGCACCCACTTCTTCATTGAGGTTCTTGTCCTCTTTGAAGAGAGCAGTGCCAACGGTATAGAACTCAAAACCACCACCAGTACCTGCTACAGCGCTACTTCCTTCACCATAGCCATTGATGACACGTCGCACCCGTTCAGCAGTGATGGTTTCGGCATAGTCCATTGTTTCACACAAGATGAAACGACGATTGCCACCATCTTGTGCATTCATCTTTAGAACCGCATGAGCGGTCGTGCCACTACCAGCAAAGGAATCAAGGATGATTGAATTCTTATCCGTTGCGATTTTTAGAGCACGTTCAATCAACCTAGTTGGTTTGGGTGTATCAAAAACAAGGCTTCCAAAAATATCTTTAATTTCTTGACCACCTTCATCTGTTGTCCCTGTCTCTTCATAAGCCCAAATATCCACAGGAACCATACCAGATGCTTCTGACAAATAGAGCTTCAATCGCGGGTAGGTCGCCGTACCATCCTGCCCCCACCAGAGTCTTTTCTCAGCAACATGCCGCTCATACTCTTCTTTTGAGTATTTCCAAGCATGAGTGGGATGTTCAATTGAAACACCAGCCGGATTTACTACTGGGTAGACCAAGTTCTTACGTTTATCTTTGGTAGCTGGATTCACATAAGAGGCAGACATCCAATCACCACGTTTATCCCCGTCAGGATTTCCATAGTTTGAATCTGCCTTTTCACTTCGCCCCTCTTTTAAAACAGAGAGGTGTGCAGTCTTTCTATAAACTAAAATTGTATCTTTAAGGGAATAGAACATTTTTGCATTATTGCTACGGGTATACCTTTTCTCCCATGCAATTGATGCAACAAAGTTTCCATACCCAAAAAGCTCATCCATCAACAATCGAGCATTAGCAGCTTCTACATCATCTAATGAGACAAAAATTACCCCACCTTCAGCTAACAAACGATGAAGCAGCTTCAGGCGCGGATACATCATGCACAGCCACTTATCGTGTCTGCTTAAGTCTTCACCTTCTTTGCCAACCACCTGACCAAGCCACTTCTTGATCTTAGGGTCATTCACATTGTCGTTGTACACCCAACCTTCATTACCGGTGTTGTAAGGTGGGTCAATGTAGATGCAATTCACCTTACCTTCAAACTCAGGAAGAAGACTCTTCAACGCTTCTAGGTTGTCGCCGTGAATGATTTTGTTGTTAGTGGAATTAGCAGGCGTGCCTTCATTCCCAGTAAAGGTGTAATTCTTATCTAGCAAACGAAAAGGCACATCATGGTGGTGATTCACCACTTTGTTTTTCCCGACCCAATGTAGTGTAGGCATGTTCTTATCTTTTTCTGATTCACTGGCATCAAAGCCAGTTACATGTTTCTTGAATTTGGTTGTCTCTACTTCTTACCTGCTTCATCATCCCACTTCCGCAGGAGAGCAAGTTTTTCAGCAATCTTGATTTCTAAGCCTCTTGGCACTGGCTGATACCAACCTGGTTCTTCTATCCCATCAGGTAGGTATGTCTCACCAGCAGCATAGGCATTGGGTTCATCATGAGCATATCTGTATTCATGCCCATAGCCCAATTCCTTCATCAGCTTTGTTGGCGCATTCCGAAGATGAACAGGAACCTCTCTACTCTTGTCCTGCTTCACAAAAGCCCTAGCCTGGTTGTATGCCATATAGCCAGCATTGCTCTTAGCTGCAATCGCCAAGTAGATCACAGCCTGTCCTAGTGCTAGTTCACCTTCTGGACTTCCCAACCGTTCAAAGGTTGTAGCTGCATCATTGGCTATCTGCATCGCTCTAGGATCAGCAAGCCCAATGTCTTCCCAAGCCATCCTAATGATTCTTCTGGATAGATACCTTGGATCAGCACCACCATCCAACATCCTTGTCAGCCAATACAAAGCAGCATCAGGATTGGAACCTCTGACCGATTTATGAAGGGCTGAAATCTGGTCATAGAAATTATCACCACCCTTATCAAACCTTCTTGAATTTAGAGTGAGTGCATTTCCAATGAACTCTGCATCAATCGTGCTAATTCCAGCCGCACCCGCAGCCGTTGCGCATTGTTCCAGCAAGTTCAAGAATCTTCTGGCATCACCATCTGCATAACCAATGATGGTGTCTACAGCCAAATCTTCAAACTTCAAGTGTCCAAGAACTTGTTCTTGAACTCTCTTTAACAATTGCTTCAACTCATCTTCTGTCAAAGACTTCAGAACATACACCTGAGCCCTAGACAGCAAAGCAGAATTCACCTCAAAAGATGGGTTCTCAGTCGTTGCGCCTATGAACGTGACCAAGCCACTTTCTGCATAGGGAAGAAGAGCATCTTGTTGAGACTTATTGAACCTGTGAATTTCATCCACAAACAGAATCGTCTTCTTACCCTGATCTAAATTCTGTTGAGCTTGTTCCATTGCTGCCCTGATGTCTTTCACACCAGAGAAGACAGCAGATAGTGCAATGAACTCACAATCAAAATAGCTGGCTGTCAGTCTAGCTAGGGTAGTTTTACCAACGCCCGGTGGCCCCCAAAAAATCATGGAGTGGGGCTTACCTGACTGAAAAGCTAACCTCAGTGGCTTACCTTCACCTAGAAGATGTGACTGCCCGATGACCTCATCCAAGGTCCGTGGTCTGAGTGCTTCTGGCAGTGGTGCAACAGGTGTTTGTGCGAACAAATCAGCCATGCTTTACCCCCATTGAACAATGGGGAAGCACAATAAATTGCACAACAGGCTTTATAAGCCTTTGTTTTATATAGCACTTGATAGCTTTGTTGAAGCGGTGCTCCTCATCGACGAACAGGATGGTGCGCCGCCCCCGGGCCCGCGCCGCCTCGGCCCGGGCCATGGCCTCGCGGATGTCCTTGATGCCGGAGAACACCGCCGAGAGGGCGATGAAGTCGGCGTCGAAGGCATCGGCCATCAGCCGCGCCAGGGTGGTCTTGCCCACCCCCGGCGGCCCCCAGAAGATCATCGAATGGGGCTCGCCCGAGGCAAACGCCAGGGCCAGGGGCTTTCCCGGCCCGAGCAGGTGCTGCTGGCCGATCACCTCGGCCACGGTCTTGGGCCGCAACTGCTCCGCCAGGGGCGGCGGCGGGGCATCCACCCCGGAAGGCACGGAGTCGCCCTCAGGGACGGGCGGCTCCAGGGAAGAAAACAGGTCGCTCATGGAGCGAATGATAGCGCGGGGATGAGTGGGGCTCTCGGTTCAAAGCTACCCAA
This sequence comes from Oryzomicrobium sp., assembly GCF_036820405.1. Classification (NCBI taxonomy): domain Bacteria; kingdom Pseudomonadati; phylum Pseudomonadota; class Betaproteobacteria; order Rhodocyclales; family Rhodocyclaceae; genus Oryzomicrobium; species Oryzomicrobium sp. The sequence goes on from NZ_DAISLS010000002.1 coordinate 11,052, forward strand.
GGCTGGAGGACTAGCACACCGTCAGCAATCGACCCGAAGCGGAAGCTCGTTGCCTAGGAAAGCGGACGTTCAACATAGAGCTAACCGGCGCTGCGCCGTTTTATCGCACAGCGTCGAGCGACTGAAAGGAGCGTGTTTGAGCGCCATGCTATACAGTTTTCGAAAGCATTCTAGACATCTTTGATGCAGTCAATTCAGTATCTGAATTACCGAGTTCAGCCGCAATTTTTTCCCCTTTATTTCGCAATGATTCCAGCGCCTCATTAAGCGTTGTAATAGACGAAGTATCCAGAACCATCCGAATTGCCACCCCATCAAAGCTACATTCACTAAATTCAGCCTGGTTGCCGACGAGACTAATGGCATCACTTCCACTACAGATATGAAACCCTCCCCCGAGTTGACAAAGCGAGCTTGTCATAAACAGCCCGTATCCAGAGTTACGCCAATCCCCGTCGCTTTTTTTCCTTTTTTCTTTTGCAACCCCTGAAATACCAGGTTGAAGAGCCATAAATACGGCTTGCCTGTTGTCTTGGATATTAAGCCTGGGGTTTCTTTTTAATGAATTAAAGAGACCAACACCTTCATCAAGGATAGAGATTTCTACTTTGTTTTTAGTCGGCCAGTATTGAGCCGCATACCAAATGTGACTAGCTTCACCATGTTCAACGACGTTTCTGAATATTTCTCTGATTGCATATGTCAGCGTTTCGGAAACCTCGCATCCACTGTGTCTCGTTAATACACCTGAAATCCGTGATGACTCTGCCTCAACAACTTCTCCATGGTGAACAAACCCTTCACGAGCTTCTGTTTTTATCTTATTGACAACCAATCGAGTAAGAGGGATATATGTTCCACTACCCGATGCTTGCCCGGGTTCGTTTCCATGATCTAAACCAAAGCTCTTAAAAAACCCCATCCAAGACGCATATTCATTTTCAGAATAGTTGCTTGCTGTCAACTTAAAATCTCGCCCAAATACCTCTCGGCCCTTTCGGGCAAATTGTCGAATAAGCGCCGAAAGAAAAAGCATTCCAAATGGTTCAACATGCCCTAAATATTTAAAATCCAGGCAGTTTTCTGAAGTCTCTAAGTGTGTGTTAAGAGCCAAAGAAAATGGGATGAGCGTTTTTGGGGTAAGGCTAGAGGGAATTGTGATTGTATTCATGAGATATAACGTAGAGCTAACCGGCGCTGCGCAGCTTTATCAAGCAGCGTCTAGGGACCGGAGGGAGTGAAGTTGAGTGCCATGTTAGGTTTTGTCTCGCCGCTTTTGAAAGCGCTCCCACTTGGCATTTAGAACAAAAACGTACTCGTATATGGCGACACTAAAGTCGAGAAGGTCACGGGCGTCATCTTTGGAAACTTTTTCAGTAGTAGCATGGGCGCCTAAATTCCGGTTTTCGCGAAGAGCCTCACCCCACCCATAGATTCGGTCATCAATGATACCGTCCTCACGCAATTTCTTAAGCCCGCCAGCAAGTGTTTTGGTCTCGGGGTCATGATGCTTGCAGACGCCTTCAATAGAACGTCCACACATAACCGCGCAAGCGCTAAACGCCTTAGCTTTGAAACAAACCTTTGCTTCGACGAGTGAGTTTCGAGCGATTTCTGGAATATCCCAGTCAATTTCTGTTTCTGGGCTTGGCCACAATCTGGATGCAGAGTTCCATTCCCAATCATCTTCGCCCGTTTGAATTAGCTCAGAGATGCCAAGCAAGGCACCATGGCAGATTTTGCACTCAAGCAAAACGTATTTCGTCGGGATATGGGTGTGCTCGATTTCAATATCCACAGCCCCCTTCTCCTCGCAGTCGACCTTTGATTCGCAGTGTGGACATTCAGCAATCATAATGGCATCCCAAAAAAACCTAACGTGAAGTAGATGTCTATATTGCAGGGGTTCTCGGTTTCACGAGCTTTTAACTACAACTGCGGAATTTTTCGGCCTGTATACAGTACTAAAGAATTCCGTAAACCCTACAAGCCCCAAAAACGTGCCAATGGCATTGTGCGACAGCTTTAGAGTGATTCGCCCACTGGCTGTTGGTGGCCGATTTCTGTCATTACTTTCAAAATATTTCTCACCCCGCCACCACCAATTCCTGCGTCGCCCGGGTCATCGCCACGTAGAGCAGCCGGGCGTATTCATCCCGCTTTTCTTCCTCCTGCTCCATGACCCCCACGCCGGGGATGGCCACCAGGGGGAATTCCAGGCCCTTGCAGCTGTGCATGGTGAGCACCTTTACCGTGTGTTCGTCCGGGGCGAAGGTGGCTTTCTTGTGGAAGGTGTAGGGGATGCGTTTGGCGGCGAGCACGTCCATCACCGCTTTGCCCACCTTGGCGTAGTCGTGGTAGATCACGGCCATGTCGTTCCAGGGGATGCCGGTCTGGTGGGCGGCTTTTAGGCGGTCGGCGATGTGCTCGGCCTCGTCCTTGATGGTGGGCAGGCGGATCACCTGGGGTTCGGGGCCGTGGCGGCCGCCGCTGATGGGGGCGAGGCGGGGCACGCCGTCCTCGTCCGCCGCGCTGTTGGCCGTGGCGCTGGCGGGCTGGAGCAGGTCCTTGGCGAAGCTGGCGGCCAGTTGCAGGATTTCGTGGGTGTTGCGGTAGTTGATCTTGAGGATGGTGGTGCGGCCCTGGGCCTGGATGCCGACGCTCTTGAAGCTGAATTTCTGCTTCTTGCCCCGGGCGTAGATGTCCTGGGCGTCGTCGTAGAGCACCAGCAGCGAGTTGGTGTCCGGGTTGACCATCTGGGTGACGAGCTTGAGCCAGGCGGGCTCGAAGTCGTGGCCTTCGTCGATGAGCACGGCGTCGTACTGGCCGCCGGGGATGAGGCCCCGGTCCACGCCGCCGATGACCCGCTCGACCATGGCGGCGTAAAACGCGCTCTTATCCGCCCCCTCTTTAGGCAGGCCGGCGTTGTAGGCCACCAACTGGGCGTGGCACCACTGGTGGAAGGTGTGCACCAGCACCTTGCCGGCCAGACCCTTGGCGGCCATGGATTGGGCGAGGCGGTTGGCCAGGGTGCGGTTGTAGCAGAGCACCAGGATGGGCTTCTGGCAGACCTGGGCCAGGTGCTCGGCCCGGTAGCCGAGGATGAGGGTCTTGCCGCTGCCGGCCACGCCGTGGATGACCCGGTGGCCCTCGCCCAGGCTGCGGGCGAGCTGTTCTTGCTGCAAGTCCATGACCCGCACGATGTCCGGGATGTCGGCCACTTCCGGGTCGGCGAAGAGCTTGCCCTGGAGCGGGGCGTTGATGCGGATTTCGGGGAAGAGGTGCCAGCGGATGCGGTCGATCTGGGGCAGGGACAGGGCGGTGCTGCGGCTGAAGGGGAACATGCCCCACAGGCGCTGCTGGAAGGCTTCGGCATCGACGCCTTCTTCCATCTCGTCGCGGCAGATCACCCGGTGGGGGGCGATCACCTCGCCCAGGTCGGTGTCGTCGAACTGCTTGCGGGTGATGTTGGTAAGCACCACGCCGTAGCCCCAGGGGAAGTAGAGCTTCCCTTGCTCGCGCCCGGACGAAAACGTCAGTTGGGGATCGCGCTTGAGCAGGTCGGCCACGGCATGGGCGTTGTGGCGGGCCTGCTCCAGGGGATTGGGCACCTGCTTTACCCCGTCGGCGGTGACCAGGGTGGCATTGTCCCGGTCCATGGCCTGGAGGGTGTCCAGCTTCCAGTCCTTCACCTCCAGCACCAGGATGCCCCGGCGCGGGTTGAAGACGATGAAGTCCGGATGCAGGTTGGCCGGGCCCACGGGCACGTCGTACCAGAGCAGGTAGTCGTCTTCGAGCTTGGCTTCGAGCCGCCGGGCGAAGCGGTTTTCGCCGGCGGTCATGCGCCCGGCGCAGGTGGAGATTGCGGGAATCAGGGTTGCCATACGCGTTACAGCGCCTCCCGGGCGGGCCGGAGCATTGCCGGCCGATGGTTGTCAGTCACCTGACATTATGCTCCCGGGTTTGCACGGTATGCCGTGCGAAAGCGCACAGCCCCCCCATGGCCGGGACGCTCCCGACTGCGCTGCCCACCGTTACAGAGCCGAACTGATAGCGGTGCCCGGGTTCGCTATAGTTTCTGGGCACGATGCCTTCGTCCTACCTTGCCGCCGCCCGCGCCCCAGGTGCAGTTGTGGGCCGGGGCCCATTGCCGGGAGATGCCGCCATGAAACGATTTCGCCCCCTTCACCGCGCCGCTGCCCTGGCGGCCTGCCTGGCGCTGGCCGCCACCGCCCACGCCGCTCCTCCGGTGCCCGACGCCGCGGCCAGCGACCCGGCAGCCCTGGGCTGGATGGTGGGGTCGCCGCCGCCCCCGGAGCGCACCCTGCGCTTCGACGACGGCAGCTACTTCCGCTTTCCGGCGTTGCGCTGGAGCGTCGCCAACTTTCGCCAACTGATGCCCACCATCAACGTCTCCCGGGGGCTGGGCGCCATCGATCCCCTGCCCCGGGCGCTGCGCAAAGACTTGGACGCGGTCCGCTTCGTTCCCCTCGGTGGCAGCGAACCCATGACCTGGGAGCAGTCCCTGGCCGCCAACTACACCGACGGCATCGTCGTGCTGCACCGGGGGCGCATCGTCTATGAGCGCTACTTCGGCGTGCTCAAGGACGACGGCCAGCATGGCGCCATGTCGGTGACCAAATCCGTGGTCGGCACCCTCGGCGCGCTACTGGTGGCCGAAGGCCGGCTCGACGCCGACAAGCCCGTGGCCCACTACATCCCCGAACTGGCCCGTTCGGCCTTCGGCACGGCCACCGTGCGCCAGGTGCTGGACATGACCACCGGCCTCAAATTCAGCGAGGATTACGACGACCCGAACGCCGAGGTCTGGGCCCACGCCCAGGCGGGCAGCCCGCTGCCCAAACCCCGGGACTACACCGGCCCGCGCAGCTACTACGAGTATTTGCAGGGCGTGCAGCCCCAGGGCAGCCACGGCGCGGCCTTCGGCTACAAGACGGTGAACGCCGACGTGCTGGGCTGGCTGATCGCCCGGGTCACGGGCCGCAACGTGGCCGAATATCTTTCGGAGCGCATCTGGCGCCCCCTCGGCGCCGAGCAGGACGCCTACATGACGGTGGATTCGATCGGCACGCCCTTCGCCGGCGGCGGGTTGAACACGGGCCTGCGCGACCTGGCGCGCTTCGGTGAGATGCTGCGCACCGACGGCCGCTTCCATGGCCGGCAGATCGTGCCGAAGGCGGTGGTGGACGACATCCGCCGGGGCGGCGACAAGGCCGCCTTCGCCCAGGGGGGCTACCCGCTGCTGCAAGGCTGGAGCTATCGCAACATGTGGTGGGTGACCCACAACGACCATGGCGCCTTCATGGCCCGGGGCGTGCACGGCCAGCGCCTCTACATCGACCCCACGGCCGAGGTGGTGATCGCCCGCTATGCGTCCCACCCCCAGGCGGGCAACGCCGCCAACGATCCGACCACCCTGCCGGCCTTCGACGCCCTGGCCCGCTACCTGATGACCGCGCCACGCTGAGGCTACCCGGCCGACCGCCGCAGACCCGCGCCGCGCCCCGCTTTCGCTTGGGCGGAAGGCCGGCCCACGTCCGGCGTCAGCGCAGCGCCCCCACGCCGATGGGGGCGCCGTTGCGGTCCACGATGCTGGCGATGGCGCGGTAGGACTTGGCCTGAATGGTGGTGGGCAGGCGGACGAAATTGACCTGCTTGGCCAGGTCGTCGCCGTGGAGGAAGGCCCAGGTGAAGAAGCGGATCACCGGCATGGCGCTGGCCGGCTTGTCCGCCACCCGGGGCATGACCACGAAGGTGCCCATGGTGATCGGCCAGCTGTCGCGGCCGGGCAGGTTGGTGAGGGTCTGGGTGAAGTCGCCGCCCTGCATCCAGGCGCTTTGCAACAGGGCGTTATGGAAGGTCTGGGGGCCGGCCTCGACCACGGCGCCCTCGGCGTTCTTGAGGGCCACGGGCTTGAGCTTGTTTTCCACCACGTAGTTGTAATCCACGTAGCCGATGCTGGCCGGGGTGGCCTGGACCGCCTCCACCACGCCCTTGCTGCCCTTGGCCGGCACCACGCCGGCGGGCCACTTGATGGCGGTGCCCACGCCCAGCTTCTGCTTCCAGGCCGGGCTGACCTTGGCCAGGTAGTCGCTGAAATTGTAGGTGGTGCCGGAGCCGTCGGAGCGCACCACCACGGCGATGGGCTTGGCCGGCAGGGCCAGCCCGGGGTTGAGGGCGCGGATTTCCGGGGCGTCCCAGTGGGCGACCTCGCCGGCGAAGATGCGCGCCAGCACTTCCCCGGTGAGCACCAGCCGGCCGCCGTCCACCTTGGGCAGGTTCACCACCGGCACCACGCCGGTGATCACCGTGGGAAAGAGCACCAGGCCGTCCCGGGCCAGGTCCTCGCTCTTGGGGGCCACGTCGGTGGCGCCGAAATCCACCTGCCGGGAACGAATCCGTTGCAGCCCCGCCGACGAGCCGGCCGGGTCGTAGGCCAGATCGGCGCCGCCGGCCTTCTTGTACTGCTCGGCCCAGATGCGATAGACCGGATGGGCGGCGGACGAGCCGGCGCCGTTCATGGGCTCGACCGCCCGGGCGATCGCCGGGGCGAGCAGCAGCCCGGCCAGGGCGGCCGCAGCGGCAAGGCGGGAGACAAAGGCCCAGCGGGGCGTAAGGGTCAGGGGCACGGCAACATCCTCATGGCGCGCCGCGCCGGCCTGAAGCGGGCTCTGCGGCAGCGTGGGCAATAGCATCGGCGCAAAACGCCTGCACACCCGGGGCCGGGCCAGAAAAGAAAAAGGCGCCCCAGGCGGGCGCCAGTGTAGCGGGCGAATGTGGCAATTCAATTGCAGGCCATGGATACCGGGCCGCACGCCCGTCCGACAGCTTGCACGGGGGCGGTCAGCCCTGGGCCGGACCTTTCTTGAGGTGCTTCATGAAGGCGACGAACTGGGGGAAGAACTCGGCGAACAGGGGATGGTCGCGGTTTTCCAGCAGGGTCTCGCCGAACAGCTTGAGGCCGACGCCGAAGGCGGTGGCCGTCTCTTCGGACAGATCGCCCCGGCCACGCAGGTAGGCGACCACGGCCATGATGTCGTCGTGGTTGCCGACTTCGAAGCGCAGCGGCGACGCATCGACCGGGTTGCCCTGGGCGTCGGCCAGGTGTTCGACGGTAACGCGGTAGCGGTGTTGTTTCATGGGGGGGGTCTTGTGGTTTGAAAAAACATCCCCCGCGCGGGCTGACCTACAGGCAGCCGGGCGGGGGAACGGCAACGGTGCCGGCTGCGCAGCGGGCCCGGATTGGCCTGAGTATGGGAATAGCCAGCGCCGGCAGCGGGGCCTTACTCGCCGGTCACGTCCGCCCCGGCGGGCGGGGTGAAGCGGAAGGTGGCGGGTGGCAGGCTGGGATTACGCTCCAGCTTGGGGAAGGTGAGGCTGGTGGTCTGGCCGAAGCTGTCGGTCAGTTCCATGGCGCGCAGGGTGTCGCCGCCAAAGCCGAGGCGGATGCGCTCGAAGCCGCCGTCGGTCTGCTTGGGCACGGCCTCGACCCAGGCCAGGCCGTCCCGCTCGCCCTGTTCGGTGAGGGTGAAGCGCTTTTCCACGTTGTTGTCGCCGGCCAGCAAGGCCGCCGGGGTGCCGGACAGGGCTTGGGTGAATTTCTTCACCGTCACCTGCTTCAGCTCCGGGTCGTACAGCCAGATCTTTTCGCCGTCGCCGACCAGCAGCTGGGGATAGGGCTTCTGCTGTTCCCAGCGGAACTTGCCGGGGCGGGACAGCAGCAGCTGGCCGGTGGTCACCTGGGGCTTGCGCCCGGAGCGGGTGGTGACGGTCTGGCTGAAATCGGCCCGCAGGGTGTGGGTGGTTTCGAGGAAGCTCTTGAGCTTTTCCACCCCGCCGGCGAAGGCCGGTGACACAGCGAGTAGCCCAGGCAGAGCCAGGGCGGCGCACAGAGTACGCAGAAAGGGGCGGCGGGAAGCGATGGCGGGGGTAGTCATGGCGAGTCCGGAAATTCAGGAAGCAGAAAGGACGGAAGGGCTGGGGCCGTCCGTCTGCTGCACGGCGGGCGGTCTGAAAAGCGGGGAGACGGGGCAGTCGGCGCTAGGGACGGTAAGGAATCGGGGGCGGAAGGCGACGATGAACGCCGAACAAGAAAGGCCGTGGGGCCGGGGCGGACTGCCCCGGCATCCCAGCCAACTCATTCCTCGCGCTTGGGCGCCAGCACCTCGCGGCCGCCCCGGCCGTCCATGGCCGAGACCAGGCCGGCCTTTTCCATGGCCTCGATGAGGCGCGAGGCCCGGTTGTAGCCGATGCGCAGGTTGCGCTGGACCAGGGAAATGGAGGCGCGGCGGGTCTTGAGCACCACTTCCACGGCCTGGTCGTAGAGGCCGTCGTTCTCGGGATCGTCGTCCTCGCCGCCGTCGCCGCCCATGCCGTCGTCGCCGTCGGCCCCGGCGCCGGTGAGCACGCCTTCTTCATATTCGGGGGCGCCCAGGCTCTTGAGGTGCTGGACGACCCGGTGCACCTCGTCGTCGGCGACGAAGGCGCCATGCACCCGCAGCGGGTAGCCAGTGCCCGGGGGCAAGTAGAGCATGTCGCCCTGGCCGAGCAGGGCCTCGGCGCCCATCTGGTCGAGAATGGTGCGGGAATCGATCTTGGACGACACCTGGAACGACATGCGGGTGGGGATGTTGGCCTTGATCAGGCCGGTGATGACGTCCACGCTCGGGCGCTGGGTGGCGAGGATGAGGTGGATGCCGGCGGCCCGGGCCTTTTGCGCCAGGCGGGCGATCAGCTCTTCGACCTTCTTGCCCACCACCATCATCAGGTCGGCCAGCTCGTCGATCACCACCACGATGAAGGGCAGCTGGCGCAGGGGTTCGGGGGCCTCAGGAGTCAGGGACAGCGGGTTGGGAATGCTGCCGCCGTCCTTTTCCGCCTCCTTGATGCGAGCGTTGAAGCCGGCCAGATTGCGCACGCCCAGGGAGCTCATCAGCTTGTAGCGCTTTTCCATCTCGCCGACGCACCAGTGCAGCGCGTTGGCGGCCTGGCGCATATCGGTGACCACCGGCGCGAGCAGGTGGGGAATGCCCTCGTAGACCGAGAGTTCGAGCATCTTCGGGTCCACCAGGATCAGGCGCACCTCTTCCGGCTCGCTCTTGTAGAGCAGCGAGAGGATCATGGCGTTGATGCCCACCGACTTGCCCGAGCCGGTGGTGCCGGCCACCAGCAGGTGGGGCATCTTGGCCAGGTCGGCCACCACCGGCTGGCCGCCGATATCCTTGCCCAGGGCCACGGTGAGGGCCGAAGCCATCTCGTTGTAGACCCGGGATGAGAAGATTTCGGAGATGCGCACCGCCTGGCGCTTGGGGTTGGGCAGTTCCAGGGCCATGCAGGACTTGCCGGGCACGGTTTCCACCACCCGGATCGACACCAGGGCCAGGGCTCGGGCCAGATCCCGGGCCAAATTGACGATCTGGCTACCCTTGACCCCCACCGCCGGCTCGATCTCATAGCGGGTGATGACCGGCCCCGGATAGGCGGCCAGCACCTTCACCTGCACGCCGAAGTCGGCCAGCTTGCGCTCGATCAGGCGGGAGGTGAATTCCAGGGTGTCGGCGGCAGGCAGATCGTTGTTGGCCGCCGGGGCGTCGAGCAGGTGCAGGGGCGGCAGACGCCCGCCCACCACGGCCTCGGGGAAGAGGGCCGGCTGGCGTTCCTTTTCCTTGCGCTTGGCCAGGCGGGGCGAGGGTTTTTCCTCCGGCTCGGGGGGCAGCTCGATCAGGATCGGCTCGTGGTCCTCGAACTTCTCCCGCTCCACTTCCACCACCGCTTCCCGCTCCCGGGCCACCTCGCGGCCGATGCGCCGGTCCTGCCAGCGTTCCACCAGGCCCCGGCCACCGAACCAGGCGCTTTCGAGCAGGGCGCCGAAGCGTTCGAAGAAGTTGAGCCAGCTCATGCCGCTAAACAGGCTCCAGCCCAGCACCAGGGTGGCCATCAGCAGCAAGGTGGCGCCGGTAAAGCCCAGGGCCCGCTCGGACCAGGCCGCCAGTTCGACGCCGAGCATGCCGCCGGCCACCAGGGGCAAGGGATGGCTGAGGGAATGGAAGCGCAGGGATTCGATGGCGCAACTGGCGAGCAGCAACACCAGGAAGCCGACGGCGGCCAGCACCAGGGGGCGGCGCGCCGCCGGCTCGTCGTCGGTGGCGACATCCCCCAGGCGGCGGTAGCCGCGGATCATGAAATAGACCATCAGACCCACCCACCACCAGGCGGAAACGCCGAACAGGTAGAGGAGCAAGTCGGACAGCCAGGCGCCGAAGCGGCCGGCCGGGTTGCGCACCACGGCGCTGCCGGTGGCGTGGGACCAGCCCGGGTCGTTGGCGTCGAAGCCCCACAGGGCGATGGCGAGGAAGGCGCAGAGGGGAACCAGCAGCAGCCAGCGAAATTCCTGGAGCAGCCCGCCCACCTTGTCGGGCAGGGGGGCCTCCCGGTCGGCGGCGAGGGCGGCGGACTTTGAAGCTAGGGCCATGGGGCGGGAACGGGGATCTCTCGTTCAGGATGGACTGGCGGTCCATTATACGGCCGCCGGCGCGCCACCCGGCCGCGCCGTTCCGCCGCCACGCCGGAACGCCCCGGAGGGACGCCGGCCGGCTGCGGCAATTGGGCAGGCGCCCCGGTCAGGCGGCGTTGAGGATGATGCGGCCCGGCTCGCAGCGGATGTAGCCGGTGGTTTCCAGATCTTTCATGACGCGGCTGACCATTTCCCGGGAGGCGCCGATCATCTTGGCGATGTCCTGCTTGGAGAGCTTGCGGGTGATGATCCGCCGGCCGTCCTCTTCCTCGGAAAAGTCGATCAGCAGCCGGGCGACCCGGCCATAAACGTCGAGCAGCGCCAGGCTCTCGATCTTGCGGTCGGCCACGCGCAGGCGCTGCACCAGGCCGCGCATCAGGGACAGGGCCACGTCGAAGTGGTCCACGATGCAGCGCTGGAACTCGGCCGGGGAAATCTGCAACAACTCACAGGCTTCCAGGGCCACCACGTCGGCGGAGCGGGGGCTGCCGTCGATCAGGCCCATTTCGCCGAAGAAATCGCCGGGAGCCAGCAGGGACAGGATCACTTCCCGCCCCTCGTCGTCGGTGTTGGTGACCTTGGCCGAGCCGGTGAGCAGGATGTACAGGGAATCGGTGGGATCGCCGGAACGCACCACGGCAGTGCCGCGGGTGACGGAACGGCGTTGGGAATTGCGGGCGATACGGGACAGTTCCTCGTCGGTCAGGCGCGAAAACAGGCTGACCCGGCGTAGAACAAAGGGGCTCAGGGATGCGGCATGGGCCGCGCTGCGAGTTTCCATCGTGTGCTCACTCCCCCAGCTGGATGAACGGAATGAAAGTAGCAAAAACGTGAAATATTCCCAGATTATAGAGGAACTCGCCGGAAAAACCGTGCCACACCGCCATCCATGGCCCCGGACGCCGATTGCGGGTCTGGAAAACCGCCCCGGCGACCCCGCGCCAGCCCCGGTCATGACCAATTCATTCCCAACCAATCGATAGCCCCACCCTATCGCGGCGATGGAAAAAGCCAGCGCGGGAGCCGGGTATAATCCCGCCCATCCAAGACCAAAGCGAAGAGAGAGCCCCATGAGCACAACCCGTCACAGCCCCCTGTTGATCCTCGGTTCCGGCCCCGCCGGCTACACGGCCGCCGTCTATGCGGCCCGGGCCAACCTCAAGCCCGTGCTCATCACCGGCCTCGCCCAGGGCGGCCAACTGATGACCACCACCGAGGTGGACAACTGGCCGGCGGACGCGGACGGGGTGCAGGGCCCGGAGCTGATGGCGCGCTTCCAGAAGCACGCCGAGCGCTTCGAGACCGAAATGATCTTCGACCACATCCACACCGCCAAGCTGGATGCCAAGCCCTTCCGCCTGATCGGCGACGCCGGTGAATACACCTGCGACGCCCTGATCATCGCCACCGGCGCCTCGGCCATGTACCTGGGCCTGCCCTCGGAAGAGAAGTTCGCCGGCAAGGGCGTGTCCGCCTGCGCCACCTGCGACGGCTTCTTCTACCGCAACCAGAAGGTCGCCGTGGTCGGCGGCGGCAACACCGCCGTGGAAGAGGCGCTCTACCTGGCCAACATCGCCAGCCACGTCACCCTGATCCACCGCCGCGACAAGTTCCGCGCCGAAAAGATCATGCAGGACAAGGTGTTCAAGAAGGTCGAAGAAGGCAAGATGACCATCAAGTTCGACACCACCCTGGACGAGGTGCTGGGCGACGGTTCCGGCGTCACCGGCCTGCGCCTGAAGAACGCCAAGACCGGCGCCACCGAGAACATCGACGTGATGGGCGTGTTCATCGCCATCGGCCATAAGCCCAACACCGACATCTTCAAGGGCCAACTGGAGATGGACGACACCGGCTACCTGATCACCCAGGGCGGCCGCGAGGGCAACGCCACCCAGACCAGCATCCCCGGCGTGTTCGCCGCCGGCGACGTGCAGGACCACGTCTACCGCCAGGCGGTGACCTCCGCCGGGACCGGCTGCATGGCCGCCCTGGACGCCGAGCGCTACCTGGACAGCCTGGCCAAGTAAGGACGCCATGGCGAAACACCGCCACCCGGCGAAGGACCACGCCCGTCTTGCGACGGGCGTTGGTTTTTCCGCCCTGGAAAAGCTCAAGAGCCGCCTGCCCGCCACGCCGCAGGAGCCTGGCGGCGGCAAGCCGGCGCCCGCCAAGGCGCCCGCCGCCAAGCCCGCCTCGGCGGCGCGTCCGGCCCCAACCATTGCCTCCGGCGGAGACGAGGATGCGGCCGCCCTATTCCGCGCCGCCGTGGGCGCCACCGACGCCAGCCCGGCCCTGGCCCGGGCGCGCAACCGGGCGGCGCTGGAACGGGCCAAGCCCGCCCCCCGGCCCATCGTCCAGCCGACCTTCAAGGAAACGGATTCCCCTACTCCGGCCCCGTCCCGCCCCCTGCCGGCAGACGACTCGCCGGACCTGTTCCGCGCCCTGGTCGGGGAAGTCACGCCCCTCAAGGACACCGGGCGGGCCGACATCGGCCACCACAAAGCCCCGCGCCACACCTTGATCTTCGACCGGGACGGGCGGAAAGCCGCGCCAGGCCTCGAGTTTGGCGACGCCCCCCTGGAGAATGGCGCCCCATCTGGGGAAGCGGCCATCTACGACCACCTGGCCGCCAGCGTCGGCAACGATCCGGGCGCCCTCTTCGCCCACGCCGTGGGCGCCGTGGCCCCGCTCAAGGACAAGGGGTTGGCCGACGTGCAGAAGCCCCTGCCGCCGCCCCGGCCGATCAAGCGCGAGGAGGACGAGCGGGCGGTGCTGGCCGAAGCCCTGGAGTCCCCCCTGTCCTTCGAGGACCGACTGGACATGGGCATCGAGCCGGCCTTCCTGCGCGACGGCCTGGCGCGCAAGGTGCTCACCGACCTGCGCCGCGGCCGCTGGGTGGTGCAAGCCGAGCTGGACCTGCACGGCCTGACCCGGGACGAGGCCCGGGAAGCCCTGCGCCGCTTCCTCGCCGACAGCCTGGAGGCCGGCCGGCGCTGCCTGCGCCTGATCCACGGCAAGGGCCTGGGCTCCCCCAACCGGGAGCCGGTGTTGAAGCACCTGTCGCGCAGCTGGCTGGCCCAGCGCGAGGAAATCCTCGCCTACTGTCAGGCCAAGCCCCAGGATGGCGGCGAAGGCGCCCTGCTGATCCTGCTGCGGGCACCCCGGGGCTGAAGGCGACCACCACAGCCTTCATTCCTCCACCGCCTGCGGCATCCTGCCCTGCGGCAACCGGTCACTCCCGCCGCCGCTGCCGCCCGCATACACTGCGAACCGTTCTTTAGGCCCGCCAGGCCTGGAACTCCACCTCAGTTGTTGATTCGCAAGCCCCGGGGTTTTCGCTCCGGGGCTTTTTTTCCGTATATTCCCAATCGCATATTGAGATCACATGGAAAAGCGATTATGGGACGGCGAACGGGTGTTGTGAGTCTACTCAACGCGATTGCACGTGAGGCGGCTAGAGCACAACGACAAGCAGACGCAGCCTCGCGGCGGGCACACCGAGCCCAAATTGCCCAGGTCAGGGCGAATGCACGGCAGGCTGCGGCAAACGCCCGAGAAGCAAAGCAGCGATATCTGGAAGCTCGCCTGGAAGAGACCGATGACATGAATGCCGATCTGGCATCCGAGGTCTCGGAACTCAACGCCTTACTCGCGCACACTCTGTCGATCAACGACACAATTCAGTTTGACGATCTACGGCTGGAAGACGATTTTCCAGCATTCACGATACCCACCGCCCTCGCTCAGGCACCTACAGCGCCCGTCCGGAATACGATTCGACCACCCGGGTTCGTAGCTCGCATGGTGCCAGGAGCGTCTAAGCGCCACCAGCAAGCCCTTCTCATCGAAGAGCAGCGCTTCAGCGAGGCAATAAGCGCGTACGAAAATGCTGCCATCAAACATACCTCGGCGATAAACAACGAGCGGAAGAAACACAAGACCAGCCATGATCTCTTCCTCGCCAAGGTAAGGCAGCGAAACCAGGAAGTGGATGAACTGGAGAATGCCTACCGCAACGCAGAAGCGGATGCCATCGTGACCTACAACACTATGGTCTTGGAAAAGTCGCGCTATCCAGAGAATTTCCCCCAAGAATTTCGCCTGGCTTATGTCCCAGAATCGAAGGAGCTTGTGGTTGAGTATGAATTGCCGCCGGTCGCCATTGTCCCTGAGGCAGATTCCTACAAGTATGTGAAGTCATCTGACTCGATTAATGGCAAACCCAGAAAAAAGGCGGACATCAAAGATTTGTATCAGGACGTCGTCGCGTCGGTTGCCTTACGAACCATCCACGAAATTTTCGAAGCGGATCAAATGGATTGTGTTCAGGTAGCGGTATTCAACGGATTCGTACACGGCGTGAATCCGGCTACCGGCAAGGATATGACCTCCCACCTGATTTCGGTTCGGGCGACCAAGGAGACTTTTCTAGGCATCGACTTGGCCCGAATCGACAAGAAGGCCTGCTTGCGGAATCTTGGCGCCAACGTGTCGCCCCGCCCCGATGAACTGCAAGCGGTAAAGCCGATTGTCGACTTCAACAGGATTGACAAGCGGTTCGTCGAGCAGAGCGATGTACTGGCCGACCTCGAAGCGCGTCCCAACCTCATGGACTTGTCGCCGTTTGAGTTCGAAAACCTGGTGAGCAATTTATTTGATCGCATGGGCCTCGAAACCAAGCAAACCAGATCATCGCGGGACGGTGGCGTAGATGCGGTGGCGTTCGATGCGCGCCCGGTCCTCGGCGGCAAAGTCGTCATCCAGTGCAAGCGCTATCGGAATACGGTGGATGTATCGGCCGTCCGGGACCTTTACGGCACGATGCTGAACGAAGGCGCCAACAAGGGAATCCTGGTAGCAACCAGTGGTTATGGGCAGGACGCCTTCGAGTTCTCGAAGGACAAACCGATTGAGCTTATCGATGGAGGCGGACTTTTGTATCTGCTCAAAGAGGTCGGCGTAAATGCACGAATCGTCTTCCCGACTGACGGTTAGCACCTGCATTCCTACACGCCAGACTCACCCCGCTTCCTTCCCCCACCCCCGGACTGCACCGAGTTGTCGGCGGCCATGTTGTGATGAGCGCCACATGCAACAAGGCCCCTCTCCCCCATTTCTCCCTATTTCTCCCCATTCCAGCACGCGCCGGCCTACCACCCCAGCCACTTGGCGTATTCGGCGATGAAGTCGCCGATCAGCCGCTCCCGGGTGCAGTGGGACAGGGGAAGGGACTTGCGCACGCCGCCCACCAGCACCACCTCGGCCCGGGACGGTTCCTGGCGGCCCGCGCCGTCGGCGGCGTCGGCCATGCGGAAGGCGCCATAGGCGTCCGCCCGGGCGCGCAGGGTATAGACGAATTCCCGTCCGTCGCCGGACAGCACCGCCACCCGCACGTGGTAGGGATGCCGGTCCACCGCCACGCGGCGGCCGTGGCGCGCCAGTTCGCCCTGGATCTGGGCGAAGGCGGGCACCGCCGTGGCGGCGATGAAGTCGCGCAGTTCGCGCCGGGTGCGCTCCCGGGGGGAGGCGGCGCCTTCCCTGGCCCGGCCGGGGCGGCCCACCACTTCGGCCAAACGGGCGCGCCAGTCGTCGCCGGGGCCGGCGTCCTCGCTCACCGGCAGGGCGAAATCCGCCGCCGGGACCAGGGCTGGGCCGGATTCGGCCTGGTCCTGGCCCGGATCGGCACGCAGGGCGCGCAGCAGCGAGGCGGCCATGGCGATCATGATCAGCAAAAAGGGCAGGGCCATGACGATGGCCGCCGTCTGCAAGGCCTGGAGTCCGCCCGCCACCAGCAGCACCGCCGCCACCCCGCCGGCAGACAGGGCCCAGAAGATGCGGCTCCACAGGGGCGGCGTGGGGTCGCCGCCATGGGCCAGGATGTCGATCACCAGGGCGCCGGAATCGGCCGAGGTGATGAAGAAGGTGACCACCAGAACGGTGGCCAGGGCCGTGGTCAGCCCCGCCCAGGGGAGTTGGTCGAGCAGGGTAAACAGGGCCGCCGGCATGTCCCGGGCCACCACCTCGGCGATGCCGCCGGGGCCGAACAGTTCGCTGTGCAGGGCGGTGTTGCCGAACACGGTGAACCACAGGGCGTTGAACAGGGCCGGGACAAACAGCACCCCGGCGACGAATTCGCGCAGGGTGCGCCCCCGGGAAATGCGGGCGATGAACATGCCGACGAAGGGCGCCCAGGACACCCACCAGCCCCAGTAGAACATGGTCCAGCTCTTCTGCCACTCGACGCCGCGGAAGGCGGTGGTGCGGAAGCTCAGGCCAACGATCTGGGACAGGTAGTTGCCCACTCCCTCGACGAAGGTGGACAACAGGAAGACGCTGGGGCCGACAATGAAGACGAAGAGCAGCAGCAACAGGGCGAGCAGCAGGTTGAGTTCCGACAGGCGGCGCACGCCCCGGTCCAGGCCGCTGGCCACCGAGGCGGTGGCGGCCAGGGTGATCAGGCCGATCAGCGCCAGCTGCTGGGGCAGGCCGTTGTCCGCCACCCCCAGGTAGGCCAGGCCGGCATTGGCCTGGAGGGCGCCGAAGCCCAAGGAGGTGGCCAGGCCGAACAGGGTGCCGAGCACCGCCAGGGTATCGGCAGCATGGCCCAGGGGGCCGTGGATGCGGTCGCCGAGCAGGGGCAGCAGGGTCGAGCGGATGGTGAGCGGCAGGTCGTGGCGGTAGGCGAAATAGGCCAGGGCCAACCCCACCACCACGTAGATGCCCCAGGCGTGCAGCCCCCAGTGGAAAAGCGTGGTGACGAAGGCGGCCTTGGCCGCCTCCACCGTGCCGCCGGCCGCCCCCAGGGGCGCGACGAAATGCTGCACCGGCTCGGCCACGCCGTAGAAGAGCAGGCCGATGCCCATGCCGGCGGAGAACAGCATGGCGAACCAGGTCGGGTAGCTGTACTCCGGCTCGTCGCCGTCGTGGCCCAGGCGGATACGGCCGTAGGGCGAAAAGAGCAGGACGACGACGAACAGCAGCAGGAGCGCCACCGCCAGGATGTAGAACCACCCGAAGTCGCTCAGTATCCCGTCCTGGACCCAGGCCACCGCCCGGGCCGCGCGCCTGGGAAACAGGGCGGACAAGACGATGAACAGGCTGGCGAGGGCGGCGGATACGGCGAACACGGGTCGATTCATCGGGTCTCCTGGTCGGTGGCGGGCGGGGCGGCGCGGACGGTCAGCGGATCACGCCGCAGGCCACCCGCTTGCCGGAGTTGCCGGCGGGCTGGGTTTTGTAGTCGTCCGCGTCGGCGTGGATGATCACGGCCCGGCCGAGGACGCTGTTGGGGCCGTCCAGGGCGATGCCCATGATGTCCATGCGCTGGCGGACCACGCCGTTGCCGTCGGCCACCAGGTTGGGGATATCCCCGACATGGTACTCGCCCATGCCGTAGTGGCCGTGGGGCTTGCCGGTCGGGTTGAAGTGGCCCTTGGCGCTCATGGCGTCCGGGGTCGAGCAGTCGCCCACCTCGTGGACGTGGAAGCCGTGCTCGCCCGGGGTCAGGCCGGTGGCCCGCACTTCGACCCGCAGGCCGCCGGGGATCGGGGAGAACAGCACCTCGCCGGCCACGTTGCTGCCGGACCGGGCCTCCAGGGCAGCCCGGGCGCCGCCGTCCGGGGGGGTGGAGGCGCAGGCCGCAGTAATGGCGGCAACCAGGGAACAGGCAATGAGGGTGGATCGCTTCATGACACACTCCTTGAACGTGGGCCGCCGGCTCCGGCGGCAAGGGCTGCGGAAAACATCGGACTAGGACAGACCCCGGCCGGGCACGGCCGTTCCAAATCGGGTACGTTTTATACTCCGAGCATAACCACGATGCCTAATCCCATGGAATCGCCGCGCACCCTCGCCCTGTCGTTTTTGCTCGCTGCCGCCGTCATGGGCGGCGCGGTCCTGCTGGTGGTCCACGGGGAACGGGGCCCGGCACCGGGGCCGGGCCCCGTTCCCCAGCCCGCATCGGCTGCTGCGACGCCAACGGCCCGCCCAGCGGCGCCTGCACCGCAAGCCGCCGCCCCGACCGTCCCCCAGCTGTACAAGTGCCGTGGCCCCCAGGGGAATGCCTACCGGGACCAGGGCTGCCGGGCCGGTGAACAGCTGGTCGCGGTGGAGCGCCACACCGGCGCCGCCGATCCGGCAGCCGCCCAGGCCGAGGTGGAACGGCTCCGGCAGCGGGTGGCCGCCATGGCGGCGGAGCGGGAAGCCCGCCATGCCTACCCGGAACCGACAGCCATGCGGACCGCGGCCGTGGACGGAAAAGCGGCCCAGTGCGAGGCCCTGGCCCAGGACATCACCCGGGTCGATGCCATCCTGCGCCAGCCCCACTCGGCGACGGCAGGGGATCATTGGACGACGCGGCGGAAGGAATTGAGCGATGCCCGTTTTTCCCTCGGCTGCTAGACGCCGGGAAAACGCGCAAAGCCAAAACGCCGACGCCCCGGCAAGCGGGGCGTCGTGGCACGCCGGGCTGTGCCGGCGGATGCATCGGATGGTCGGCAATCAGACGCTCAGACGGCGGCCTCGTCGGTCTCGCCGGTGCGGATGCGCACCACCTGCTCCACCGGGGTGACGAAGATCTTGCCGTCGCCGATCTTGCCGGTGCGGGAGGCCTTGATGATGGATTCGATGACCGAATCCACCTGGCTGTCGGCGACCACGATCTCGACCTTGATCTTGGGCAGGAAGTCGACCACGTACTCGGCGCCGCGGTACAGCTCGGTGTGGCCCTTCTGCCGGCCGAAGCCCTTGACCTCGGTGACGGTCAAGCCGGTGACGCCGATTTCGGACAGGCCTTCGCGCACTTCGTCGAGCTTGAAGGGTTTGATGATGGCTTCAACTTTTTTCATGGTGAGTTCCTCGGTGCCCCCTCGGGGCGTGCATTTGAATTCTAGTATTCGTCAGCATAACGGTTGGTGATGGGCACGCGCCAGTCCTTGCCGAAGCCACGCCGGGTCACCCGGATGCCGATAGGGGCCTGGCGGCGCTTGTATTCGGCGATCTTGAGCAGGCGCACCACCCGGCGCACGTCGGCCTCGGCAAAGCCCTGGGCGATGATTTCCCGGGGGGAGCGGTTCTGCTCCACGTAGGCTTCCATGATGGCGTCGAGCACGTCGTAGGGCGGCAGGGAATCCTGGTCCACCTGGCCGGGCTTGAGCTCGGCGGAGGGCGGCCGGGTGATGATGCGCTCGGGGATGATCTCCCCGTCCCGGTTGATCCAGCGGCAGATGCGGTACACCAGGGTCTTGGCGATGTCCTTGATGACGGCGAAGCCGCCGGCCATGTCGCCGTAGAGGGTGCAGTAGCCCACCGCCATCTCCGACTTGTTGCCGGTGGTCAGCACCAGGCGGCCGGTCTTGTTGGACAGGGCCATCAGCAAGTTGCCGCGGATGCGCGCCTGGATGTTCTCCTCGGTGGTGTCCGCCGGCAGGCCGGCGAACAGCGGCGCCAGCAGACCTTCCATGGTGGCCATGGCCGGGGCGATGGGAATCTCGTCGTACTGCACCCCCAGGGTGCGCACCAGGGCACGGGAATCGTCCAGGCTGATGTCGGCGGTGTAGGGCGAGGGCATCATCACCGCCCGCACCTTGTCCGCTCCCAGGGCGTCCACCGCCACGCACAGGGTCAGGGCCGAGTCGATGCCGCCGGACAGGCCGATGATGGCGCCGGGAAAGCCGTTCTTGCCCAAGTAGTCGCGCACGCCGAGCACCAGGGCCAGGTAGGCCTCTTCCTCGATGCCCAGGTCGGGCAGGGGGGCAGGGCCGGCCAGGCGGCCGTCGGCGTAGTCGAGCACCAGCAGGTCTTCCTCGAACTGGGGCGCCCGGGCCGCCGGGGTGCCGTCGGCCTGGACGGCCCAGGAGCCGCCGTCGAACACCAGCTCGTCCTGGCCGCCCACCAGATTGGCGTAGACCAGGGGCAGGCCGGTTTCCCGGGCCCGGGCGGCGAGCACGTCGAGGCGCTCGGCGCCCTTGCCCAGGTGGTAGGGCGAGGCGTTGGGCACCAGGATCAGCTCGGCCCCGGCGGCGGCCAGATCGGCGCAGGGGCCCGGGGCCCACACGTCCTCGCAGATCGCCAGGCCCACCTTGACCCCATCGATGTCGGCCACCAGGGGGCCTTCGCCGGGGGTGAAGTAGCGCACCTCGTCGAACACCTCGCTGTTGGGCAGGCGGCGCTTGAGGTAGGTGGCGCGCAGGCCGCCGCGCTCAGCCACCGAGGCGGCGTTGAAGCGGAAGCCCCGCACCTCCACCGGGTGGCCCACCACCACCGCCACGCCTTCGGGCAGGCCGGCGGCCAGATCGGCCATGGCCCGGTCGCAGGCCCGGTAGAAGTCCGGGCGCAGCAGCAGGTCCTCGGGTGGGTAGCCGGTCAGGGAAAGCTCGGGGGTCAGCAGCAGGCGGACGCCCCGGTCGGCGGCGCGGCGGGCGGCGTCGAGGATGCGCTGGACGTTGCCGGGCAGGTCGCCCAGGGTGACGTTGAGCTGGGCGATGGCAAGGCGGAGGGTGGCCATGGCGGAGTGCGGAAACGAAGGCGAAGGATGCGGGAGCGGGCCGGCGCGCACGGCGCCGGCAATGAAAAGGGCCACCGGGTCTTGCGACTCCGGCGGCCCCGCCGATTGTATGCCGAATCGCCGGCCGCTGGCCGGCTACGGTGCCAGGATCGGCTTACTTGGCCTGGGCGCGGGCGGCGCTGGCAACGATCTCGGCGCGGGCGGCGTCCACGTCGCCCCAGCCGGAGACCTTGACCCACTTGCCCGGTTCCAGATCCTTGTAGTGCTCGAAGAAGTGGGTGATCTGCTTGATCAGCAGCTCGGGCAGGTCGTTGATGCTCTTCACGTTGTCGTACAGCGGGGTCAGCTTGGAGTGGGGAACCGCCACCACCTTGGCGTCCATGCCCGCTTCGTCTTCCATCTGCAGCACGCCCACGGGACGGCAGCGGATCACGGAGCCGGCCGGCAGGGCCACCGGGGCCACCACCAGCACGTCGGTGGGATCGCCGTCGTCGGACAGGGTGTTGGGCACGAAGCCGTAGTTGCAGGGGTAGTGCATGGGGGTGGCCATGAACCGGTCCACCACGATGGCGCCGGAATCCTTGTCCAGCTCGAACTTGATGCCGGGCTGGTTGGCGGGGATTTCGATCACCACGTTGATATCGTTGGGCAGGTCCTTGCCGGCGGACAGGGCGTTGACGTTCATGCGTGAAGCTCCCGATTGCGTTGAAAGTGGTCGTTGAATTTTGGACAGCCCGTAATTATAACGTCGCCGCCTGCGGCGCGTTGGAGCGATCTCGCGGCGGATTGACCCGGCTGCGGCAATCCTTATAATAAGAATCGTTCTCATATAAACAACAACGCCAGCCACCCACCACATCCGCGCCAACCCCGCGGCGAAAGGTAGCGAGCCCTTTTCACCGGAGCCTCGCATGCCCCCCCTGCCTTTCCGACCGCGCCGGCTGGCCCTGGCGCTCGCCGCGTTCGCCCTGCCCCCCGCCCCCGCCCTGGCGGACGGCGCCGCGCCCCTCAAGGAAGTGGTGGTCACCGCCACCCGCTCCCAACAGGCCACCGACCTCATTCCCGGTACCGTCACCACGGTGGACCGGGACGATCTGGACCGACGCGGCACCCGCACCATCGCCGACGCCCTAGCCGACGAGCCGGACGTGGCCATGCCCGCCGACACCCGCCGCTTCGGCAGCGGCAACATCAACATCCGCGGCATCGAGGACAACCGGGTGCTGATGCTGATCGACGGCGTCCGTTCCGCCGATTTCCGCTCCCCCGGCACCACCAACTACGACGCCAGCAACCGGGACGTGCCCGACCCGGACTTCCTCAAGCGCATCGAGATCGTGCGCGGCCCCGGCTCCAGCCTCTACGGCTCCGACGCCCTGGGCGGCGTGGTGGGCTTCCTCACCCTCGATCCGGACGACCTGCTCAAGGGCCGGCCCTACGCCGTGGGCGGCAAGGCCGCCTACTTCAGCGCCGACCGCAGTACCAGCCAGCTTGGCTACGGCGCCATCGACGGCGGCGACCTGAAGGGCCTGCTGATGGTGTCCCACCGCAGCGGCCACGAGATCGAGAACAAGAGCGACAGCCCGGACAAGCCCTACCTCAACGGCTCGGGCATGCTGCGCAGCAGCGCCAACCCCCAGGACTACGACACCACCGACATCCTGGCCAAGCTCGCCTACCGGCTCAACGCCAACCACCGCTTCAAGCTGACCCTGGAAAACCGCGATACCGAGGTCAAGACCGACGTGCGCCGGGTCAGCAACGTCAGCCCGGGCAGCCCCAACAACCTGAGCCGCATCACCCGCAACCTGGGGGACGACAGCATCGCGCGCAACCGGGTTGCCCTCGACTACGACTGGCTGCCCACCAACACCGCCCTGTTCGACCGGCTCGGCCTCAAGCTGTACACCCAGACCCAGGAAACCACCAACCGCAACAAGGTGTGGCGCACCAACACCAGCGCCAGTTGCTCGGCCTCTACCCCCGGCGCCGCCAACTGCCTGCTCGACCAGCGCTTCGACTTCGAGCAGACCCGCAGCGGCGCCAGCCTGGTGATGGAAAAGGAAGCCACCTGGCTGACGCCCCAGTCGATCACCTGGGGCGCCGACTGGATGCGCGCCCGTACCGCCGAGAAGAAGGACGCCACCTGGACCAACCTGGCCACCGGCGTGCAGAACAAAACGCTGCTCGGCGACAGCTACCCGAGCACCGACTATCCCAAGGGCCACGCCGACAGCCTGGGCCTGTTCGCCCAGGACGAGTTGCGTTTCCTGGACAACCGCCTGCGCCTCACCCCGGGCATCCGCTACGACCACTACAGCCTGACGCCCGAAAGCGATCCGCTCTACGTCACCAAGCCCGGCTACCGGGCGGTGGACAAGAGTGGCTCGAAAGTCTCGTCCAAGTTCGCCGCCAGCTTCGAAGTGATGCAGGGCTGGAACGTCTACGGCCAGTACGCCGAGGGCTTCCGCCCGCCCAACTACCAGGAGGTGAACCGCTTCTTCTACAACGGCTCCCAGAACTACGGCTCGGTGGGCAACCCGAACCTGGAGCCGGAAACCAGCAAGAGCGTGGAACTGGGCCTGAAGGTGGCGGGTGCCACCGCCGGCGGCCAGGTGGCGGTGTTCCACAACCGCTACCGCAACTTCATCGACAACATCAAGATCAGTGCCAGCAACCCGGCCTACATCCCGGGCAGCGCCGCCACCTACCAGTACCAGAACCTGAGCCAGGTCACCATCCGCGGCTTCGAGCTGCGCGGCTACTGGCAACCTCTCAAGGAACTACGCCTGAACGGGGCCTTCGCCTATGCCAGCGGCACCGACCAGGACACCGACCGGCCCATCAACTCGATCGAACCGCGCCGCCTGACCCTGAGCGCCCAGTGGACCCCCACCGCCACCGTCGGCCTGGAAGCCCGCTTCCGTGCCGCCTGGCGCAAGGACCGGGTGGACGACAGCAGCGCCGGCACCGGCCAGGCCTACTTCCGCACCCCGGGCTACGGTGTCACCGACCTGTCGGCCTACTGGCAGTTCCACAAGACGGCCCGCATCAACGTGGCGGTGAACAACCTGTTCGACAAGAAGTACTGGCTGTGGAACGACGTGCGCCGCAGCGGCCTGCTCGCCAGCGACCAGGCTCCCGAGTTCTATACCCAACCCGGACGCAACGCCATGGTGTCCCTGGCCCTGGACTTCTGAGCCTCCGACCGGCCTGCCTCGCGATGCCGGCACGCCGGTATCGTCCTTTGCCCCGCCCCCGTTCCGGCGGGGCTTTTTTTCGCTTGAAGCGCCCCTGCGCCGCCCCGCCCTTGCCCTGCGACAACAGGTCGCAGGGCAAGGACCCCGGGGGAGAGTAAAAGGCCACCTGTATCAAGGCCGAAATCGCCCGCGCCCCTTAGCGTAGGCAGGTCGTAACATTTCTTGACAACTTGTCAGGTGAATTCGATAATGCGAACCGTTCTTATTTATTCCACCCCAGCCGGGTTGCCATGACCGCTACCGCCGCACTGCCCGCTTCCGCCCCCCTGCCGTATTCCGTCATCGACGGCGACAGGCTGTGGCGCGGCACCAATCTGGGCTGGATCGCCGCCGCCCTGGCGGCCCACGGTGCAATCGCCGCCGCCATCCTGCTGGCCCCGGCGCCGGCCCCTATCGAACCGCCGGCGCCGCTGATGGTGTCGATCCTGCCGCCCGCCCCAACGGCCCCCACGCCGCCGGCACCCCTGCCCGCCGCCAAGCCCGAGCCCAAGCCGGTGGTCAAGCCGACCCCGGCCAAGCCCACGCCGGCCCCGGCGCCGGTGGTGCCCGCCCCTTCCCCCATCGCCGCCGCGCCGCAGCCCTCGGCCCCGGCTACCCCCGCCGCCCCGTCGGCCGCGGCGCCGGCCACCCACAGCGCCCCCTCCGGCACGCCTGCGCCGGTGACCGCGCCGCGCTTCGACGCCGACTACCTGAGCAACCCGGCCCCCGCCTACCCGCCCCTGTCGCGGCGCATGGGCGAGCAGGGCAAGGTGATGTTGCGCGCCCACGTGCTGCCCAGCGGCAGCGCCGACGACGTCGTGGTGAAAACCTCTTCCGGCAGTACCCGCCTGGACAACGCCGCCCTCGACGCGGTGCGCAAGTGGAAATTCGTTCCTGCCCGCCAGGGCGGCGAGCTGGTCGCCGCCTGGGTGCAAATACCGATCACTTTCAGTTTGGAGAATTGAGATGCAGCCTGAAACCCACATGAACCTGGCCAGCTTCTGGGCGGCCGGCGATTTTGTCTCTCACGCCGTGGCTGTGCTGCTGGTGCTGCTCTCGGTGGGCAGTTGGACCGTCATCCTGGCCAAGGGCTGGCGCGTCTGGAACCTGCGCCGCGCCACCACGCCTGCCCTGGCCGCCTTCTGGCAGGCGCGCAGCGTGCCTGCCGCCATCGCCGAACTGGAAGCCGGCAACGCCCGGGCCTTCGCCCTGCTGGCCCGCCGCGCCGACCAGGCCGCCAACCACTACCAGCGCCACCACGGCACGGGCTCCCTGGCCGCCAGCCTGTCCGGCGCCGAGTTCATCACCCAGGCCCTGCGCTCCGGCCTGACCCAGACCAGCGCCCGCCTCGAAAACGGCCTGACCCTGCTGGCCTCGGTGGGCTCCACCGCCCCCTTCATCGGCCTGTTCGGCACCGTGTGGGGCATCTACCACGCCCTGGCGATGATCGGCGCCACCGGCCAGGCCAGCCTGGACAAGGTCGCCGGCCCGGTGGGCGAGGCCTTGATCATGACCGCCGCCGGCCTGTTCGTGGCCATTCCCGCGGTGCTCGCCTACAACGCCCTGACCCGCGCCGTGCGCGTCATCGAGGCCGACCTGGACGCCTTCGCCCACGACCTGCACGCTTTCTTCACCACCGGCAAGCCCCTCTCCGGCGGCGAGCCCCACACCGGTGCCAGCCACAGCGCCCCGGCCAACGCCGCCGGCCGTCCCCTGGCGGAGGCCGCGTAAATGGCCTTCGGCTCGTTTTCCGGGGGCAGCAAGGCCCCCATGGCGGAAATCAACACCACGCCGCTGGTGGACGTGATGCTGGTGCTGCTGATCATCTTCATCGTCACCGCGCCGCTGATGACCCAGGCGATCAAGGTAGACCTGCCCAACGTGGCCGCCCAGCCCACCGACGCCAAGCCGGAAACGGTGCGGGTCGCCCTGGACGGCGCCGGCAAGCTGTACTGGAACGACCAGCCGGTGGACGACGCCGAGATGCGTTCGCGCATGGCCTCGGCCGCCACCCAGACCCCCCAGCCCGAGCTGCACCTGTCCGCCGACCGGGAGACCCGCTACCAGCGCGTCGCCGAGGTGATGGGCGCCGCCCGGGAAGCCGGACTGGTCAAACTCGGTTTCATCACCCTCCCCGGAGACACCCATGGCAACCACCGCTAACGACTGCGCGGCTGGCAGCCGGGCCTCCCAGGCCGGGGGCGCCCACGGCGCCCCGGCCGTGGCCCCGGTCCTGTCCAGCAGCCAGCTGTTCCAAGGCAGCAACACGGTGCGCATCGAGCACGCCGGCCAGTCCTACATCCTGCGCCTGACGCGGGAAAACAAGCTGATCCTGACCAAGTAACGGCCAGGTAACACCCGCCGCCTCCGGCCAGGCTCCGCGCCTGATCCGTCCAGCCAGCCAGCACGGTCCACCGTCACGCCAGCCATCCGGCCGCCCCCCGGGCAGCCCCGCAGCACCGTCCCGTTTCCGTTGCAGTACCGCCGTCCTGGGCCGTGAGCCCGGAGGCCTTGCGCCAGCAACCCACTCGCCCGCCGCTCCCCCTCTCGGCGGTGCCGGCGTCGGCAGCCAGCCCTCCTTTTCGACCCCACCGCCCCGCGCATCGGGTCGCCCCTCGCCGCAGCATCCACGCGCCCCGCCCGTCGGGCCGCCCGGTTTCCGGTCGATCCGGCGCCGCCGGCTCCGTTCATCCCCGGGGCCGCCCGTTCCGGGCCGGCGACTGGGCGCACATCCCGCCGCGGCGGCAGGAATCAGCCGAGGACTGGGGGCCGCCCACGGGCGGTCCCGCCATGCGATGGACCCTGCCCTTCCGCCCTTCCCGGGCCTTGCCGCCCCTCCCGCGCCGGCCGGCGCCGCCGCTTGCCACGATCCACGCCGCGCACCTGTCCGGCCCGGTCCCGTCCTGGCCCTCCAGGCCCTCTCGATCCTCCGGACCTTCCTGGGCAGGGCCACCCTGCTGGCCCTGCCGCTCCTGGCCCCCGGGGCCGCCACGGCGGCCGACGCCCCTACCCCGACTCCGGCCGTAGCCCCCGCCCACCGGGTGCTGTTCCTCGCCACCAGCCCGGTGCCCGCCGGCAAGTTCCAGATGCTCGCCCCCCTGGCCCGCCGGTACGGCATCGCCGCCGACAGCCGCTTCGTCGAAAAGCTGCCGGCGGAGGCCGACGCCGGCCTGTTCGCCGGCTACGACGCGGTGTTCTTCGACACGCCCCGGGACCACCTGCGCGACTTCGCCAAGACCCGCCTGGCCAAAGCCCTGGCTGGGCTGAACGCCCCGGCCCTGTGGTTGCACGAGAGCGCCCTCCAGTGGCAGCGCCTGCCCGATCCGCTGGCCCGGCGCCTGCACGCCTATTACGTGAACGGCAGCCGGGCCAACTTCGAGGGCTTCTTCGCCACCCTGGCCGCCCATCTGGCGGGCCAGCCCTGGGCCGCCGTGGAAAAGGCGGCGGCGGCGCCGATCGTCTTTCCCAAGAGCGCCGTCTACCACCCCAAGGCCCCCGGCCTGGTGTTCGCCGATCCGGCCGACTATCTGCGCTGGAAGGGCGTCGATCCCGCCGCGCCGGGCCGTCCGGTGGTGGCCATCGCCCTGCACCAGGGCTACATCGCCGCCGAGCAGACCGCCTTCATCGACGACCTGATCGGCCACATCGAGGCTGCCGGCGCCATCGCCCTGCCCTTCTACGGCCCGGTGATGGACCCGGACGGAGTGCGGCGCATGACCCGCGCCGCCGGCCGGCCCGTGGCCGACGTGCTGATCAACACCCAGATCATGCTCAACCCGGAAGGGCGGCGCGCCGAGTTCGCCGCCCTGGGCATCCCGGTCGTCCAGGCCATGCCCTACCGCAAGGGCGACGCCGCCGCCTGGCGCGCCGATCCCCAGGGGGTGAGCCTCACCGACGTGCCCTTCTACCTGGCCCAGGCCGAGTACGCCGGGGTCACCGACATCCAGATCGCCGCCGCCACCCGGGCCGGCGACGACCAGGTGGTGCCGATTCCCGAGCAGGCCGCGGCGGTGGTGGGCAAGGCCCTGAAGCAGGTGCGCCTGCAAACCCTGGCCAACGCCGAGAAGCGGGTCACCGTATTCGTCTGGAACTACCCGCCGGGGGAAAAGAACCTGTCGGCCTCGTTCATGAACCTGCCGCGCAGCCTGGAAGCCACCCTGAAGGGCCTCAAGGACGCCGGCTACCGCGCCGAGGCCCTTTCCGAGCCGGTGCTGATCGCCAGCCTGCAACGCCTGCTCGCCCCCTTCTACCGGGACGACACCGCCGCCCAGCTCGACTCGCTGCTGCGCGACGGCCTGGCCGACACCCTGCCGGTGGCCGACTACCGGCGCTGGCTGGCGACCCTGCCCGAGGCCCAGCGCCAGGCCCTGGCGCGGCAGTGGGGCGAGCCGGAAAAGTCGGCCATGGTGCTGCGGCGCCCGGAAGGGCCGGTATTCGTCATCCCGCGCCTGCTCGCCGGCAACCTGGCGATCCTGCCCCAGGCGCCCCGGGGCGAGAAATGGGTGGACAAGGAAAAGGCCCTCTACCACTCCCTGGAAGCCCATCCCTCCCACTTCTACCTGGCCGCCTACCTGTGGGCGCGGCAGCGCTCCGACGCCCTGGTGCACTTCGGCACCCACGGCACCCAGGAATGGCTGCCGGGCAAGGAGCGGGGCCTGTCGGTGTTCGACTGGCCGATGGCCGCCGTGGGCGACGTGCCGGTGGCCTACCCCTACATCGTGGACAACATCGGCGAATCCCTCCAGGCCAAGCGCCGCGGCCGCGCCGTCATCGTCAGCCACCAGACCCCGACCTTCGCCCCGGCGGGCCTGCACGGCGAGGTGAACGAACTGCACGACGTGCTGCACGCCTGGCAGCAGCAGGACGAAGGCGGGGTCAAGGACAAGCTGCGCGCCGACCTGCTGCGCCGCGCCCAGGCGCTGCGGGTGGACAAGGACCTGGGCTGGAGCGCGGCGCGCATCGCCGCCGACTTCCCGGCCTTCGTCGACACCCTGCACGCCCACCTCCACGAGCTGGCCCAGACCGCCCAGCCGGTGGGGCTGCACACCTTCGGCACCGCCCCGGCCCCGGTGCACCGCATCGGCACCGCCGTGCTGGCCTTGGGCAAGGAATACTGGCAACTGGCCACGGCCGACGGCGACGACCCGGAAGAGAGCTTCGTCGGCGACTACCGCCAGCTCGCCGCCAGCCGCCCCTACCGCCTGCTCGAAGCCGCCCTGGCCGGCGAACCGCCCCCGGCCGGCGCCCCGGCCCGGCTGCGCGAGTTGCTCGACCGGGGCCGCGCCCTGGCCAGCGACCTCACCGCCGGCAACGAGATCCCCGGTCTGCTCACGGTGCTGGCCGGCCGCCACCTGCCCACCTCCTACGGCGGCGACCCGATCAAGAACCCGGAGGCTCTGCCCACCGGGCGCAACCTGTACGGCTTCGACCCGTCCCGGGTGCCCACCCCGGCCGCCTTCGCCGCCGCCAAGGAGGCCCTGGACAACCTGCTCGCCCTGCACCGGCAAAAGACCGGGCGCTACCCGGACAAACTGGCCTTCTCGTTGTGGTCGGTGGAAACCATGCGCCACCAGGGCATCCTGGAAGCCCAGGCCCTGCTCGCCCTGGGGGTGGAGCCGGTGTGGGACGCCGGCGGCCGGGTCGAGGACGTGCGCCTGATCCCCCGGGAACGGCTCGGCCGCCCCCGGGTGGACGTGGTGCTGTCGGCCACCGGCCTGTACCGGGACCATTTCCCCAACGCCATGCGCCAGCTGGCCAAGGCCGTGGCCCTGGCCGCCGCAGCTGACGAGCCGGACAACCCGGTGGCCGCCCACACCCGGGAGGTGGAGGCCCGTCTGGCCCGCCAGGGGGTGCCCGAGGCGGAACGGCGTAACGCCGCCCGCACCCGCATCTTCTCCTCCGAATCCGGCAACTACGGCACCGGCCTGGACGACGCCACCCTGGCCACCGACACCTGGAAGGGCAAGGCCGAGGGCGACCGCAAGCTGGCCGAGCTGTACCTGCGCAAGATGCAGTTCGCCTACGGCCCGGACGAGGCCACCTGGGGCCAGGCCCAGCAGGGATCGCTGCGCGGCATCAACCTCTACGCCGAGCAGCTCAAGGGCACCCAGGGCGCCGTGCTGGCCCGCTCTTCCAACCTCTACGGCATGCTCACCACCGACGACCCGTTCCAGTACCTGGGCGGCATCGGCCTGGCGGTGCGCCACCTGGACGGCAAGGCCCCGGAGTTGTACATCAGCAACCTGCGCGCCGGCGGGGCTAATGGCAGCGGCGGTCGGGCCGAGGGCGCCGCCGAGTTCCTGGCCAAGGAGCTGGCCACCCGCAACTTCCACCCCGGCTACATCAAGAACGTGATGGCCGAGGGCTACGCCGGCACCTTGCAGGTGCTCGACGCCGTGAACAACTTCTGGGGCTGGACCGCCACCGCCCGGGAGGTGGTGCGCGACGACCAGTGGCAGGAGTTCGCCGACGTCTACGTGCGCGACAAGCACCAGCTGGGGCTGCGCGACTGGTTCGCCCGGAACAATCCCCACGCCCTGGCCCAGACCGTGGAACGCATGCTCGAAGCGGCCCGCCAGGGCTATTGGCAGGCCGACGCCAAAACCGTGGCCGAGCTGAAATCCACCTACCGGGAACTGGCCGCCAAATACGACGTGAAGAGCGACAACGCCACCTTCCGCGCCTACGTGGGTGCCCCGGCGGCAGCCGCCACAGGTTATGGCCTCGGAAAGGCGCGCCCCGCTTCGTTCTCCGAGCCTATGCCGCCGAACGCCAATAACGACGCGGCCTCCCGTGATACCCCCGTGGAGAAGCCCGCCGATCCTGGCGATCCGGCCACCGTGCCCGACACCCCGACGATTCGCGGCATGAAGCTGGAAAAAATCCCCGAGCCCGCCACGGCCCTGCCACCCCTGCCCCTGGCGGCCCTGGCCGGCGCCCTGCTGGTGTTCGCCGCCGCCCTGGGCGGAGCGCTCACCGCCAACCGCCCCCTGGCGGTGCGCCGCCCCCGCTGACCCTACCCATCCCTCCCATCCGATTCGCAAAGGACCGCCATGCAAACCCTGCTCGAAGGCTCCATGTACCAAGTCGGCCAGCTCTTTTTGCTGCCCACCCTGGCCCTCATCGCCCTGCTCTTTCTCTACGCCTTCTGGGTGCTGGGCAGCTTCCTGCGCCAGTTCGCCCAGCGCCGCCGGGACCGGGCCGGCCGCCCCCTGCTGCGCGCCTACCTGGCCCGGCCCGACCTGACCGAGGACGAGCTCGACCTGGCCGCCCACAAGGCCCTGGAGAACGCCCGCATCGCCAGCCGGGTGACCCCCATGCTCGGCCTGGTGGCGACCATGATCCCCATGGGGCCGGCGCTGAAGTCCCTGTCCGACGGCAACCTGGCCCAGGTCTCGGAAAACCTGACGGTGGCCTTTTCCGCCGTGATCCTGGCCCTGATCGCCGCCTCCATCACCTACTGGGTGGTGAACGTGCGCCGCCGCTGGCTGGCCGAGGAACTGCTGGAGATCGCCGCCCTGAAGCGGAACGGCCCCGCCGGCCACGGCCACCCCCTGCCCACCTACCCGGTCCAGGAGGTGGCGTGATGGCCTTGAAGCTCCTGCACGAGCCGGAAACCGAGGACCCGATCCTGTCGGTGGTGAACCTGATCGACATCTTCCTGGTGATCATCGCCGCCCTGCTCATCACCGTGGCCAAGAACCCGCTGATGAACCCCTTCTCGCACCAGGACGTGACCGTCATCACCGACCCGGGCAAGCCCTCCATGGAGGTGGTGGTGAAGAAGGGCGAGAAGATCGAGAAGTACAAGGCCAGCGGTGCCATCGGCGAAGGCCAGGGCGCCAAGGCCGGCACCGCCTACCGGATGCAGGACGGCTCGATCGTCTACGTGCCCGAGGCCGGCGAGGCCAGCCCGGCGGGCGCCGCCGCCCCGGCCCCCTGACCCGCCGCCGGCCATGACCGCCCTCACCCGCATCTACCTGGACCACTACCGAGAGCTGGTGGATTTCCTGTCCCGCCGCACCGGCTGCCGCCACGCCGCCCAGGATTGCGCCCAGGACTGCTGGTTCAAGCTGTGTAAGGCCAGGCCCGCCGAGCCGGTGGACAACCTGCGCGGCTACGTCTTCCGCGTGGCGGCCAACATCGCGGTGGACTGGCACCGCCAGCGCGGCCGGGAGGGCGAGTTGCTGGCCGACTACGGCCAGCTGGCCGGGGTCGCCGACGCCAGCGCCCCGGACACGGCCCACCTGGCGGCCTTGCGCCAGACCATCCGGCGCCTGGAGGCGACCATCCTGGCCCAGCCGCCGCGCACCGTGGAAGTCTTTCTGCGCCACAAGGTGGACGGCCTGTCCCACGCCCAGGTGGCCGCCGAACTGGGCATCTCGGTGAGCGCCGTGGAAAAACACATGATCCGCCTGCTGCTGGCCTGCCAGGCCGTGCTCGACGAGGCCTGAGCCCGTGCCCTCCGCCACCGCCAACGCGCCGACCGAACGCCTCCAGGCCGAAGCCTCGCGCTGGGTCGTGCGGCGCAGCAACGCCGCCCTTTCCGCCGAGGACGAGGCCCGCTTCGCCGCCTGGTACGCCGCCGATCCGGCCCACGCCGCGGCCTACGAGCGGCTGGCCGGCCTGTGGCAACGCCTGGGCCAGGTGGACGGCCGGCGCCTGCGCCCTTCCGGCGCCACCGGCCGCCGCCGGGCCGCCACCCTGGGCGCCCTGGGCCTGGCATTGCTGCTGGGCACGGCCGCGCCCAGGCTCTGGCAGGAGCTGGAGGCCGACTACGCGAGCGGCACCGGCGAGATCCGCACGGTCACCCTGGCCGACGGCTCCACCGTGACCCTCGACGCCGATTCGGCCATCGCCGTCGCCCTGGGGGCCGACGCCCGGGAGATACGGCTGCTGCGCGGCCGGGCCCTGTTCGAAGTGGCCCGCAAGCCGAGCGGCGGCGACACCCCGGCGCCGTTCACCGTGGCCACGCCCCAGGCCCGCGCCCGGGCCCTGGGCACCCGCTTCGAGGTGGCGCGGGACGACGACACCACCCGGGTCGCCGTCTTCGAGAGCAAGGTGGCGGTGCGCTGCACGGCCTGCGCCGACACCGAGGCAGAGCGGCTGCTCGGCCCCGGCGATGCCATCGCCGTCGGCCCGGACGATGCCGCCCTGCCCCCGGCCACACCGGGGCAGCCGGCCGGATCGCCGGCCTGGACCCGGGGCATGCTGGTGTTCGAAGCGATACCCCTCGCCCGGGCCGCATCCCAGCTCGGCCGCTACACCCGCCAGCCCATCCTGGTTCTGGGCGAGGCCCGCCACGTCAAGGTGTCCGGGGTGGTGGACCCGGCCCGCCCGGACCAGGCCCTGGCGCTGCTGGCCCACGGGGCCGGTCTGCGCCTGGACCGGCTGCCCGGCCTGTTCGTGGTGCGGGCCGGCGAAAAAAAATCCGGAGGCAAGTGAGGGAGAACGGCGCGGCAAACGTCTTGGGGATATCGACACTGTTTTCGAGGACATCCCCCCGATGTGCGGATTCCCCCTTCTCCCTCCTTCTCCTCGCTTTTGGCTGCGCCGTTCCGCCCTGGCCGTGGCCCTCGCCCTGGCTGCCCCGGCGGCCTCGGCCGCCACATCGGCCGCATCGACCGCATCGGCCACGCCGCCGGCCCTGCACATCCCCGCCCAGTCCTTGGGCAGCGCCCTGATTTCCCTGGGCGAGCAGACCCGCTGGTCGATTTCCTTCCCTCCGGAACTGGTGGGGGGGCACAGCGCCCCCGCCGTGTCGGGGGCGCTCACCCCCCTGGAGGCCCTGGACCGGCTGCTGGCCGGCAGCGGCCTCGGCTACCGGCTGGTGGGGGACAGCGGCGCGGTGATCGTGGCCGCCCGCCAGCCCAACCCGGCCGGGGCCCAGGGTGAAAAGCAGCTCCCCGAAGTGCATGTGCTGAGCAAGCGCGAATCCCTGGGCACCATGACCCTGGACCGGGACACGATCGACGCCATGCCCCTGGGCAACGGCGACATCACCAGCCTGCTCAAGATCAACCCCAACGTGCAATTCGCCAACAACGACCAGCACACCGGGCGCCTGGGGGAAATCGCCCCGGCCGACGTCAGCATCAACGGGGCCAAGTTCTACAGCAACCTGTACCTGATGGACGGCATGTCCTTCAACAACGACATCAATCCGGCCACCACCGTCGCCACGCCGAACAACGCCAACAACAACGCCAGCCCGCCCTCGGCCAGCCAGGGCTTCGCCGTCGACACCAGCCTGGTGTGCCGGGTGACGGTGCGCGATTCCAACGTCGGCGCCGAATACGGCCGCTTCTCCGGCGGCGTGGTGCAGGCGGACACCTGCGCCCCGACCAAGGCGTTCGCCGGCCAAGTGTCGGTGGAAACCACCCGGGACTCCTGGACCCGCTACAAGTTGAGCGACGCCCAGGAACAGGCCTACGCGTCCTCGGCCGACGCCACCTACCAGCCCAAGTTCGAGAAGTGGAGCTACCGCATGGCGCTCCAGGGCAAGCCGAGCGACGAACTGGGCCTGATCGGCAGCTTCGTGCGGCGCACCTCGGTGATCCCCCTCAACGGCTACAGCAACAACCTGTCCAGCGGCGGCGACGAGAACCGCAAGCAGCAGGAGCGCATTTCCGACAACTACTTCCTGCGCGGCTTCTGGACGCCGAGCAAGGACGTGGGGGCGGATTTCTCGGTGCTCTACGCTCCCGGCATCGGCCGCTACTTCGTCAAGGACGCCAAGAATTCCTACTTCGAACTGGAAAACGGCGGCATCGGCCTCAACTTCGGGCTGCACCACCCCCTGGGCGGCGCCACCCTGACCCACCGGCTGGTGTGGAGCCAGATGGACAGCTCGCGCCGCACCGACAGCAACGTCTGGCGGCTGTGGCGCTACTCGGCCGAGAAGAACTGGGGCAAGCCCAACGGCAACAGCGGCGAAGGGGGATGGGGCGATGTGGACCAGTCCCAGGAAAACCTGACCTACCAACTCAAGAGCGACTGGAAGCCCTTCGCCCTGCTGGGCCTGGAGCACCGCCTCCAGGCCGGCCTGGAACTCGACCGCCAGCGTTCGTACTACGAGCGCAAGACGCCCTACGAGCAATACACCGCCTCGACCAACACCACCACCTGCGCCACCGCCGGCGGCGGGGTGGATACGGAGAACTGCTCCATGTCCACGCCCTACAACGCCCCCGCCGGCCAGGGGCAGTACCTGAGGAGTCGCCTGATCTACTTCGCCGGCAAGTTCGAGGTGAACAACACCGGCCGGGCCTTCTTCCTCCAGGACGAGATGCGCCTGGGCACGGTCCGCCTGCGCCTGGGGGCCCGCTACGACAGCGACGACCTGGCGCCCAAGGCCACCTGGGCGCCGCGCAGCACCCTGTTCTGGGACGTGCTGGGGGACGGCACCACCCGGATCGAGGCGGGCCTCAACCGCTACTACGGCCGCAACTTCATGATCTACCGGACCCAGGCCGAGCGCCTGTCCCTGCAAACCGCCGTGCAGACCCGCTCGGTTTCCGGCGGCGTGCTCACGGCCTGGCCGACGCCGACCCAGAGCAACACCTGGAAGATGTACCACCTGGGGGAGCTGAAAGTCCCCTATGCCGACGAGCAGATGGCGGGCATCAGCCAGAAGGCCGGGGGCATGCTGTGGAACCTCAAGTACGTGACCCGCAAGGGCCGCGACGAGGTGATCCTGCACCTGCGCCAGGCCGGCGATTACGCCTACGACAACGTGGGCAGTTCGAGCGCCGACACCTGGTCCCTGACCGCCGAGACCCTGGCGCCGATCAAGCTGGCCGGCACCTACACCACCGTCACCCTGGGGCTGGACCGCACCCGGGTGAAGACTTCCCACGCCGATTACAGCGACACCATCAGCAACCTGCAGAACGAGCTGGACAAGGTGATCCTCTACAACGGCAAGGTCACTCGCTGGATCGACCGGCCCGCCGACAACTACAACCGGCCGATGACCGGCCGGGTGCTCTTCAACACCGTCATCCCCTCGGCCCGCCTGACCATCGGCAACTTCTTCCGGCTCCGCCAGAGCTACGAAAAGATCGTCGCCACGGGCAAAAAGGCCGACTACAACGGCACCCAGATCGACGTCTACGAGAAGCAGACGGTGGGCAAGGCCATCACCTGGGACATGCGTATCAACTGGTCCATGCCCACGGTGCGCGAACAGGAGGCCTACGTCACCCTGTCGGTGGACAACGTGCTCAACCGCAGCAACGCCATCGAGCTGACGGGCACCGACCTCGTC
Organism: Oryzomicrobium sp.; assembly: GCF_036820405.1. Taxonomy (NCBI): domain Bacteria; kingdom Pseudomonadati; phylum Pseudomonadota; class Betaproteobacteria; order Rhodocyclales; family Rhodocyclaceae; genus Oryzomicrobium; species Oryzomicrobium sp. Next base: position 47,600 of record NZ_DAISLS010000002.1, read on the forward strand.
TACGAAAAGGGCCGCCAGTACTGGCTCGAAGTCGGCTACCGGTTCTGAGGGGAGCGACCATGAAGACTCATGCGCGGACCCACGCGATCCATGGCCTGCGAGCGGCCTGCCTGGCCGCCGCCCTGAGCGCGGCCCCGACCGCCCTGCCGGCGCCGGCCGCCCCCGATTGCCGCGCCGCCAACGGCTGGGACGCCGCCTGCCTGCGCCGCCTCTATGCCGCGCCAGCCGCCGCCTGGCCGGCGCCCGAGGTGGAGGCGGGCGTGGCATGGCAGGAGCTGGGGCCAGTACCCGCCGTGGCGCCGACGCCGGCCGACAACCCCGGCACGCCGGCCCGGGTGGAATTGGGGCGGCGCCTGTTCTTCGACCCGCGCCTGTCGGCAAAGGGCGAGCTGTCCTGCGCCGGCTGCCACCGGCCGGAAAAGGCGTTCACCGACGGCAAGCCCCTGGCCGTGGGCGAGGACCGGCTGATGGGCCGGCGCCGCACCCCGCCCCTGCTCGCCGCCCCCTTTGCGCCGCGCCTGTTCTGGGATGGCCGGGCCGGCTCCCTGGAAGAGCAGGTGGTCGGCCCCATCGCCAACCCGGTGGAGATGAACCATCCCCTGCCCCAGGCCGTGGCCCGGATCAAGGGCCTGGACGAGTACCGGGCGCCCTGGCGGGCCGCCTTCGGCACCGCCGACCCGGACGAGGCCACCCTGGCCCAGGCCCTGGCGGCCTTCGTGCGCACCCTGCGCCCCGAGGCCACGGCCTTCGACCGCTTTCTCGCCGGGGACGCGGCGGCCTTGTCCGATGGCGCCCTGACCGGCCTGCACCTGTTCCGCACCAAGGCCGGCTGCCTCAACTGCCACTACGGCCCCCTGCTCACCGATCATGGCTTTCACGACATCGGCCTGTCGTTCTACGGCCGGCGCAACCAGGATCTGGGCCGCTTCGAGGTGACCCGGAACAAGGCCGACCTGGGGGCCTTCCGCACCCCCAGCCTGCGCAACGTGGCCCGGGCCGGGCCGTGGATGCACAATGGCATTTTTCCCGACCTGAAAGGCCTGCTGCGCATGTACAACGCCGGCATGGGCAACCTGACGCCCAAGGCGACGGCCGAGGCCGACCCTTACCGGCCGCGCAAGTCGCCCCTGATCCGCGCCCGCCAGCTCGACGAGGCGGAAATCGACGCCCTGCACGCCTTCCTTGAAGCGCTGTGAGCGCCAGCGCCCCCCCCATCCCCCCCCCAGCCAAAGCCAGCCCAGCCAACGCGACTCCCGACCGATGTTCCACCACACCCCCGCCTCTCGCCTCGTCCGCCCCTTCCGGCCTGCCGTCACCGCCATCCTGCTGGCCTGCGCCCTGAACGTTCCCGCCGCCCATGCCGCTACCCCGGCCTTCGACCCTCCGCCATCCTTGGCCGAGCAGGTGGCGGCGCGGCTGCCGGCGGTGGTGCAGATCAAGGTGCGCCGCGCCGTCCCGGCGGCCCTCCCGCCGAACCCGGCATTCCCCGCCATAGAGCCCGCTCCCCTGCCCGGCGGGACCGGCTCGGGCTTCGTCTTCGACGCCCGGGGCCACCTGCTGACCAACGCCCACGTGGTGCGCAACGCCCGGGAAATCGCCGTGATCGGCCACGACGGCCGGGAGTACGCCGCCACCCTGGTGGGTAGCGACCAGACCACCGACGTGGCGGTGCTGAGTACCGAGCCGGTACTGGCCGCCCCGCCGCCGCCCATCGGCGACCCGGCGGCCCTGCGCCCGGGGGATGCCCTGTTCGCCATCGGCGCCCCCTTCGGCCTGGCCCACACGGTGACCTCCGGCATCGTCAGCGCCACTGGCCGTTTCGTGCCGAGCAACCCCCACGTGGCCTTCATCCAGACCGACGCGGCGATCAACCCGGGCAATTCCGGCGGTCCCCTGTTCGACGCCGCCGGGCGCATCGTCGGCATCAACTCCCTGGCTTTCTCCCGTTCCGGCGGCTACACCAGCATCGCCTTCGCCATCCCCATCGACGAGGCCCTGCGCGTCGCCGCCCTGCTGCTGCGGGACCGTCAGGTGAAGCGCGGCTGGCTGGGCGCCGACATCTTCCCCGCCGAGAACAGCGCCCGGCTCCTCGGCCAGCGGCGGGGCGCCCTGCTCACCCGGGTTCATCCCGGCACGCCGGCTTCCCGGGCCGGACTGAAAAGCGGCGACCTGGTGGTTGGCATCGGCGGCGCCGCCCTGGCCGACGTGGGCGCCCTGCACCGGGCCCTGGCGGTTTCCAGCCCCGGGGAACGGCTCGAACTGGACGTCTGGCGCGACCAGTCCCGCCGCCGCGTCACCGTGGCCCTGGGGGAAGAGGAGACCCGCCCCCGGCCGCGCCACAACGCCAACGCCCAGGACCCGGCCCGGGAGCTGGGGCTGATCCTGCAAGAGCCGGCGACCCTGCCGGGCGCCCGGGACAAGGCTGGCCCGCTGCGCATCCTGGCCAGCTACGGGACAGCCGAGGGCAACGGCCTGGAACCGGGGGACGAGATCGAATCCCTGGACGGCCAGCCGGTGCCGACCCTGGCGGACTTCAACCGGGCGGTGCAACGCCTGCCGGCCGGCGAGGCCGCCCTGCTGCGCCTGCGCCGCCAGGGCGAATACCTGGCTCTGCCCCTGGGGCCGCGCCGGACGGCACCCTCGGCCGCTTCAATCCCGGGACGCTGAAATCTGCACCGCGAAAACCCGCGCCAGTGGCCGATTCCCAGGCATACCCGGTGAAACGCCGCGCCATTCCTCGATCCTCGTCATGCCAGCGTGGAGATCGGCCATGGGCGCGGTTCTCCAGGCAGCTCTGCCGTTAGTGCTGCCAGTGCCGCTCCAGCGGCGCCAATGAAAAAGCCCCCGCGTTGCGGGGGCTTTTCGTTTGGGGCGCAGAGCGATGCTTACGCGGCGCTGCCCATCTGGGACTGGATGTAGTTCTGCAAGCCGGTGAGCTTGATCAGGCGCAGCTGCTTTTCCAGCCAGTGGGTGTGGTCTTCCTCGGTGTCGTCGAGCATGGCCACGAGCATGTCCCGGGTGACGTAGTCCTGGGCCTTCTCGGTTTCGGCGATGACGTCCTTGAGATGCTTGACCACGGCGTATTCCAGGGCCAGATCGCTTTCCAGCATGCCCGGCACGTCCTTGCCGACCTTGATGGCCGGCTCGCGCTTGGTCAGGTCGGGCACGCCTTCCAGGAACAGGATGCGGGCGATCAGCTGGCGGGCGTGCTCGCGCTCGTCCTCCATCTCGTGGTTGATGCGCTCGAACAGAGCGTTGAGGCCCATGTCCTTGTACATCTCGGCGTGGATGAAGTACTGGTCGATGGCGGTCAGTTCGCCGGCGAGCAGGCTGTTCAGGTGACCAATGATCTTCTTGTCGCCTTTCATGGGCAGGCTCCGTGTCTGGAAAGTGGGAAGGGGGAAAGGGGTGACCGGCGGGCGGCCTGGACCTCCATTCTGGATGCTCCCCCCGGCCTTTTCAACGTTGCCGCCCCATTTCGTTAGCGATACGTCTTCTCATCCTCGCCGCTGTGCAAGACCGGCGCCCCCTCGGCCACCTGGACGACGCCACGCACGAAGCTGGTGACGCTGGCCCGCTTGAGATAGACGCAGGGCTTGCCGGTGCGCTTGCAGTGGTCCTTGAGCCGCCAGTAGGCGCCGTGGCTGATGCAGCCGGCCTGGCAGATCACGGCGTCGGCCGCCGCCAGGGTTCCTTCCAGGGCCCGGGGGTTGTCCTCCAGCCCGCCGTCGTGATGCACGAAGCGCCCGCCGGCCTTTTCCACGATCTGCCGGTAGGCCTCGGTGAGGGCCGGAATGCCACCGACGCACAGCACCGCCTGGCCCGCCAGCCGGGGCGCCGAAGCGGCGCACGGGGCAGAGCAGGACGGCGGCGTCGCGCCGCCGGATTCGCCCCCCGACCCGCCGCTCCAGGCGCCGAGGGCGGTTTCGGCGGCGGCGGCCTCGGCGCGGACCTCGGCCAGTTCGTCGCGGGCCTCAGCCAGGGCCCGCTCCAGCGCCCGGGCCCGGGCTTCGGCCCGGTCAGCGCGGCGGGACTGGCTGTCGGCCTGGCGCCGCCAGCCGTCGATGCGCTCGGCGGCCTGGCCGGTGGCCGTTTCCAGGGACTCGACGCGGCCGCGCAGGGCGTCGCGCTCGGCGGCGGCGGCTTCCAGGGTGGCCACCTGCTGGCGCAGGGCTTCCAGCTCGTCCACCTTTTCCGCCAACCGCTCGGCGGTCCGTTCGGTCAGGGCGTCGAGCTTGCCGCGCAGTTCGGCCACGGTGGCGGCGAGTTGGGACAGGCGTTGCAGGTCGGCGGTCTGGCCGGCGCCCATCTGGTGCGAAATCATGTGCACCTCGCCGTAGATGCGGTGGGCCAGGTCGTTGCCGCAGCGGGGGTGGGTCCACACCGCCCACAGGGCTCCCGGCACTTCGCCCCGGGCCACGGCGTCGCACCACAGCTGCCACAGGGCGGCTTCGTCCCGGGCCTGGTTGAAGCGCTTGATGGCCAGGGCGTGGCGCCGTTCCAGCTCCTTCTGCATCAGTTCGGCGAAGGGGGTGCGGGCTTCGGCGTGGCCCACGGCCTGGGTATGCAGGGCGAAGTCGGTGAGGCCGCCCACGCTCACCCGGGCCTTCTCGGCCAGGCGGCGCAGCACGTCCATGGGCAGGCAGGTGCCGATCACCGGGCAGTGGTACTGGTGCTTCACGTCCCACAGGCGGCGGCGCCGGGAGCCGGCCCGGGCATCCTCGCCGGCGGCCAGGGGATCGACCGCCCGGGCCAGGGCGGCGGGATCGAGGGCGGGAGCCGCGGCGGCGGCGCCTGCCGGCGCGGGCTTGGTCAGGGGAAAGCGGATCGGCACGGCGTTCTCCTTACCTTACGCCGGCAGGGCCGCCAGGGCGCCGCGCCCCCGGGTTTCGCCGCTGCGGCTCTGGGCCAGGGCGCGCCAGCGGCGGGTCATGCGCTGGACCATGTAGGCCAGGGGCGAGCGGGGATCGACCAGACGGCCCAGGGCTGCCAGTTCGCCGGCCACCAGGGCGGCGAGCAAGGGGTTGTCCTCGGCGGCGTATTCGCTCATCAGGTAGAGCAGGCTGGCCGCCATGCTGGCGGCTTCGTCATCCTGGACCAGGGGCTGGGCAAGGGCATTCATGGCGGTCTCCCGAGGGGTGAAAGGATCGTCGGTAAAAGCGGGCGGCATGGTGGTTGTGGCACATGGCATAGTCCCCACGCGCATCAAATGATAATTATTCTCATTAAAAAGACAAGCCCTGGATTGCAACGCTCGCGGTGCAGCCCTCTGTCAGGGTTCGCCTGGTAGGCCAATGAACGGCAATTCCAAATTGCGGCGCAGCCCGATCAGCTCGGCACGTCCCTCCCCGGTGAAATATGGTACGCACGGCATCGGGGTGGTAGGGCACGGCAGCAACGCCAATTGCCGGGAGCCCTGTTCTGTCGCACCGCCTGCACGCCCCAGAACACCCAGAACAAATTCCACTGCGGGTTGCGACAAAAGCAAATGCGAACTATTATCACCAATTACCGGACAGGGCTTATCCCAAGCCTGCCCACCCGGCCCCTCGATGCCAGCCACGCCCCGCCTGCCAGAAGCGCAGGGACCGGGCCGCCAGCCCAACCCTGCAACCGGCGGCTCCGGCCGCCGCCCCACCGGATGCGGAGCCATGCGCGAGCCCCTCGACCGGCGTCCCGGCGACGCCAACGAACTCCTCTCGGCGGCCATGACCTGGATGACCGAGCATGCCCTGTGCGGCGAACCCTATCTGTGCCAGTTGATCGTGCAGAAGCTGGCCGCCCTGGACAAGCTGCCCGATCCCCAGGTGCCGCCGGCCCTGCGCCATACCTGCCGGCAGATGCTGCGGCACTGGGCCGACCTGGCCCAGGCCTACGCCGACCTGGACCGCCTCGACGCCCCCGACGAAGTCGCCCGGCCCCTCGCCCACTGACGCCCATCCGGCCGCCCTACTGGAGCCCTTTATGTCCCGCTATACCGGCCCGCGCCTCAAGGTGATGCGCGCCCTCGGCCTCGACCTGCCCGGCCTGTCGCGCAAGACCATTGCCGACCGTCCCCATCGCCCCGGCCAGCACGGCCTCAAGCCCCAACGCCTGTCCGATTTCGGCGCCAAGCTGATGGAAAAGCAGAAGCTGCGCTTCAACTACGGCCTGACCGAAGGCCAGCTGCGCCGCCTGGTGAGCGAAGCCAAGCGCAGCAAGACGCCCACCGGCGACAAGCTGCTGGAGCTGCTGGAGCGCCGCTTCGACAACGCCGTGTTCCGCGCCGGCTTCGCCCCCACCATTCCGGCGGCCCGCCAACTGGTGCGCCACGGCCATCTGCGCCTGAACGGGCGCCGGGTCGACCTGCCCGGGGTGCGCCTCAAGATCGGCGACACCATCACCCTGCACCGGAGCGACAAGCCCCTCGACGCCATCCGCGCCAGCCTGGCCGAACCCGCTCTGACCCGCCCCGAGTGGCTGACGTGGGACGAAACCGCCCAGAGCGCCCGGGTCGGCCATCTGCCCGGCCCCCAGGACGTGCCCTTCCCCATCGAAATGCAGCAGGTGGTGGAGTACTACGCCCTGCGCGGCTGATAACCCTGCACCGCCGGCGGGCCCACGCCAGCCGGCGGTCCCGGCACTCGCAATGTCCCTCGGGGCCCAGCCAAAAACGATAGCCATTCTCATTAACATGGCTATCGGCTAGACTATTCCTTTGCCCGGCGCTCCGATCCCCCTGCGCCCACGGCCCCTGGAGAAGCCCGCCATGATGCAAGCCCTTGTCATTGCCCTGCGGGAAGGCCTGGAAGCCTTCCTGATCGTCGCCATCACCCTCGCCTACCTGCGCCAGACTGGCCGCCACGCCCTCACCTCCGCGGTTTACTGGGGCACCGGCGCCGGCATCCTCGCCTCCGTCGTCGCCGGCTACTTCTTCGGCAAGGCGGAAAGCCAGCCCTTCTGGGAAGGCACCTTAGCCGCCATCGCCGCGGTGCTGGTGGTGTCGATGGTGGTGTACATGCTTTCCGCCGCCAAGCACATGCGCGCCAACATCGCCGCCCGCATCGAGGCCGCCAGCCTCAAGACCGGTAGCGGCGCCTGGATCGGCGTGTTCGCCTTCGTCCTGCTGATGATCACCCGAGAAGGCATGGAAACCGCCCTGATGCTTTCCGCCGTACTGTTCAGCGCAGGCATGGAAGACCTGGCCATCGGCGGCATCCTCGGCGTGCTGCTGGCCGGCCTGGTGGCCTGGGGCTGGGGCCGCTTCGGCAGCCGCATCCGCCTCGACCGCTTCTTTAAGGTCACCTCGGTGTTCCTGGTCCTGTTCGCCCTGCAACTGGTCTTCTACGCCTTCCACGAATTCACCGAGACCGGCCTGCTGCCCATCGACAATGAGTACTGGCACATGGTCACCGAGCCCTGGGGGCCGGAAGGCCAGTACGGCCAGTGGATCACCTATTCCCTGGTGGCCATCCCCCTGGCCTGGTTCGCCCTACTGGTCCTCCGGGAAAAGCTCTCCCGCCCGCACCACCCGCGCACCGCCTGAGCTGCGGCGGCAACACGCAAAACAAACGGGGCACCCAAGGGTGCCCCGTTTGTTTTGTTGCTTTACTTTTAGAACCAGCCCAGCCGGTACCGACCCCGATCCACCTTCCGTCAGCGCGATTGCTCAGTTGGCGACCAGTAACCGCAGGCCGGCGAACAATCCCCAGGCGCCGTACCCCAGCACCAGCACACCGGCCAGGCGGCGCATCGCCGGGCGGCGCGCCCAGTCCTTGAGCCGAACCGCCAACAGGCCCATGGCCAGTAGGTTGGGCAGGGTGCCCAGGCCGAACGCCAGCAGGATCGCCCCGCCCCGGGCCGCGGAACCGGCCGCCAGGGCCGATGCCAGGGCGCTGTAGACGAGGCCGCAGGGCAGGAAGCCCCAGAGGAAGCCCAGAGGCAGCGCCTGGGCCGCCGAGCGCACCGGCACGAAGCGCCGGGTCAGGGGCTGGATGCGCCGCCACAGGAATTGCCCGCCCCGCTCCAGGGGGAGCAGCAATTGCGGCAAGCCGAGCAGATACAGGCCCATGCCCACCAGCAGCAGGCTGGCCAGCAGGTAGAGCACGGTGCGCAGCGGCCATTGGGCGGCCAGGGCGCCATGGCCACCGAGCAGCCCGCCCAGGGCGCCCATGGCCGCGCCGGCCAGGCCGTAGGCAGCGATCCGCCCCAGGTTGTAGGCCAGGTGCAGGCCACGCCGTGACGAGCCGCCCCCCGCGGTGAGGGCGACGACGATGCCCCCGCACATGCCGACGCAGTGGGGGCCGCCGAGAAAACCGACGATGAGGAAAGGCAGGAGGGAAGCGGGGGTCAGGGAATCCACGGCGTCAGTGTACTACCCCGGGCGCCGAATCCGGATGGAAACGACGGGGCGGCCGAGAGCGGAGGCGCAGGGAAACGCCGGTGGCAAAAACGCCGCCGGCCGGGCGGTCAGATGACTTTGGAGTAGCGGGTGCGCTGCCGGTCGGCGCGCAGGTAGCGGTCGAACACCATGGCGATGACCCGCACCAGCATCCGCCCTGGGGGCAGCACGGTGATCCACTTGTCGTCCACCTTGAGCAGGCCGGCCTGCTCCATCTCGCGCAGGTCCTCCAGCTCGGCGGCGAAATACTTGCGGAAGTCGATCAGGTGGGCGATCTCGATGGACTCCAGGGACAGCTCGAAGTGGCACATCAGGGCCTGGATGATCGAGCGGCGCAGGATGTCGTCGGCGGTCAGCTCCAGGCCGCGCAGCACCGGCAGCTGGCCGGCGTCGAGACGGTCGTAATACTCGTCCAAGGTGCGCACGTTCTGGCTGTAGGTCGGCCCCACCTTGGCGATCGACGAGATGCCGAAGGCCAGCATGTCGCAGTCGGCGTGGGTCGAGTAGCCCTGGAAGTTGCGGTGCAGCCGTCCCTGGCGCTGGGCCACCGCCAGCTCGTCGTCGGGCTTGGCGAAGTGGTCCATGCCGATGAAGACGTAGCCGGCCTCGGTGAGTTTCTTGATCGCCAGTTGCAGGATCTGCAGCTTGGCGTCGGCGCTGGGCAGATCGGCCTCGAGGATGCGCCGCTGCGGCTTGAAGTGGTGCGGCAGGTGGGCGTAGTTGTAGATCGACAGGCGATCCGGGCTCATCGCCAGAACCCGCTCCAGGGTACGGTTGAAGCCCATCACGGTCTGGTGCGGCAGGCCGTAGATGAGGTCCATGGAAATCGACTGGAAGCCGTTGGCCCGGGCCGCTTCGACCACGTTGACCGTCTCGGCCTCGGACTGGATGCGGTTGACCGCCACCTGCACGCGCTCGTCGAAGTCCTGCACGCCGATGCTCATGCGGTTGAAGCCCAATTCGCCGAGCACTTCCACGGTGGCGGTATCCACCTTGCGCGGGTCTACCTCGATGGAGAACTCGCCGTCCGGCAGCAGGTGGAAATACTTGCGGGTGAGCGCCATCAACTGGCGCATCTCGTCATGGGAGAGGAAGGTGGGCGTGCCGCCGCCCCAGTGCAACTGGGCCACGTCGCGGCTGCCGTCCAGGCTCTCGGCCTGGAGGGCCAGTTCCTTGCCCAGGTACTTGATGTACTTGGCGCTGCGCCCGTGATCCTTGGTGATGATCTTGTTGCAGGCGCAGTAGTAGCAGATGGTATTGCAGAAAGGGAGGTGGAAGTATAATGACAACGCACGTCCCGCCGCACTCAACGGCCCGCCCACACCGCCGATCTCGCGTTTGCCGAGCCAGGCCTTGAGCGCCTCGGCATCGAAGGCTTCGACAAAACGGTCTGCCGTCGGATAGGACGTGTAACGCGGGCCGCTGATGTCGAAACGTTGGATGATCTCGGGATCGAAGACGACGTTGGAGGCGTTGGGGGTCGAAGAGAGCGGAAGCGCCATTGCAGGGTAATATGAGGGTTGTTCCTAAGTATTCATTGTAAGGAACAGATTCACGTTGACCTGGATCAAACCGCAATTTGCCTAGGGGCACGCACTCGTTATGTCCGAAAACCGGGCTCTGAAAACCGTCAATCTTTCGGTCATCAAGACCGCCTGTTCCAACTGCAATCTGCGCGAGTTGTGCCTGCCGCTCGGCCTGAATTCCCAGGAAATGGCCAAGCTCGAGGAAATCGTTTCCACCCGCAAGCGCGTCAAGCGCGGCGACCTGCTCTACCGGGCCGGCCAGCCCTTCGAAGCCCTCTACGCCATCCGCAGCGGCTTCTTCAAGACCGACGTGATCATGGAGGACGGCCGCGACCAGGTCACCGGCTTCCAGATGTCCGGCGAACTGCTCGGGTTGGACGGCATCAGCAGCGAGAACCACTCCTGCAACGCCATCGCCCTGGAAGACAGCGAGGTCTGCCTGATCCCCTTCGACTACCTGGAGCGCCTGTCGCGCCAGGTGCCGACCCTGCAAAACCACTTCCACAAGGTGATGAGCCGGGAGATCGTGCGCGACCACGGCGTGATGATGCTGCTCGGCACCATGCGCGCCGAAGAACGCCTGGCGGCCTTCCTGCTCAACCTGTCGCAGCGCTTCGTCGCCCGGGGCTATTCCCCCGCCGAGTTCTACCTGCGCATGACTCGGGAGGAGATCGGCAGCTACCTGGGCCTCAAGCTCGAAACCGTCTCCCGCTCCTTCTCCAAATTCCAGGAAGAAGGGCTGATCGCGGTGCAGCAGAAGCACATCCGCATCCTCGACATCCCGGGCCTGAAGCGCCTGATGAGCCACACCCCGGTCTGACGGCCCCTTCAGGGCACATCGCCAGACCTCTCCCTCTCATCGCTTCACGACGGCATCGGCGCCCCGCGCCGTGCCGCCATGTGCCCGCCCAGACGGCGCGCCACCTCCTCCGGCAGCACCCGCTTGGCCAGGGGCAGCAGTTCGGCCGTTTCCAGCGCGATGTGCTCCCGATACAGGGCCGCCAACCCCGCCACCATCTCGGCCGACAGGTCCGCCGCCCCACCGGCAAGCAGCTTGCCCAGGTGATCGAGCATGGCGTCCCGGGCCACGTCCATGCGCCGGTGGTCCTCTAGCAGGCGCCCGACCAGGGCCTCCACCTCGCCGCTGGCAGCCTCCTGGCCAGTCACAGCGGCCTTCAGGGCGGGGAACAGGTCCGTTTCCTCGTCCTCGTGATGGTGCGGCGCGGCCACGGTGAAGTAACGCACCACCCCCTCGATGGCCTGCCGGGCGGCGGTATCGACGCCATGGCGGGGCAGGTGCTCCACCAGGCGTTCCAGGGTCTTCAGCTGGGCTTCGATGCGGCCATGGCAGGCGTCGAGCATTTCCAGGGGTTCGTCGAAGGACGGGGCGGCCGGGCCGAGCAGGGATGCGGACATGGAACGGACTTTCAGGCGAGGAAGAGGAAGAAGCCCCAGGGATTGCGGGTCAGGGCCACCGAAACGATGTAGGCGAAGCAGGCCAGGGCCAGGATCAGAAAGACGATCCGCACGCCCTTGGTTCGACCGCGCTTCAAGGCCACGGTGCCGCACAGGATGTAGGCCAGCAGCCCCAACACCTTGGCGGTGAGCCACCCTTGGACGAAGGGGTATTGGTGCAGCAGGGCTGCCAGGCTGAGGGCGCTGACCAGCAGCAGGGTATCGATCACGTGAGGCGCGATGCGCAACACCCGGGCCTGGAGCCGGGGCGAATCGGCCAGCATCAGGCCGCCGCGCAGCAGGAAGCCCAGGCCGGACAGGGCCACGCAGGTGACGTGCAGGTGCTTGAGGATCAGGTAGGCAGTGGTCATTCGCTCATCCTTGGTCGAGGCAGTCGGCGATGCGTCGGCATTCGTGCCGGTAGAGGCGCAGCCCCCCCAGCAGGTTGGCGGCGAGCAGGGTGAAGGCGAGCAATACCAGGGCGCCGGCCAGGGGGGCCAGCCAATCCGGCGCCAGGGGCGCGGCAAGCAACGCCACCAAGGCCGCCGCGTGGCCGCGCAGGTGGCGCATCATGCCCGCTTCTGGCAGCAGGCGCTTCATGTTGGGCGGAATCACCCGCCCCCGTCCCCGGTTCTGCAAGTCGAGCCAGATCAGGAACGGCATTATTTTGTAGAGCATGCCGCAGATCACCGGGATGAACCCGCCGAACAAGGCCAGCACCCCGATCCACAGGGCCAGCCGGTCGCCGTTCCCCACACCCCAAACGCCCCGCCCCGCTTCCCCCGCTCCCCACAGGAGCGCGGCCGCCGCCAGGCCCACCAGTCCCAGGCGCCAGAAGCGCTGGGTCGGGTCCCCCCAGGGACGGCGGCTGCGGCGCTGCAAACCCAGGGTGACCAGGCAGAAGCCGAAAGCCACGGCCGCGAGCAGCAGCGACCAGGGCAGCACCTGCACACCGCTGCCTTCCCCGGCCCCCAGCCGGGCAACGCTCCAGCCCAGCAGCAGGAGCGTCAGGAGCGGCCCCAATCCCCGGCCGACCCAGCCTGGATAGGCCGGGGTGAGCTGGAACATGGGCACCACCACCAGGGAAACACCCAGCAACAGCCCCCCGGCCCAGCCAAACAGCCCCCAGCCCGCGTGCAGGGCGGTGGCCAGGAAAACCGGCGGATTGCTCCAGCCGGCCAGGCCGCCGACCAGCCACAGCCCCAGCAACAGGGTAGCCAGCAGGGCCGGGAATGTCAGATGCAGCGCCCCCACGATGCCCACCAGGGCGAAACGTCGGCGCAGGGCCATGACCCCGGCCAGGGCAAAGGCGCCAACGCCCAGGGCCAGGGTCGCCCCGGCCAGCAGAAAGGCCGGCTGCCCCGCACCGAGGAAGGCAATCACCAGGGCCAAGCTGCCCGCCGTGACCGCCCCGTGCACCAGGGGCACCAACCACCGCTGCCCGGGCAAGACCACGCCCGCGCCCACCGGCAGGAACTGAACCAGGGCACCAAGCATGATCTGGAGCATGAACCCGGCGGTCAGGCAGTGGGTGGCGGCCAGGGCCTCGCCAGTCCAGCGCGACGCGAACACCGCGCCGCCGCGAACGAGCAGCAGCCCGCCGGCCAGAATCCCGAACAGGGGGGCGGTGAGGAAAAAGCGCAGCGGCAGGTGCAGCGGCGGTGCCTGGTCGTAGGACAGGGCGCTGGCTGGGGAGCGGGCCACCCGGGTCAGTCCTTCATGGTCGGAAGATGCGCACCACCACCAGGCCGTCGTCGCTGTAGGTGGTGTCGTGGGTGAAGCTGTTCATCGCCAAGGCGTTGTAGAGGGGAAAGGGCTCCCGGGGCAGGACCAGGTAGAGGGACTGGCCCGGCCCCACGTCATCCAGAGCCGCCATGGTGCGGACGAAAGGTTCGGGGGGTTCCAGCTCCCGGGCATCGATGACGGGGCCGTCGAAATTGGCGAAATTGAGTGGCATGACGAATCTCCCCGGACGGGGCGTTGAATTGACTGAACGGTGAATTATGCGACCGTTCTTGACGTCACATCGTTCCCAGCGCGGCGGCGCAGCGCTCCAGCAGTTCGGCCGCCCGGGGCGCCAAGTGGGCGTCGCACATGGGGTAGAGGACGCCTTCTTCCTTGAGGTTGTGCTGCTCCATGAGGATCAGCAGGGTGTCGGTCTCGCCGAGAAAGGCGTCCGCATCCCGGTCGGCCAGGGCCTGGCGGGCATTGGCCAGCAGGCCACGCATCTGCACGTGTTCGTGGCGCATCACCGAAGTGGGCCCGCCGGTCATGCCGGAGGCGGCTTCGAAGGCGGGAAAGAGCTGCTCCTCCTCGGCGGCGAAGTGGGCCAGCAGGTCGGTGGAAAACGTATCAAAGGCGGTCTCGGCCACAGCCCAGTCGCCGCCGGATACGGCTTTTTCCGCGGCGGCGAAAGCCTCGTCGCAGTGGCGATGGTGCTGGGAGAACAGGCCGGACAGGGTCGTCGCGGCAGAAGCGGATGTCGGGGAGGCAGTCATCGGGGCACCCTGTCTGGGAATCTGAAAATCGTGGGCCGATTCTCGACAGCCCCCCCGCAAGGCGCCTTGATGGCTGTCAAAATGCGCCTGCCGCACTCCCCTGTCTCGTCAAACCCCAGGCGGGGCGGGCTTCTCCGCGCCTCCCCCGCGAAGCCCCGCACCCGCCCTCGGGCTTCCGCCCCTCTGGCTGAAAGTCCGCATCTGGCGCGGACTTTCAGGGCACGGCCGAACGATCCTCAACACGTTCGGCAGCGCAACCCCGCGCCCCTCCCCGGCGTCGGGGCCGCCCAAAGGAGCGGCTTGGCACTCGGCCAGCCACGGCCTGGACCGTGGCAAAAACCGGCCGGCCGCACCGACGGCGGCTGGCCTGGGATGGCTCAGGCCAGCACCGGGCGCTGGCCTGTCATCAGGTAGTGGATCAGTTCCTTCACCGGCCGGATCTTGTCGCCGAAGGGCAGGCTGTCCGCCCCGCGGAAGAAGAGGCCCTTCTGCACGTCGCCGCGCAAGGCGGCAGCCAGCTGGCTGTCGATGCAGAACTGGCCGAACTTGGCGATGCCGTCGCGCAGGCCGCACTGGACCAGGCAATCCCAGGCCAGGGTGCACTTATGCTCGCCGCTGGCGGCGGCCTGGAGCTTGTCTTCGCGCTTCAGGTACTTTTCCAGCCAGGGGGTGCGCACCGCCCGGGCGGGCAGCCCGGCGCAGCTCATGAACTCCACCACATCGTCGGGGGCGGCACCGGCCAGAATCTGCTTGAAGGCCAGATCCGCGTCCCCTTCCTCGGTGACGGCGAAGGCCGAGCCGAGCTGAACACCCGAGGCGCCCAGGCCGATCAGCTCGCGCACCTTCTCGTGGCTGTTGATGCCACCGGCGGGAATCACCGGGATGTTCTCCGATTCGATGCCCAGGTCCTTGTAGGCTTGCAGTACGCCGGGGATGACGTTCGCGAAGGCAAAGCGCGGATCGGCCAGATCTTCCTTGCGCGCCGCCCCCAGGTGGCCGGCGGCGTGGGCCGGATGTTCGATCACGATGGCGTCGGGCAGGACGTTCTTGCGCATCCATTTCTTGAGCACCACTGTCACCCCGCGCACGTCGGAAAGGATGGGCACCAGAGCCACGTGGGGATGGTCCCGGGTCAGTTCGGGCAGTTCCAGGGGCAGGCCAGCCCCCATGACGATGGCCTCGGCGCCGGATTCGCAGGACTGGCGGATGCAGGCGGCGTATTCGGACACGGCGCGCATGACATTGACCGCCACCAGCCCCAGGCCCCGGGCCATGGCCTTGGCGGCCTGGATTTCCCGGTCCAGGGCCACCAGGTTGGCCGCGTCGATGCGCGCCTTGTCCCGGCAGCGGCCGGTTTCTTCCATCAAGTCCGGATGGTGGCGGCGCAGATCCACGCTGGCGATGGTGCCCACGGCGTTCTCCCGGGCCACGGCGCCGGCCAGGCGGTGGGCGGACACCCCGACCCCCATCCCTCCCTGGACGATGGGGAGGAGCGACTTGCCGCGGATCTTGAGGGAAGGAAGCTGGAAGGACATGGGGGCACCGCCGTTGAAGTGGCGGCGACGATAGCACAGCCCTCCGGGGCGCCTTTGACGTAGGTTAACCCTGGCGCAATTCCTTTTGCGCCAGGGATTTAGCCATCCTTCAGGCAGCGCGCTCAGTGCTCCAGCACGTAAGTGCCGGGGGCTTTTTCCAGGGCCGGATAGCTGCGGTGGGATTTGGGCGGCGCCACCTGTTCGCCGCACCGTTCGTCCAGCCATTCGATCCATGCCGGCCACCAGCTGCCGGCATGGCGCGGCGCCCTCTCCTTCCAGCTGTCGCTGCCCTCGCCGCGGCTGGCGTCGGCCATCCAGTAGGCCCGCTTGGGCGGATCCACCGGGGGATTGATGATGCCCAGGATGTGGCCGGAGGTGGACAGCACGAAACGCATCGGCGCCGGAATGTGGCGGCGGATGTGGAAGCATTGCTTCCACGGCGCGATGTGGTCGTCCTCGGCGGTGACGGCGAACAGGGGCTGGACGATGCACTCCATGTCGATGGACTCGCCGGCCAGGGCGATGGCGTCCTTTTTGACCAGGTTGTTTTTCAGGTACATCTCGCGCAGGTAGTAGCTGTGCATGGCCATGGGCATGCGCGTGGTGTCGCTGTTCCAGAACAGCACGTCGAAGGGCGGCAGGGGCTCGCCGTACAGGTAGCTGTGCACCCAGTAGTGCCAGATCAGGCTGTTGGAGCGCAGCATACGGAACGAGGAGGCCATGTCCTTGCCATCCAGGTAGCCCTGCTGGGACATCTTCTTTTCCAGCCACTCCACCGCCCCCTCGTCGAGGAACACCTCGATATCGCCCGGGTGGGCGAAGTCGGTCAAGGTGGTGAAGGTGCTCCAGTGGGCCACCGGCACCTTGGCCGGGTCGCCGTAGCGACGGTTGGCCCAGGCCAGGTAGGCGGTCAGCCCCGTGCCGCCGATGCAGTAGCCCACGGCATGGACCTGAGGCACCTTGGCGATCGCCGTCGCCGCTTCGATGACCTTCTGGTAGCCCTCTTCGAGGTAGTTGTCGAAGGTGACGTCGGCCATATCCGGCGTCGGGTTCTTCCAGCTCGCCAGGAAAACGGTGAAGCCCTGGTCCACCAGGTATTTCACCAGGCTCTTCTTGGCGTTCAGGTCGAGGATGTAGAACTTGTTGATCCAGGGCGGGAAGATCACCAGCGGCATGGCCCGGACCTGGTCGGTGCTGGGGGAATACTGGATCACCTCCACCAGGCGGTTGCGGAACACCACCTGGCCGGCCGTGGTGGCCAGGTCCTTGCCAACGGTGAAGGCATCCTCGTCCACCATGCGGATATTGCCTGCCCGCAGGTCCGCCAGGAAGTTGCGACAGCCCTGGGCGAGACTGTCGCCGTGGCTGGCGGCAAACTTGCGCATGGCCACCGGGTTGGTCCAGAAGAAGTTGGTCGGCGCCATTGCGTTCAACCACTTGCGTAGCCAGAAAGCGGCCCGGCGGCGTTCCTTGTCGGACTGCCCCGGGGTTTCGAAATACATGTCCTGGAGCCGGTGGGTGATCGCCAGGTAGGTTTCCTTGAGGATGTCCCAGGTCGGCGCCTCGGCCCACACCGGGTCACTGAACCGGGCATCGCCGGGGTCCGGCGTGACCACATCTTCGGAAGGCAACCCCCAGGCGCGGCGCAGGATGTGTGCTTGCAGGGCCAGGGCGTCGCCTGACAGGCCCATCGCCACTCGGGCCATTTCCTGGGGGTGGAGCCACCAGGCGATCTGGGCATTGGCCAGGGAGGTGGCGATGCCGAAAGGGTCCACCTGCTGGGCGAATTTTTCGCCCAGGGCCTCCAGCGGGCTGAGCCCTTGTAGGTCGACGGTGCAGTGACGGTGTGTGGGGGACTTTGCCGAAGCCATCATTGGAATCCTTGCGGAAAGGCGAGGCGCGCGCCAACGCGAACGTGGCCCGGCACTCGTCGCACCGGGCCGCTTTTCTGGATATACCACAAATCCATGCTAGCGTTATGGCCATGGCGCCCCAGGCGCAAAGTCCGCGCCCGGCGCCGCTTCCGGGGCCATACGCCGCTTTTCCCGACAGGCTGGGCGGCGTACCATAGGTCAGGAAGAAACCCCGAACGAATCATTTTGCGGAGGCACCATGTTCAAGCATATTCTGGTTCCCACTGACGGTTCCGAGCTTTCCCAGGAAGCGGCCCAGCGGGCCGTCGGCTTCGCCAAGGAAATCGGCGCCCAGGTGACCGCGTTCTACGCCAAGCCCGAATACCCGATCACCTATTACGGCGAGGGTGCGCTGATCGACCCCACCACGCCAGAGAAATTTGCCGAATTGGCCGAACAGCAGGCCCAGGAATTCCTCGGCTCGGTCGCCAAGCTGTGCGGCGACCAGGGCGTGGTCTGCAAGACCCTGTCGGTGACCAGCGACGTGCCCTACGAGGCGATCATCGACTCGGCCAAGGCCAACAACTGCGACCTGATCTTCATGGCCTCCCATGGCCGCCGGGGCATCTCCGGCCTGCTGCTAGGCAGCGAGACCAACAAGGTCCTGACCCACTCGACCATCCCTGTGCTGGTCTACCGCTGATCGCCGCCGCCCGGCATCGGGCGGCACCAAGGCATCAGCCATGAAAAAAGGGGCCGGAAGGCCCCTTTTTCGTTACGGTGTTGCTTGCTTCTCGTTTCCCTTGTTGCGGGATTCTTCATTGATTTTTTTGTTGAAATACCAGGCGTAGTACGCGGACATCAGGATAACAGTGACGATCACTGCCAGACTGAGGAGCCCAACGTCGGTACTGAACAGTACTTGCCAAGCCATAACTCACCTCCCTGTCGTTGAAGAAAACCCGGTGCCGTCCTGCTTTTTATTTTTGCGGCTCGGACTGCAGATTTGCGGCCAATGTATCGGTATCCCATTCCCCGACCAGCCGCCAGCTGGCCTCGGGATCTTCCAGGGCCAGATGGCGCTTGCCGCTGGCCTGGACTATCGGTTCCTTGAGCATTCCCACGTACGTCCCTTTGCCGTCGAGGCTGAGGGGCACTACCTGGTCCTGGCCGCGCCGGGTCGGGTGGACCAAGGCCAGGTTGACGCTGGGCGGCAGGGGAGCGCTGCTGTTGTGCTCCACCTGCACCTTCAGGGTCTGACGGTCGTCGCCGAAGGCCACCGAAGCCTTCAGCCCCAGTTCGGCGGCCTTCCGGTCACGGCCGATGTCCTGGTTCACCGCCAGACCACGCTTGTAGTAGTCGTCGGCGACCAGGCCATCGTCGGACTTGATGGCCAGGGAAACGGTAATGGCGCCGGCGACGATGACCATCGCCGGTCCGGCCATGAGAATCCAGGGCCATGGTTCGCGGAACCAGGGCTTGCCGGAAGTGCGCAGGGAAGCTTCGCTCACGGAATTACCTTTATTGCATCAAGAAAGTGGTTTTTTCATGGACGGCCACCGAACTGTCGTCCAGGGCCTTGATGTCGAAGAACAGTTTGTTCGATCCCTGGCGCAGGGACTCGGCCGGCACCTGGACGGTCACAGTCAGTTCCGCAACCTGGGCCGGCTCCATGTCCACCACGTGGCGGCCGGCCAATTCGGCACCGTCGATGCCGCTGACGTTGATCTCGAAGTGCCGCGGCTGCTCGGCAGCGTTGATGATGCGCAGGATGTAGCCGTTTTCGATCTTGCCGTCCTCCGCTTCCCGGCTCAGCACCGCGCGGTCGCGCAGCACGTCGACCTTGAGGGGGATGCGGGTGGCGATCGACCAGACCATGGCGGCGACGATGATCACGAGAATGCTGGAGTAGAGCAGCACCCGCGGGCGCAGCACATGGCCCAGCATCTGGCGCCGGTTGTAGTGCGCCGCCACGGCGTTTTCCGTGGAATAACGGATCAGGCCCCGGGGGTAATTCATCTTATCCATGATCTGGTTGCAGCCATCGACGCACAGGCCGCAACCGATGCACTCGTACTGGAGCCCCTGGCGGATGTCGATGCCGGTGGGACAGACCTGGACGCAGACGCCGCAATCGACGCAGTCCCCCAGCCCCTGGCCTTTGTAGTCCGTGCCCTTGCGGCGGCCGCCCCGGGGCTCGCCACGCTCTTCGTCGTAGGTCACCACCAGGGTGTCGGGATCGAACATGACCCCCTGGAAGCGGGCGTAGGGGCACATGTACTTGCACACCTGCTCGCGCAGGAAACCGGCCTGCATCAGGGTGAAACCGGCGTAGAAGAACATCCAGAACCCCTCCCAGGGACCCAGGTTCCAGGTCACCAGGTTGTGGGTCAGTTCTTTGACCGGCGTGAAGTAGCCGACGAACGTCAGGCCGGTCCAGAAGGCGAGAAGGCCCCAGACCAGAAACTTGGTGGCCTTGATGCGCAGCTTGCGCGCACTCATCGCCTGGGCGTCGAGCTTCATGCGGGCGTTGCGCTCCCCCTCGATCTTGTTCTCGATCCACATGAAGATTTCGGTGTAGACCGTCTGGGGACAGGCGTAGCCGCAGAACAGGCGCCCGGCGATGGCGGTGAACAGGAACAGCGCATAGGCCGAGACGATCAGCAAGCCGGCCAGATAAATCACGTCCTGGGGCCAGAACACCAGGCCGAACAGGTAGAACTTGCGCTGGAGGATGTCAAACAGGACCGCCTGGCGGCCGTTCCAGTCGAACCAGCACAGACCGTAGAAAAGGGCCTGAGTGAGGAAGACCAGCAGCCAGCGCAGGTTGTTGAAGTTCCCGGCGATCGGCCGGGCGTAAATCTTGATGTGCTTTTGGTAGAGACTGCGCGGTGCTTCAGACGCAGCTGCCTGAGTGGCGGGGGATTTGGCTTCGGCGGGCGCCGCTGCCTTTTCGAGGGGAGAAGTCATTTAAGAACACTGCCTTGTTTCAGAATCACACATCACTGGACTTCGCCGAAGCTGCCAGTAAGGATCAATCCACCCGTGCGATTTTGATACAAGTCGGTGCTTGTATCGCTTCTTTTTATGGCCCGGAGCGGACGCGCCGCCCCGGGTTTTGCCGGCCCCGCAGAGATAGCGGGACCGGACGATTGCTGCTATGACTTACTTCTGCTGCTCGCCAGCCTTGCCGGAGAGGCTCATCACGTAAGCGGCCAGGATGTGCACCTTGGCGTCGCCCAGGAATTCCTTCCAGGCGGGCATGCGGTTGGCGCGGCCCTTGGTGATGGTCTCGACGATGGTGGCTTCAGAGCTGCCGTACAGCCAGACCTTGTCGGTCAGGTTGGGGGCGCCCAGGGCGTTCATGCCCTTGCCTTCGGGGCCGTGGCAAGCCACGCAGACCTTGTCAAACTTCTCCTTGCCCTTGGCTGCCAGGGCGGAGTCGTGGGACAGACCGGACAGGGAGCGGACGTAGTTGGCCACTTCCTTGGCACCGGCTTCGCCGCCGATCACGTCGGGCTGACCGCCGTAAGCCGGCATCATGCCCATACGACCTTCGGCGATGGTGGTCTGGATAGTTTCCGGCTCGCCGCCCCACTGCCAATCAGCATCGGTCAGGTTGGGGAAGCCCTTTGAACCGCGGGCATCCGAACCGTGGCACTGCATGCAGTAGGTCAGAAACAGGCGCTTGCCCATTTCCATGGCTTCCTTGTTGGCAGCCACTTCATTGAGGGGCATCTTGGCGAACTTGTCGTAGATCGGACCGTACTGGGCATCGGCCTTCTGCACCTCAGTCTTGTACTGACCCACCGACGACCAGCCCAGGATGCCCTGGAAGCGGCCCAGGCCCGGGTAGAGCACCAGGTACACCAGGGCGAACACCACGGTGATGTAAAACAGCCACATCCACCAGCGCGGCAGGGGGTTGTTGTACTCCTCCAGGGTTTCGTCCCACACGTGACCGGTGGTCTCGACCTTGCCAGCCGGAGCAGCTTTGACCTTGCTCTGGCTCCACAGGACAACGCCGCAGGCGATCACGCTCGCCAGGACGATGCCCACCACATAAAAATTCCAAAACTCGCTAACGAAATCGCTCATGATTCCATTCCTTTAGTCCCGACGGACGAGGCGGGTTTCCGCCTCATCCACGTCCTTATCTGCGAACGGCAGGTTTGCTGCCTCGTCGAACCGAGACTTGCGTCCCTTGCTGAAAGCCCACCAGATGATCCCGACGAAAGTCGCAAGCGACACGACGGTCATGATGGATCGCAGATCGTTGATGTCCATAGGACCCCTTACTTGGTGTTCTTGAGCGCCAGGCCCATACCCTGCAAGTAGGCGATCAGGACGTCTTGCTCGGTTTTCCCTTCGAGCGCCTGCTTGGCACCGGCGATTTCTTCATCGCTGTAGGGAACGCCGACCTTGCGCAGCGCCTTCATCTTGGCATCGACGTCGGAGCCGACAGTGTCGAGCGCCTTGGTCTGAGCCAGCCAGGGGTAGGCAGGCATGTTGGACTCGGGAACCACGTCGCGCGGCTGGTTCAGGTGAGCACGGTGCCATTCGTCGGAATAGCGGCCGCCCACCCGGTGCAGGTCGGGACCGGTACGCTTGGAGCCCCACTGGAACGGGTGGTCGTACACATACTCACCCGCCACCGAGTAGTGGCCGTAGCGCTCGGTCTCGGCGCGGAAGGGACGGATCATCTGGGAGTGGCAGTTGTAGCAGCCTTCCCGGATGTAGATGTCCCGACCGACCAGGCGCACCGCATCGTAAGGCTTGACGCCCTCGACCGGAGTCGTGGTGGACTTCTGGAAGAACAGGGGAACGATTTCCAGCAGGCCACCGACGCTCACCACCAGCAGGGTGAGGACGATCAGCCAGCCTACGCTCTTTTCAACTTTGTCTTGAGAAACCATGGTGATCCTCCCTCAGATCAGGCGTGGTGAGCGGCCGGGGCCAGCACCGGGGCTTCCACTGCCTTGTTGCCGGATGCCGTCTTGAGCACGTTGAAGAGCATGACGAACATGCCGCCGAGGAACAGCAGACCGCCGATGAAGCGAATGGCCCAGAACGGATAGGAGCTCTTCACGGCTTCGACGAAGCTGTAGGTCAGGGTGCCGTCGGCGTTGACCGCACGCCACATCAGGCCTTGCATCACACCGGAGATCCACAGGGAAGCGATGTAGAGCACCACGCCGATGGTGGCCAGCCAGAAGTGGACGGTGATCAGCTTGATGCTGAACATTTCCTTGCGGCCGAACATGCGGGGGATCAGGTAGTAGATGGAGCCGATGGACACCATGGCCACCCAGCCCAGGGCACCGGAGTGCACATGGCCGACGGTCCAGTCGGTGTAGTGGGACAGGGCATTCACCGTCTTCACGGACATCATCGGGCCTTCGAAGGTCGACATGCCGTAGAAGGACAGGGAGGTGACGAGGAACTTCAGGATCGGATCGTCACGCAGCTTATGCCAGGCGCCGGACAGGGTCATGATGCCGTTGATCATGCCGCCCCAGGAGGGAGCCAGCAGAATCAG
Source organism: Oryzomicrobium sp. (assembly GCF_036820405.1). Classification (NCBI taxonomy): domain Bacteria; kingdom Pseudomonadati; phylum Pseudomonadota; class Betaproteobacteria; order Rhodocyclales; family Rhodocyclaceae; genus Oryzomicrobium; species Oryzomicrobium sp. The sequence goes on from NZ_DAISLS010000002.1 coordinate 70,386, forward strand.
CGAGAAGATCATGCCAACGGACTGGGTCCAGTCGGGCAGCGCGGTGTAGTGCAGGTGGTGGGGACCCGCCCACATGTAGGTGAAGATCAGGGCCCAGAAGTGCACCACCGACAGACGGTAGGAATACACCGGGCGCTCAGCTTGCTTCGGCACGAAGTAGTACATCATGCCCAGGAAGCCGGCGGTCAGGAAGAAACCCACGGCGTTGTGGCCGTACCACCACTGCACCATCGCATCCTGCACGCCAGCGTAGGCGGAGTAGGACTTGGTCAGGCTCACCGGGATCTCAGCAGAGTTCACGATGTGCAACAGGGCCACGGCGATGATGAAAGCGCCGTAGAACCAGTTGGCCACGTAGATGTGGGAAATGGTGCGCTTGGCGATGGTGCCGAAGAACACCACAGCATAGGCGACCCACACCAGGGTGATCAGGATGTCGATCGGCCATTCCAGCTCGGCGTATTCCTTACCGGAGGTGAAACCCAGCGGCAGGGAGACGGCAGCCAGCAGGATCACCACTTGCCAACCCCAGAAGGTGAAGGCGGCCAGGCCGTCGGAGAACAGGCGAACGTGGCTGGTGCGTTGAACCACGTAGTAAGACGTGGCGAAGAGAGCCGAGCCACCGAACGCGAAGATTACCGCGTTGGTGTGCAGCGGCCGCAGACGGCCATAGGACAGCCAAGGAATGCCGTACGTCAAATCGGGCCAGACAAGCTGAGCCGCGATGAAGACACCGACGGCCATACCAACGATGCCCCAGATGACGGCCATGATGGCAAATTGCCGTACAACCTTATAGTTGTATGTGGTTTGCGTTTCCGACATGGACCCACCTCAGTTTTTAGAAAGTAAAAATCTTGCGCCGCCTCCCTGATGATGAGCCTCGACCGATGCCATGACCGACACTCACCCCCACTTTTGGCGGCTATGCGCATGCTATTTTACGGTCCCCGGGGGCTTTTTGACATAGGTCAACCTGCTATTGATCTGGGTCAATTCAGGTGCTAGGGAGAAGCCAAACCCCGCGCCAGCATTGGGGTTCCGCTAGGCAGGCAGCCTAGGAAGAGAAAAACTGAGGGCGCTGCACGGCACGGGGCCGTAAACGAAAAAAAGGGTGCGTTTCCACGCACCCCAACCCCAACAGAGAAACAAATCAGATCGCCCCACGAAGGCAACGATCTGGGACGGATTATGTCCGACGTACCCAAGTTCGATTTTGACCCAGATCAAACCCCGATGCCCCCGGCAAAGCACGGCTCATCCATGGCCCCAAACCTCCTGCTGGCCTGATCACGCCTTTGGCGGCGATGTCGAATCGGCGGCCGGCTTGGCCCCCCTCTCCTCTCCCGGCTCCTTATCCATCAGGATCCGGTAGGCCGGCCCTTCCAGGTCCTCAAACTGGCCGCTCTTCACCGACCACCAGAAGATCAGGGCAATGAGGAACACCAGGAGCACGGAGAGGGGGATCAACAGGTACAGGCTTTCCATGACGACTCCGAATCAGGCCTCCGTGTCCACAGCACGCTGCAGGCGCAGGGAATTGAGGACGACCAGCAGCGAGCTTCCCGACATGACGATGGCCGCCAGCCAGGGGGTGACATAGCCGGCGATGGCCATGGGAATGGCCACCACATTGTAGCTAACCGACCACCACAGGTTCTCGCGGATGATACGCAGCGCCTTGCGCACCAGGACGACAGCCCCCGTCAGGTGACTCAGGTTGTCGGACAGCAGCACCAGATCCGCCTGGGTCCGGGCCAGGGGCGCACCGCCGCCCATGGCGATGGAAACCTGGGCCTGGGCCAGAACCGGCGCATCGTTGACCCCGTCGCCGATCATGGCCACGACTTCACCTTCGGCCTGCAAGGCGGCCACGGCGTCGTGCTTGCCCTGTGGCGACACGCCGGCCCGCACGTCATCGATGCCGAGCTGGGCCGCAACCCGGGCCACGGCCGCGGGCGCATCCCCGGACAGCAGTACCACCCGGCGCCCTTCGCGGCACAGGCGGGCGATCAACTGATCGGCGTGGGGCCGGATGTCGTCGTCCAGATCGAAAAAGGCCAACCAGCCCCGGGCATCGCCCAGGGCGACCCGGGTGGCCGACGCCTCGGCAGCATTCAGAAGCTCTTGCGGCAGCGCCTGCCCGTGCAGGTCGGCCACATACTCGGGACGACCGCAGCGCAATTCCCGGCCATCGATCCAGCCGCTCACCCCTTGGCCGGCCACAGCCGCCGCCGTGGTGACGGGGAGCAACGGGTAACCCCGTTGCTCCACCGTGCCCACCAGGGCACGGGCGATGGGGTGGGCCGAGGCCTGCTCCAGCGAGGCCGCCAGTTGCAATGCATCGTCCGCCGCACCCCCTGAAACGGAATGGATGTGCTCGACCCGCATCTGCCCCATGGTCAGGGTGCCGGTCTTGTCGAAGACGAAACAGGTGGCCCGAGCTAGGGTTTCGATGGCATGGCCGCGGGTCACCAGCACGCCGTCCCGGGCCAGGGCGCCGCTGGCCACGGTCAGAGCAATCGGCGTCGCCAGGGACAGGGCGCAGGGGCAGGTCACCACCAGCACCGAAACGGTGATCCACAATGCCTGGGACGGATCGAACCAGGCCCAGCCGATGGCCGTGGCGGCGGCAATGGGCAGAATGGCGGCGATGAAGCGCCCCGCCGCCCGGTTGGCGATTTCCACCAATTGCGGCTTTTCGCTGGCTGCCCGCTCCATCAGGCGCACGATGGCGGACAAGCGGGTCCCCTCGCCCACGGCGGAAACTTCCACCACAAGGGGGCTTTCCACGTTCTGGGCACCACCCGTCACCACATCGCCGGGGCGTTTGGCCACCGGCCGGCTTTCGCCGCTGAGCAGCGCCTCATCCGCGGCGCTCACCCCTTCCACCACAATGCCATCGGCAGGAATGGTTTCCCCCGGCTTGACCAGCACCCGGTCACCGGGACGCAAATCCGACACCAGCACCTGTTCGGTTGCGCCCGCGCCAGCAGGCAGCAGGCGCAAGGCGAACGCCGGCATCAGCTTGGCCAGAGCCTCGGTGACGCTAACGGCCTTCTGCCGTGCCACCATTTCGAGGAAGCGCCCGCCGAGCAGGAAAAAGACGAACATGGCGACCGAATCGAAATACACCTCGCCGGTTCCCACCAATGTTGCCCAGACGCTGGCGACAAAGGCCGACCCGATACCCAGGGCCACCGGCACGTCCATGCCGACCCGGCGGAAGCGGAAATCGCGCCAGGCGTTGCGGAAGAACGGGGCCGAGGAGTAGATCACCACCGGCAGGGTCAGCAGCAGGCTGGCCCAGCGCATCAATCCCTCGATATCCCGGGTCATCTCGCCATCGCCGGCCATATAGACGGGAATGGCGTACATCATCACCTGCATCATGCCGAACCCGGCCACCCACAGGCGCCACAGCATGTCGCGGCGCTCGCGGCGGGCGATTTCCTCGTGGCGCGCGGCATCGTAAGGATGGGCCCGATAGCCGATGGCCTGGATGGCCGCGAGGATGCCGGAAAGCTGGATGCGGGATTCGTCCCAGCGCACCCGGGCGCGGCGGGTGGCGTAGTTGATGTCGATGGCCACCACCCCGGGCAGCCTAGCCACGTGCTGCTCATTGAGCCAGACACAAGCGGCGCAGGTGATGCCCTCCAGGATCAGGGACGCCTCGCGCTCATTGTCGCCAAGGGCGCGCACGAAGCTTTTCTGGAAATCGGCGTGATCGTAGAGCTTGAGTTCGCCGACGATGGCCGGCAGGGCTTCCCGGGGGGATTCGGGCAGGGCATCGCGGTGGCGGTAGTAGTCCTCCAGCCCGTTGGCGACGATGGCCTCGGCAACGGCCTGGCAGCCATTGCAACACAGCTGGCGATCAACCCCGTCGACCGTAACGGCCAGATGAACGTCGGCAGGTACGGGCAACCCGCAGTGGTAGCAATCCCCCACGGCAACAACCCTCGGCTCTGTAAAAGGGGCAGAGCATACCACCCCCGCCCCCCGACCGCCCCGCCGCTCTTGAACGGACTCCGGGTACCGGAGCAGAAACGACGAGGCCCCGGGGAATCCCCGGGGCCTCGTGTTTGTCCTGGTGCTGCTGACCGGAATCGAACTGGTGACCTACTGATTACGAATCAGTTGCTCTACCGACTGAGCTACAGCAGCGTGGGGGCGGATTCTAGCACAGCGGCGAAAACGAAGTCACTGCCAACAGGTCGCCAGAGTCCCGCTGGCGCTGCTTTTGACGTTGGTGCTGCTCAGTGTCAGCTGACCGCATCGGGGGTCGCTGAAACCATTGGCAGGCGTAGCGGTAATGATGTAATCGGTTGCCAGGTTGGTCGCCGCAGCAACTGTAATGTCGTACCTACGATTGGCGGCACTACTGCCCGAAAAATTGGCCCATCCGTTCGGTGCGGCCGTGGGCAGTGCGCTGACCTGAAGGTAGGTCTGATTGTCCGAGTAATAGCGCTCTTCCTGCTGGGCAAGGTTGGCCATGGCCGCCCGCGCCTCGGCACGGGCTCCGGAACGGACCGAGTCCATGTACGACGGATAGGCGATTGCCGCCAGGAGGCCAACGATGGCCACTACGATCATCAATTCGATCAATGTAAAACCCCTGCATCGCTTCATTGCTGATCCTCAACGGATGATTTGCCGCCAGAGCATGCGCCCGGTCGGCGTGGAAAAACATTTGCCGGAACCAGCTAGGCTATTGCCCGTGGAACCGATCAACTCACCAGAAGTAACGTCAATGACGCATTTGTTGCGTAGCGCCAACTGGGACGGGCACCCCCAACCTGGGATGAAATCGGGGCAGGCCGTTGTCTGGGTTCCCGTCCCGCTGGACGCGGTAGGTGGCGGAGTCTGCAGGCGCACCGGAGTGTCGCTGGCTCCATTCAGACGGCGACCCGACGGGGGGAGCGCGAGATTCGCACCTCCGGAAACCAGGCTGGTCGTCACCCGATCAAGACTATTCAAGAAGCCATTGCCGTCCAAGTCGAAAACCCCCTGAGACGAGGCGCCACCGGTCAGGTAGCTTACGTCGTATTCCCATCCCGTAATGTTGCCGGTGCAGGGGTCGGATGCCGGCGTCCGGGAGGTAAAGGTCACGATCCCGCCCTCCACCAGCGGATGATCCGAAGCCACCCGTTCCCCGCTGCCGGGGAAATCGAATACCCACCCCCGCTGTAACCCGACGCTGGTCGGCGCAATAGCCGCCGGGCACAGTACGGTGGGCGTAAAGGTCAACGGAGCGGTGGTGTAATTCACTGGACACTGGGACATGAACGTGAACAAATCCCCGCCACTGGTCTGGGTAGTCAGAATTTGCTGTGGCTGCAGGGCACTACGGCCACTCACCGTAGACCCGGTCGACACTTGATTGGTCGTGGGATCAACCCACCCCATATTGTCCCAGATACCGTAGTAGGAATCTGTCTTGAACGGCGGCAAGGCATCGGTGGTTTCGATATAGGAGCCCGTACCGAAAAGCACCATGTAACCGCCGTTGGGGTGGCGGGACAATTCCACGCCTGTTGTAATTCGCTGGCGATTGCCGGAAGGATCGGTTGCCGTAAACAGTGGGAGCGGATTTGCCGTAGTGCCGAACGCGGCTCCCCAAGCTGTCGGATCCGTGCTGGTGACGTCGATTTTCCACATATTACCTTGCTGGTCGCCGGCATATATGTAATCCACCGTACCATCCAGATTCACATCCAGCCCCACCGCAGAAGACAGCCCGTTCGCGGGATTAAGGGGCAATGTCGGATTTGTCGGTTCGCTAGGGGATTTGAGCGCGATCTTGACGTAGTTGCTCGAACTCCAGGCTTGACCGCTCCCAGGGCCATCGACATAGACGATGTACAGATAGGCACGCCCCGTCGTACTGACGGAACTGTCCGGGTAGGTGTTCTGGAAGCCGTTGCCAAAAATAGCAGCCCAGCGCCCATTATTCATTTTCTTGATGAGGGGCTTACTGAAGGTATAGCCCAGATCGGGGTCGTTTCGATCAGTGAACTCCCACAACACAATATTCGCTGCGTTACTGGCCGTAAAGTTGGCCGGATTGGTCACATCAAGCGCATAAACCCCCTGCCCTCCCGCATTGAGTCCTCCGACGAGAATCGTTTTCCAGTCGGAAGACGAAGCACAACTACCGAAGCATGCCTCGCTCACCGTCGGACTGCCATCCACGTAATAGTTATGGCTGTAACGAGGTGACATGTACTGATTCAACTTGCCATAAATGGCGCTGGGCACAAAGGCAATCAGCTCCTGTCCCGGCGTAGCACCGACCGTACCGGCCGGGCTGGCGTCGAACCCATGCAGCATTCCATCGTTCCCACCCACATACACCATGGGCTTACGGCTGAAAACACTATTGGCAAAGTCTGAGTAGCCGGTTCCGGTTAAACCATAAGCAGGCAACCCTACATAGACAGGGTTCGAATTGACGATGTCGCCTAAAAGCGAATTGCGCGCACGCCAACCATGCCCTAGGGCTCCTTCATTGGACTGATTGCCACGCAGATAATTGACACGGTCAGCGCCGAAATTATCAACAGTTGCCACATCGTTGGTGTTGAGCAACGCTTTTTGCCGGGAAGAGAAATTGCTGTTGCTCGCCAATGCGGGATCGTTACTGGCCGCCGAGAAAACAACGCCTTTATACGCATTGCTGGTGCTCTCGGTGGTACCGGTAGGCGTCAAGCCATCGTTATAGGTAAAAACAAGTCTGCTTGCCGCAGCAGGCAGCAAGGATGCAGCTGACCATTCCGGCGTCGAGCCGATCGCCCCGGTGGAGCTCAAGTGAAATGCCTGCAAGTCCCCTGTCCAACCATTGGAACTGAAAATAGCCCGATAAATATAGGCACCGTTCGAGGTACGCAAATCCCCTGCCGATTGAGCCAGGGCCGCTTCGCTCATTACTTGGGCTGAAATTGTCGAAATCGCGCTTTGAACCGCCGAAATCATCGACTGAGGATCACCGGCACGCAGCAGGGTTTTGGGCCAGGCACCATTGAAGGTAGAGTATGGTGCGCCAATCGAAATATTTTGCGACCAGTTTTGTGGGGCTCCGTTTGCAGCAAAGCTGTCTGCTCCACCGTATTTTGCGGCATACCAATATTGAGAATTGATTCCGAGGTCTTTATTCTCCTCGACATCGATAACATAGCTCTTGACGTTTTGATTCCCAAGTGTCTGGACCTTGGTAGCATCATCGGGACGAATATCATTAAGCGCAGCCCAATACGCCAGACCCGACATATAGAAACTGGCACCGCCGGCCCCAGTCATCGTAGTTGCCAGCGACGCATTGCCTTCCATGGCCCCAAGCTTATTCGTCCAGGTTGTGACGTTTACCCCAGTGTCGCCAGGCAAGCTGCCCTGATCCGCTGCCTGACCATTCTGCGCATTACAAGTGCCACTGCCTGTCGTGGTATAGCTACCCCCTGGAAGACGCTTATCACACCAGGTATGGCTATCCCCCATGGTGATGATGTAATTGCGCTGACAAGAGAATTGCAGAGGATCATCCCAGCTGGTGATAATCGGGAACGCATCGCTCCCAGCAGCAGTAGCCTTGACATAAAAGTCAGAAGTAGGCTGCAAGCCGCGCAAATATTTTAGCGCCTCGTAATAAACCTTACCGACATCGTCATAAGTTTTATAATTTCCCGACGCCTTGCCAAATTTATTGATGTAATTAATTACACCGGACTGACTAACTGCTGAAGGATAAGACGCACTGGCATCAGCAGGATCCGGATTGGTAACTAGCGTCCCGTCGGCCGACAACCACTCCGCATTAGCATTGGAAATATTACCTCCAGAGGATGAGTACATTTGCGGAGCAACATATTTCAAACGCGAGCGCATCACCGCGTTATCAATGTCATTAGAGTTGTAATATGAAAAAACGCCGAAGCGCATCTTATCGCCGTTATTCTGGATGACTCCGGTTGGCTTATATGTTGAGCCATAGCCTTGGCAGTTACTCTCAAGGCCTATGGATGTATCGCAAACCTTAACGCGTACCTGATACGTCGTAGCAGAAAGCGGATATGTAACTTGCTGGGCAGTACAAACATATTTCCCGCCAGAATTTTTCCCAGTAGTAGTGCAGCTGGAAATGGTCAAACTCTCATTCCCGGAAAAAGTATTGAATGACGAGCACGCATAAGCCTTAGCCGCACTAGAACCATCCCCTGACCAGTTCTTACAAGTCCCCGTATGCCCATTGGACAAAGTAAAGCTTGCGCAGTAAGGAGAACTTGTCCCCAATGTTCCAGAACACGTCGCAGTAGAGGGAGTCGTCCCTGAAACAGCCACTGCAACACCCTTTCCCTGGTTCTGGATAGTCAGGGAGGTGTTATCAAATGGTGTAGATCCCGCTGTAGCTGCCGCCCCCGCCGTCGTCGTCTTATCGGGAAAGTTGTTTGTTCCACCCTGGCCAGATTGGTACGTGCGCTCAAGCACGGTCAGCGTGGACGTATCCTGGTAGCGGTTGCCGCCAGTCATGGCGTAGCGGAATTCGTCCAAACCGGTCATGGTTGCCCAGTTGAGAAAGTTGCCGCTCCACTGCCCCGAACAGGTCTGAGTGGTCGTGATGCTTACCGGATAGAACCAGTTGTTGGTGCTGTCATAGGCATAGCATTTCTTCGGGTCGAACAACCCCAGGTACTGGTTTGCCGAGGTGTAATCGTTGGTGCCCTGGTAGGCCGCAGTGTTTGCCGTCGGGAATTCCACCGACAAGGCAAACAGCACGTTTGGGGGCACACTGCCTTTCAGACTTAACGGCGCACTGGCCAGCGGCGCCGCCACCGCGCTTGACGTAAACAGAACCGCCAGCAGTCCAAACACGGTTTTTTTTATCGCGTTCATCATCAAACCCCCAACGATCCCAGCGGTAATCCGCCTCAATTCAGCACGTAGACTTCTTGTAGCAACACTTGCGCCTCGCCAAGACGGCCACCACTCTGCGCAGAAATGCGGTAGAGATAGCGGCAGGGGCTCCCGCCCGTCGCCGATATGCCTTCCCCAAACAAAGGTGCAGCGCAAACGATTTCAATCAGGTAGCGCGGCGGATTGACCAGACCGCTGATTGCAGGCGATTGGGTCGTAGTTCCGAGGCTCACGCTCGGCGAGCCTGTCATGCTGTAGGCGGTATACACCGGCTGGGTCGCAGCCTGCCCATCGCAAAGGCCGTTGGTACAATCGGCCTTGAAGCTGAAAGGACTGACCGGCTGGGCCGGATTGGTCCAGAAACCGGTGATACGAATTTCCGCATCCCGCAACGCCGCTTCTGCGCCGGCGAACGCCAGTTCGTGATCGCGGAAATTCCGGGCGATACGCTCTTCGAGGCTGGTGGAGTTAGTCACGCTCAACCCCAGCATGGTGAGCACCACCATGAAAATCAGCGCCGTCAGCAATGCTGCCCCACCCATCGCGGCAGGTGGCGACATACGCCTCGGGCTTTTGCCTAGACGGCTAGCCGAATGAAAAATCAGGACGGGCATAGCGGGAAATTCCGGAAAGCAATCGTCGACGTAGTGATCTGACGGATACGCCGATCCAGGGGAGCGGTAAACACGGCCCCACCATCGTTGGTCGCGGCATAGTCGGCGCCGAAAAGACGGAAGGATTTGGCGGTCGTGGTGGTGTCGGTGCTGACAGCATTGGGGGTACGGGCCACGATGCCGGCCATGACACTGACCACGCCGTCGGAAAGACTGCTAGCCGTCAGTCCGCTGTATGGCACGTAACGGTTGGGCACCCCATCGCCATCGGTATCTTCGCCGTAGAGGAACTGCAACACTTCGACCCCCGGAACCAAGGCAATCGCCGTGGTGCTGTACTGGGTGCCATTGGCGGCCTTGTTGTCGGAGTAGCAAAACAGGGTCGGCTCATTGTTGTTGTTCACGTCTGCCGCAACGAACAGCGTGTCCCGAACCAGGGAATTGCGCCGCACGGCATTACCCAGGCAATCCAGCAACACGCCATCGGCAGCAGTGCCGGCCGCATTGTCCTCGCCATAAAATGAGACCGTCAGTACATCGCTGGAATTGAGGATGGTCCACGTCCCGGCAACGGCACCGAGATTAAGGGTGGCTGCATCGTTCTGCCCGGTAAAAACGGGGCGGCTAGTTGGGGATTTGGCGCAAAAGTCCTGAGCCTGACTCCCCAGGACATAGGTGTTGCGGTACCCCGCCCGCCGGATTTCCTTGGACAAGAGATCGAAGGCAAAGCGTGAGGTTTCCTGGATCCGTGTCAGGTCGGTCTGGGTGCGCTGGCTGCCAACACCGGTCAAGTAGGCCTGAGTGACGACCAAGGCGATAAGAAGACCGATGGTGACCGCCACCATCAGCTCGACGAGGGACAGCCCTGACTGGTGGGCGATGCGCGGACTGGATTTCATATATTGGCCCACACGCAGGTAGTGGCGCCGGAAATGGCGACCCGGGCTTCGCTCCAGCAAATCTTGACGACGTAAATGCCGACACCGGAGCACTGCCAGTTGGCCGGCCCCCCGTCGCCCGGCGTATCGTCGCGGCAAACGGTACCCGCACCGCTGGGCAATAGGGCCCCCAGCCGGCTCTGCCAGACATAGAGATCGTTGCTGACCAGTTGGGCAGGCGTACACCCTGACGAGGAAAGACACCCAGCCGTCAAGGCCGATGCCGGTGAGTTGTAGGCACTCAGGCTGCTGATATTGGCCCGGATCGAATCGGCCATGGCATTGGCCTGTTCGGCGGCAATGCTGCGGTAGTTCGATGACGAGGTCAGCTTGATGCTGTTGAGCAACACCCCCAGCATGCCGAGCAACCCAAGCGAGAGGATCAGGATCGCAATCAGCACCTCCAGCATGGAAACGCCCGACTGCCGTTTCGGTAACGCCATCATGTGCCTCCTCACGGGCAAGCAACCTGGGTTGCCACCGGCCGCCCGGTGATCGATATGACGAGCTGCCGACCGGTCGCGCTGGCCGGGGAGCATAGCTTGAAGGTCGCCTGGGCCGCGCCGACGAGCCCGCCGTAGGAGCGGAATACCAGCGGATCGGTCGTCGCGATGCCGGTCAGTGCAAACGTGTTGCCGCCAGTCAATGCCGGGCTGACCCGCAGGATGACCTCCGTGCTGTCCCGGGTGGAGTTGTTGTTCAGGTCGGCAAAAACGATGCGGCCGTTGGACCAGGAACCGGTGCACGTGCTGCCATCCGAACTCGGGCACACCACCACCCGCCCTCCTCGGGTCGCCGCTTCGCTGCGGGCATAGGAAACATCGGCCAGCAGGTCGTTGATCTGGGATGTGAGCCGGTTATTGACCACGAACTGGCTGAAGGCCGGTACCGCAATGGTCAGCAAGATGCCAACCACCGTGATGGTGATCATGAGTTCGATCAGGGTAAATCCGCTGCCGGTTGCTGATCGCGTGGAAGCAAGGCTGTTCATGAGGGGGAAGAGTCGCCGATAATCGGAACGGGCACCAACTCCGCGTGAGCGCCGATAAAGGCAATCTGCATGACGGAAGGAAACCCTCTCATCGAACTTATAAGCCCTGCCCCAGGCCGGGCCCACCCTTGAGTGACCAATGGTCCGGTTTTTGCGATAAATGGTTGAGGAGACCCCAGCCCTGACGGCGGCCCAGCAGACCCTGGTTGCCAGCCTGCTCATTTCGGCCAGCCTGCATGTCTTTTGTCTCGTGCTGCCCCTGGCTCCCCTCCCGGAGAAACCCGGCCGTTCAGGCCTTGAGGTACGCCTGCCACCGCGGGCAAGCGTCCTAGATGACAGCAACCGGATGTCGCCTCCCCAGCCGCAGGCCGACAGTACCGCCCCCGAACCCCGCCCCTCGAACCCAGCCCCAAAAGATGAGGGCCTGCCCGCACCGCTGCCCCTGCCCCCCCGCTATTACGAAGCCCAGGAGCTGACCCGCCAGGCCAGCCCGCAGTCCGAGTTGGAAAGCACAGTTCCCTTGGCAACCGACCAACCGACCGGGGGACGGATGAGCTTCCGGCTTTTCATTGATGAAACCGGCCGGCCGGAACGGATCGAAGTGGTCCGCTCCACCCTGCCCCGCAGCATCGAGGCGGGCATCGTGCAGCGCTTCTTCACCGCTCGCTACCGCCCCGGCGAAATCGACGGGCTTCCGGTGAAATCCATCCTCACGCTGGAGGCCGACATCGATGGGCAGCCCATGACTCCAGAACCTGCCTCCCCGACACCCTCAAGCAAGATGCTGTCGGGCTCTCCCCAGCCCCCCTCCCCCCCTACGCCAGTTCCTTCGGCAGCGGGAAGGTGACGTTTTCCGGAGCGCCTTCGAGTACCGCCACTTGCCCCGCGCCCAGGCTACGCAGCCGGGCGATGACCTGTTCCACCAAGACTTCGGGGGCGGAGGCGCCGGCTGTGACGCCGATGCGGGCCTTGCCCGCCAGCCAGTTGGCGTCGATCTGTTCGGGCAGGTCCACCAGGTAGGCCGGCACGCCGCGCAACTGCGCCACTTCGCGCAGGCGGTTGGAGTTGGAACTGTTGGGCGAGCCGACCACGATCACCACGTCGCATTCCGGCGTCAGCAGCTTCACCGCGTCCTGGCGGTTCTGGGTGGCGTAGCAGATGTCGTCCTTCTTCGGCCCGACGATCTCGGGGAAGCGCTCGCGCAGGGCATTCACCACCACCGCCGCATCGTCCACCGACAGGGTGGTCTGGGTCACGTAGGCGAGCTTGGCCGGGTCACGCACCGCCAGGGCGGCCACGTCGGCCGGGGTTTCCACCAGGTGCATGCCGCCCTCGGCCTGGCCCATGGTGCCTTCCACTTCCGGGTGGCCCTTGTGGCCGATCATGATGATCTCGCGGCCGTCCTTGCGCATGCGCGCCACCTCCAGGTGCACCTTGGTCACCAGGGGGCAGGTGGCGTCGAACACCTTGAGGCCCCGGGCCTCGGCCTCGCTGCGCACCGCCTTGGCCACGCCGTGGGCGGAGAAGATCACCGTGGCGCCGTCCGGTACCTCGTCCAGTTCCTCGACGAACACGGCGCCCTTGGCCTTTAGGCCGTCCACCACGAAGCGGTTGTGCACCACTTCGTGGCGCACGTAGATCGGGGCGCCGAACAGTTCTAGGGCGCGCTCGACGATGGCGATGGCGCGCTCGACGCCGGCACAGAAACCGCGGGGGGTGGCGAGGATGACTTGCATGGGGGTGGTATCTCGAAAGGCGCGTGGAATAAGGCGCTCCGGGCAGGCAGGCCCAAGAGTCAATAGGGACGGGCATCTCCGGGCATACCCCGCGGAGATGCCCACGGGGCGCGGGGTTTCAGCCCACGGGGTTCAGCCCCCCTTACAGCACACCGATCAGGTGCACGTCGAAGCGCACCGACTTGCCGGCGAGGGGGTGGTTGAAGTCGATCAGGGCGTGGCTGTCGGTAAGCTCGCGCACGAAGCCGGCGAACTCGGCCCCTTCCGGGGTGGCGAACTCGACCACGGCATTCTCCTTGAGCTCCAGACCGTCCGGCAGGGCGCTGCGCAGGATGCGCTCGACCAGCCGCGGGTTGTGCTCGCCGAAGGCTTCGCCCGGGGCCAGCTCGAAAGTCTGGCGGGCACCGGCGGGCAGACCGAGGAGCTTGTTCTCCAGGGTCGGAGCCAGTTGGCCGCCGCCCATCTGCAGGGTGGCCGGGCTCATGTCGAAGGTACTGATCACCTCGGTGCCGTCGCCGGTGGACACCCGGTAGTGCAGGGTGAGGAAGCTGGAGGGGGTAACCACCGGTTCGGTGGCGGAGGAAGCGGACATGGTCGGTTCGGTTCGCAGGTTGCGGATGGATCGGATGAACGGATCGGAACGTGCAGCAGCGGAACGCAGCGGCGGCTCAGTCGCCGTAGCGCTCCTCTTTCCAGGGGTCGGCCTCGTTATGGTAGCCGCGCACTTCCCAGTAGCCGGGGTGGTCGTCCCGGGTGAATTCGATGCCGGTCAGCCACTTGGCACTCTTCCAGCCGTAGCGTTTGGGCACCAGCAGGCGCACCGGGCCACCGTGGTCGTCGGACAGGGGCGCATCCTCCACCGAATGGGCCACCAGCACGTCGTCGTCGAGCAGGGCCGCCAGGGGCAGGTTGGTGGTGTAGCCGTCACCGCTGTGCAGCACCACGTGGCGCGCCGCCGGGGTGGGCCGGGCCAGGGCGATCACGTCCCGGGCGAGCACGCCCTCCCAGGGCATGTCGAGCCGGGTCCAGGTGGTGACGCAATGAAAGTCGATCACCACCCGGGTTTGCGGCAGGGCCAGCAACTGGGGCCAATCGAGCACCACTTCCCGCTCCACCTCGCCGAACAGGCGCAAGCGCCAGTCGTCGTGGGTCAGCCCGGGACGGATGCCCAGGTCGAGAACGGGAAAGTCGTGGACCTGGCGCTGGCCGGGGGGAATACGCAGGTGGGCAGGATGGGAATCGCTCATGGCAGATCGGGGCAAACGGAAACGAGGGTCAGGTTTGACCGCGTTACGCCGCGTTTTCTCCCGGCCCCTGTTTGCCGCCGCCGTGGCGTAGCTCGTGCCAGGCCAGCAGGGCCACGCCCAGGCAGATGGCCGAGTCGGCCAGATTGAAGGCCGGCCAGTGCCAGCCGAAGGCGTGCACGTCGAGAAAATCCACCACCGCCCCGTAAGCGAAGCGGTCGATGACGTTGCCGATGGCCCCGCCGATCACCAGGTTGAGCCCGATGCACAGCGGCCGGTGGCCGGGCTGGCCGGCGTGGCGGCGCAGCATGGCGCCCATCCACAGGGACACGGCCGCCGCCAGGACGACGAAGAACCAGCGCTGCCAGCCGCCGGCGGAGGCCAGGAGGCTGAACGCCGCCCCCCGGTTGTACACCAGCACCAGGTTGAAGAACTCGGTCACCGGCCGGGATTCGCCCAGGGTGAATACGTCCAGCACCCACAGCTTGCTGGCCTGGTCGGAGAGGATCACCGCCACGGCCAGCAGCAGCCATTTCAGCCAGACCGCTGCCGGGGCGGCATCGCCGGGACGGGCCGTCGTCGCGTCGCTCATCGTGCCGAGCCCAGCTCAGGCATGGGTCCGGGCTTCGCCGGCACCGTAGAGGTTTTCGACGCAGCGGCCGCACAGGGTCGGGTGCTCGGTGTTGGCGCCCACGTCCTCGCGCACGTGCCAGCAGCGCTCGCACTTACCGTGGCCACTCGGAGTGGCCACCAGCTTGTCTTCAGTCGACTTCACCACCGTGGCCTTGGAGCAAATGAGGACGAATTTCAGGTCGTCGCCCAGGGAGGCCAGGCGCGCGTACTTCTCGCCATCGCAGTGGATTTCCACCTCGGCCTGCAAGGACGAGCCGATGGAACCGGCCACGCGCAGGGCTTCCAGCTCCTTCATCACCTCGCCGCGCACCTCGCGCAGGGCCGCCCATTTGGCCAGCAGGGCCTCACTATCGCCGCCCACGGGCAGCGGGTGCCAGGTGGTGAACATCACCGAGTCGTCGGGCTTGCCGCTCACCACCGCCCAGATTTCCTCGGCGGTGAACGACAGGATCGGCGCCATCAGCCGGGTCAGGGCCTGGAGGATGTGCCACAGGGCGGTCTGGGCCGAGCGGCGGGCCAGGGAATCGGCGCCGGTGGTATACAGCCGGTCCTTGAGCACGTCCAGGTAGAAGGCGCCCAGGTCCTCGGAGCAGAAGGTCTGCAGGGCCTGGACCACCTTGTGGAACTCGTAACCTGCGTACTCGGCCTCGCACAGCGCTTGCAACTGGGCGGTGAACGCCAGGGCGTAGCGGTCGATCTCGAACAGCTGCTCGGGAGCCACGCCATTGGTGGCGATGTCGAAGTCGGCGGTGTTGGCGAGCAGGAAGCGCACCGTGTTGCGGATGCGGCGGTAGGACTCCACCACCCGGGCCAGGATCTCCTTGGACATGGCCAGCTCGCCGGAATAGTCCGTGGCGGCGACCCACAGGCGCAGGATGTCGGCGCCCATCTTGTCGGAGACTTCCTGGGGCAGGATGGTGTTGCCCAGGGACTTGCTCATCTTGCGTCCCTGCTGGTCCACCGTGAAACCGTGGGTGAGCAGGGCCTTGTAGGGCGGGTGGCCGTCGATGGCAGCGCCGGTGAGCAGGGAGGAATGGAACCAGCCCCGGTGCTGGTCCGAGCCTTCCAGGTAAAGGTCGGCACAGGGACCGCTGGCATGGCCGATGGGATGGGAGCCGCGCAGCACGTGCCAATGGGTGGTGCCGGAATCGAACCAGACGTCCAGGGTGTCGCTGATCTTGTCGTACTGGGCGGCTTCGGCGCCCAGCAGCTCGGCGGCGTCCAGCTTGAACCAGGCTTCGATGCCTTCCTGTTCCACCCGCTGGGCCACGGCTTCCATCAGCTCCACCGTACGCGGATGCAGTTCTCCCGTCTCCTTGTGCAGGAAGAAGGGAATGGGCACACCCCAGTTGCGCTGGCGGGAGATGCACCAGTCGGGCCGGTTGGCGATCATGGATTGCAGGCGGGGCTTGCCCCAGGCCGGATAGAAGGCGGTGGCCTCGACCCCGGCCAGGGCCTTTTCGCGCAGGGACTTGCCGTCCGTGGGCAGGCGGTCCATGCCGACGAACCATTGGGCGGTGGCGCGGTAGATCACCGGGGTCTTGTGTCGCCAGCAGTGCATGTAGCTGTGCATCACATTGCCGTGGGAGAGCAGGCTGCCCACTTCGCTCAGCTTGTCGCAGATGGCCTGGTTGGCCTTCCAGATGGAGAGGCCGCCGAAGAAGGGCAGGTCGTCCACATAGACGCCGTCGCCCTTGACGATGGAGATGATCTCGTCGTTGCCGCGGCCGTAGTGGCGCCAGGCATTGAAGTCGTCCACGCCGTGGGCGGGGGCGCAGTGCACGATGCCGGTGCCCGCATCCAGGCCCACGTAGTCGGCCAGATAGACGACGGAAACGCGGTCGTAGAAGGGATGGCGGAATTCCAGGCGCTCCAGGGCCTTGCCCTGGGTCGTCGCCAGTACCGTACCGTCGCGGCCGTAGCGCTTCAGGCAGTCGGCCACCAGCTCCTTGGCCAGCACCAGCAGGCGGTCGCCCGCATCCACCAGGGCGTATTCGTGCTCGGGGTGGACGTTAAGCGCCTGGTTGGCGGGGATGGTCCACGGGGTGGTGGTCCAGATCACCGCATAGGCGGGCTTGGGCAGGGCATTGAGGCCAAAGGCGGCGGCCAGCTTGGGGGCGTCGGCCTCGCTGACCGGGAAGGCCACGTCGATGGTGGGGGACTTCTTGTCGGCGTATTCCACCTCGGCCTCAGCCAGGGCGGAGCCGCAGTCGAAGCACCAGTTCACCGGCTTCAGGCCCTTGAAGACGTAGCCCTGCTTGACCATCTCGGCCAGGGCGCGGATCTCGCCGGCCTCGTTGGCGAAGTTCATGGTCAGGTAGGGATTGTCCCAATCCCCCAGCACGCCCAGACGGATGAATTCCTGCTTCTGCACGTCCACCTGCTCGGCGGCATAGGCGCGGCACAGTTCCCGCACCTTGTCGGCGGGCAGGTTCTTGCCGTGGGTGACCTCGATCTTGTGCTCGATGGGCAGGCCGTGGCAGTCCCAGCCCGGCACGTAGGGCGCATCGAAGCCGGCCAAGGTCTTGGAGCGGACGATGATGTCCTTGAGGATCTTGTTC
The DNA here is from genome assembly GCF_036820405.1 of Oryzomicrobium sp. Taxonomy (NCBI): domain Bacteria; kingdom Pseudomonadati; phylum Pseudomonadota; class Betaproteobacteria; order Rhodocyclales; family Rhodocyclaceae; genus Oryzomicrobium; species Oryzomicrobium sp. The sequence goes on from NZ_DAISLS010000002.1 coordinate 88,007, forward strand.
AGGGCGTGGCCCAGGTGCAGGTTGCCGTTGGCGTAGGGAGGGCCGTCGTGCAGGATGAACTTGGGCCGGCCGGCGCAGATCTCGCGAATCTTCTGATAGAGCTTCTTCTCTTGCCACTGCTTGACCCATTGCGGCTCCCGCTTGGGCAGGTCGCCGCGCATCGGGAACGGGGTGTCGGGGAGATTCAGCGTGTCTTTGTAGTCAGCCATGGCGGAGTCGAGGGATCTGAGAATCTGAGGATCGGCAAAACAGGTGAATGCGGCAGGGGCCGGCCGGATCAGCGCGGAGACCGGACGGCGAAGAAGGCGCGGGCGTCCAGGGCATCCTGGGCGATCTGGGCCTTGAGGGCGTCCAGGCCGGCAAAGCGCATCTCGTCGCGCAGCTTCTTGACGAAGCGCACCGACAGGTGGCGGCCGTAGATGTCGCCGGAAAAATCGAACAGGTGCACTTCCAGCAGCGGCCGGCGGGTACCCTCCACCGTGGGACGCACGCCCAGGTTGGCGACCCCGGCGATGGGCGGCTGGCCGGGGGCGCCCAGGCCGGCCACTTCCACGGCGAAGACACCGCAAAGCGGCAGGGGGTCGTGCTTGATGCGGATGTTGGCAGTGGGAAAGCCGAGCTGGCGACCCAACTGCTGGCCCCGCACCACCCGGCCGTCGATCGAATAGGGGCGGCTCAACAGGCGCGCCGCGTGGTCCATGTCGCCCCCGGCCAGTGCTGCACGCACGGCGGAGCTGGAAACCCGCTCGCCCCCTTCCACCACGCTGCCCATGGCCTCGACACCGAAACCCCAGGTGGCGCCGGCCCGTTGCAGCAGGGCGAAGTCGCCGCCGCGCTTGGTGCCGAAGCGGAAATCGTCGCCGATCAGCAGGTGACGGGCCTTCAGGCCCTCGACCAGCACCTTTTCGATGAACTGGTCGGCGCTGAGGGCGGCAAAGGGGGCGTCGAAGCGGTACACCGCCACCACGCCCACTCCGGCATCGGCGAGCAGCTCCAACTTTTCGCGCAGGGTCGACAGGCGCGCCGGGGCCGAATCGGGGGAAAAGAATTCCCGAGGATGGGGCTCGAAGGTGAGCACCGCCGCCGGCAGCCCGGCCTGGTCCGCTGCATCGCGCAGGCGCGCCAGCAGGGCGCGATGGCCCCGGTGCACGCCGTCGAAGTTGCCGATGGTGAGCACCGTTGCCGTGGGCGAAGGACAGGAAAGACCGCGCAGGACCAGCATGGACGAGGAATCAGGGCGAAGGAAAGGTTTCGGTGCCGAACGGCCCGTCAGCGGTGCGCCGGCTGGCCAGGCAAGGTTTGCCTAGGCTACAGACTACAACCGCCGAATACCGGATCGCGCCGCAAAAAACCTTGAATTGTAAAGGAAAGCGCCGCCCCTGGGGCGGCGCCCGGGATCGCGCCGCACCAGGCGGCGCAGCCCCTCAGACTCAGTCCAGCCGGGCCAGCTTGGACTTGGCCAGGGGCGGATTCTTCGAAAAGTAGGCCTTGATGCCGCGCAGGATGGCCTCGGCCACCTGGTCCTGGTAGCCCTCGTCCACCAGGCGACGTTCTTCTTCCGGGTTGGAGATGAAAGCGGTCTCCACCAGGATTGAAGGAATGTCCGGGGCCTTCAGCACGGCGAAGCCGGCCTGCTCCACCCCGGCCTTGTGCAGGGTGTTGATGCCGCCCATCTCCTTGAGCACGGCCTTGGCCAGCTTCAGGCTGTCGTTGTTGGTGGCGGTCTGGGACAGGTCGAGCAGGGTCTGGGCCAGATGCGCGTCCTTGACCCCGAAGTTCACCCCGCCCACCAGGTCGGCGTCGTTTTCCTTCTGCGCCAGGTAGCGGGCGGCGGCGCTGGAGGCGCCCCGCTCCGAGAGAACGAACACCGACGAGCCCCGGGCGTCCGGTTTGACCCAGGCGTCGGCGTGGATCGACACGAACAGGTCGGCCTGAAGCCGCCGGGCCTTCTGCACCCGGGTGCCGAGAGGGACGAAGAAGTCGGAATCCCGGGTGAGCACGGCGCGCATGTTGGGCTCGGCGTCGAGCTTGGCCTTGAGGCGCCGGGCGATGGCCAGGGTCACCACCTTTTCCTGGCTGCCGCGCTGCCCCACCGCCCCCGGGTCCTCGCCGCCGTGGCCGGGATCGAGGGTGACGGTCACCAGGCGGTCCACGATGGGCTTGCCGCCCTTGCGCGGCGCTTCCCGGGCCACCTGCTGCTGGGGAGGCGGGTTCTCGGGTGCGGCCTCGACGGGCCGGCGCGGTTCGCCGCGAACCTGGGCCTGGGTTTGTGCCGGCGCCGGTTCCGGGGCCGTCGGCGCGTCGCCCCGGGCGGCAGCCTGCATCGGGTCGCCCTGGACTTCGCGCTTGTCGAGCAGGGACATCAACGGGTCCGCCGGCACCGCCGGGTAGATGTCGAGCACCAGCCGGTGGCCGTACTCGCCCACGGGCTTGAGGGCGAACACCTGGGGCGCCACCTCGGTCTTCAGGTCCATCACCAGGCGCACCACGCCGGGCTTGTAGTTGCCGGCGCGCAGCAGCTTGATGTACGGGTCGTCGGCGCCGATCTTGTTGGCCAGGCTCTTGAGCACGGCGTTGAGTTCGATGCCCTCGATGTCCACCACCAGCCGATCCGGATTCTTCACGGCGAAGTAGGAATACTTGAGGGGGGCGTCGTGCTCCAGGGTCACCCGGGTGTAGTCGGCCGCGGGCCAGACCCGAACCGCCAGGATCGACGGCGGGCCGGAGCGGGCGGCGGCGCGCACCCAGGGCGAGCAGAGCAGCAGCAGGGAGGCACCGCCGGCAATGACGCGGCGGCGCGCCGGGGAAGCGGTCACTTCGCCCGGAGGGGGGAGATCAGTGTGGGATCGAGTCGAGTCAGACATAGGGCCCCCTTCTGGCTAGCAGGGACGAACTCCGCCCGGCGCCCGGCGCCCTCATGGCGCAGGCCGATGCGCAGGTCGGGGGCGGGCGCCACGCCCGCCGCCTTGTCCGGCCACTCGACGACACAGACGCTGTCGTCGCGGAAATATTCGGCCAACCCCGCATCGACAAACTCTTCCGGGTGTTCGAAGCGATAAAAATCAAAGTGATACAAGTATAAGTTCAAAAGTTTATAAACTTCAACCAGTGCGTAGGTAGGGCTTTTCACCGGGCCGGCATGGCCGAGGGCCCGCAGCAAGGCCCGGGTCAGGGTGGTCTTGCCCGCCCCCAGGTCCCCTTCCAGGTGGATCACCAGCCCCGGCGCCAGGGCGCCCGCCAGGGCCTGACCGAGGCGCTCGGTATCCGCTTCCCGGGCGAGGTGCAGGGTAAGTGGGGACTCGCTAAACTCTTGGCTATGCACGGGCAACACTTTCCTTCGTCGGATCTGGATCACATGGATGACGCCGCGCGGCAGGCCGCCCTGACGGCGCTGCCCGGGCAGATTCGCGCCTGGGCGCAGGAACTGGGTTTCGCCACGGCCCACATCGGCCGGGCCGAGATTTCCCCCGCCGCTCGGGAAAAGCTGACGGCCTGGCTGGCCGCCGGCCGCCACGGGGAGATGGATTATATGGCGCGCCATGCGGACCTGCGCGCCGACCCGGCGGCCCTGGTGCCCGGCGCCCTGACGGTGGTGTCGGTGCGGCTGCCCTACTGGCCCGAGGGCGAGGGGCGCGGCACCGTTCCGGCGGAGCAGGCGCTCACCTCGCCGGAAACGGCCTATCTGTCGCGCTACGCCCTGGGGCGGGATTACCACAAGGTGGTGCGCAACCGGCTGCAGAAGCTGGCCGATCGCATCGCCGCCGCTGCCGGCCCCCACGGCTACCGGGTGTTTTCCGACTCGGCGCCGGTGATGGAGGTGGAGCTGGCGAGCAAGAGCGGCCTGGGCTGGCGCGGCAAGCACACCCTGTTGCTGACCCGGCAAGGCTCCTACCACTTCCTCGGCGAAATCCTCACCGACCTGCCCCTGCCCATTGAGCCCGACCCGGACAGCGGCAGCCACTGCGGTGATTGCCAGCGCTGCCTGCCGGCCTGCCCGACCGGGGCGATCACCGCCCCTTACCAACTGGATGCGCGGCGCTGCATCTCCTACCTGACCATCGAGTTGCACGGCCCCATCCCCGCCGAGCTGCGCCCCCTGATGGGCAACCGCATCTACGGCTGCGACGATTGCCAGCTGGCCTGTCCATGGAACCGCTTCGCCCACACCGGCGACCCGGACTTCGCCCCGCGCAACGGCCTGGACGGCGCCGCCCTGGCCGACCTGTTCGCCTGGAGCGCCGAGAAATTCGAGCAGCGCCTGGCCGGCAGCCCGATCCGGCGCATCGGCTGGGAACGCTTGCTGCGCAACATCGCCGTGGCCCTAGGCAACGCACCGACCAGCCCGGCGGTGGTAGCAGCCCTGGAAAGCCGGCGCGACCATCCGTCCGATCTGGTACGCGAACATGTGGCCTGGGCCTTGGCCCGCCACGGCCGCTGATGCGGAGACACCCGCCCTCTCCAATTCCCAATCAACGGCAAATCCAAGAAAAAGGGCGATTCCCGAAGGAATCGCCCTTTTTCTTGGCGGTCCGGGGCGCTGCCGCCCCCCGGCCCTACCGGCAGCGGCTTACTTGGCCGGAGCTTCGGCGCCAGCAGCGGGAGCGGCGGCGGCCTTGTGAGCCTTGTGCGCCTTCTTGGCCTTCTTCTTCGCGTGATGCTTGGCGGGCTTGGCAGCCTCGGCCTTGGGGGCCGCATCCGGAGCCGCCGCGGGAGCAGGCGCGTCGGCCGCGATGGCGGCGGAGGCGAACAGGGCAGCGAGGAGCATGGTGGCGAATTTCATGGCGGATCCTTTTTACAAGCGAAAAAATTTAGGACCGACGCGGCGCCGCGCCGGTTAGCGTTATCAACGCACAGCCATATTCCACGGTTGACGGCAAAACATCAACTTTTATGTCGTCAGCTTATTGTCAGCGAGCCACCGGCCGAGCCGGATCGCTGACCCATTCGCTCCAGGAACCGGCATAAAGACGCGAACCGGACAGCCCCGCCACTTCCATCGCCAGCAGGTTATGGCAGGCGGTGACGCCGGAGCCGCACTGGTGCACCACGGCCCCAGGCGAGCGATCGCCGAGCAGAGCCAGCCATTCGTCCCGCAATTGCGCGGCCGCCTTGAAGCGCCCGTCCGGCCCCAGGTTGTCGCGGAAGAAGCGGTTCACCGCCCCGGGGATGTGGCCGCCCACCGGGTCCAGGGTTTCGTTCTCGCCACGGAAACGGTCCGGCGCCCGGGCATCGACCAGCTGGAAGCCGCGCCGCTCGATGTTTTCCAGCACCTCCCCGGCGGAAACCACGCCCAGCGCCGCTTTCCACGACAACACCTTGGCGGCCGGCTGCGGACGGGCCGTTTCAAGGGGATGGCCCGCCGCCTTCCAGGCCGTCAGGCCGCCGTCGAGCACCGCCAAGCGCTCATGGCCGAGCCAGCGCAGCAGCCACCACAGGCGGGCGGCGAACATGCCGGGGCCGTCGTCGTAGGCCACCACCATGGTGTCCGGGCCGATGCCGAGGCGACCCAGGCGGGCCGCCAGGGTCGCGGCATCGGGCAGGGGATGACGGCCGTTGCGGCCGGTCATCGGGCCCGACAGATCCCGATCCAGGTGGGCGAACACCGCGCCGGGCAGATGGCCGGCGGCGTAGGCGGCCTCGCCGGCATCCGGCTTGGCCAGGTCGTGGCGGCAATCCACCGCCACCCAGGCCGCATCGCCCAGATGCGACGCCAGGTCGGCGGCCGAAACTAGGGAGGCTACCGGCGGCGCCACACTCAGACCTCGTCGACGGCAGAGAGCCAGGCTTCGGCGTCTTTCGCGCTGTCGAACACGGCAATCTCGGCCTCGACGAAGCTGCGGTTGAGCCAAGCGCTCCAGGCCACCCACTGGTTGTTGGACACCACGGCGATGCGACGGAAGTCGGTGGCGTGCTGGCGGGCGAACTTCAGTTCTTCCCAGGCCACATCCACGGTGAAGCCCCCCATCTCTTCCAGGTTGAGCAGCAGGTCCATCGGCCCTTCGAACTTCGCCTTGTAGTCGACCAGCTCCTCCAGCTCCCGGTAGTCGGCCAGGGTGAATTCACCGTAGACGTTGACGCTGACCCGCCCGTTCTGGTGGTCGGTGACGATCATGGAGTCCTCCACTTGTTGTGATTAGATTGATTCAGTCTAACACCGGCGCGGGGACTTGTTCTCCGCCGCTCAGGCGGGTTTTCCGCCCCGGCTGGGGGTCCGGCTGTAGTGGCTGGCCAGCAGCCCGCTGGCGGCGATCAGCGTCATCGCCAGCCAGCCGTCCGGACCGATTCGCTCGCCCCACAGCAGCGCGCCGAACAGGCTGGCAAATACCACGGTGGAGTAGGCCAGGCTGGCCGACAGGAAGGTCCGGCCCCGCTTGTAGGCCCGGGTCATGGCCAGTTGGGCCAGGGTGGCGAAGCCGCCGACGCCGAGCAGTTCCAGGGTGGCGATGCCGTCCCGCAGGGCGAAGGCGCCGAACCCTTCGCCGTTCAGCATCAGCCACAGGGCGGCGCCGACGGTGGACAGGCCAGAGAAGTACAGCACGGTGCGCCATTCCGATTCCCCCAGGGCGCCCAGTTCCTTGACGTTGTAGTAGGCCAGCCCGGCCAGCACGCCGGAGCCCAGGGCCAGGCTGCCGGCCAGCCATTGCTCGCCGGAGAACACCGGATGCAGCAGCAGGATCACGCCGACGAAGCCCAGCCCCAGGGACACCCACAGCATCAGGGGCGGGCGGTGCCCGGCCAGCACCACCAAAAACAGGGCGAGGAACAGGGGCGAGGTGTAGTTGAGGGTGACGGCAGTGGCCAGGGGCAGCATCACGATGCCGTAGAAGTAGAGCATTAGCGACAGCAGCCCCGAGACGCCCCGTTGCAACTGGAAACGCCAGTGGGGCGTGGTCAGGGGCAGCCCCCGGCTGCGGGCGTAGGCGTAGATGAAGAGAAACGACAGCAGGGAGCGCCAGAAGACGATCTCGGCGGCGCTGTGGGCGCTGCTGGCGAGCTTGACGCACACGCCCATGCAGGCAAACAGCAGGCTGGCGGCCAGCATCCACAGGGATTGCATGGGCGGGGCTCCAAAAATGAAACGGGGCGCCGGATTGTACGGCCAGCGCAGTGCACGGCCGCCACATCGGCGCCCCGGGGGCAAGAGCGTGGGGGGCGAAAGCGGCGAACCGCCGCGACCGCACCGCGCTGCTTACATGTGGGGAACGATCAGCTTGCGGTAGAACTCGTGGAAATGCTGCATGCCGTCCTCCATCGGGCTCTGGTAGGGGCCGACCTCGTTGCGCCCTTCCTTCATCAGGGCGTAGCGGCCCCGGTCCATGCGCTCGCCGATGTCGTCGTCCTCGATGGCGGTCTCCATGTAGGCGGCCTGCTCGGCCTCGATGAACTCGCGCTCGAAATCGACGATCTCCTCCGGGTAGTAGAACTCCACCACGTTGAGGGTCTTGTTCACGTCCTGGGGAATCAGCTGGGACACCACCAGCACGTGGGGGTACCACTCCACCATGATGTTGGGGAAGTAGGTCAGCCACACCGCGCCCTGGCGCGGGGTTTCGCCCCGGCCGGCGTAGAAGTCGCGCACCGCCTTCTGCCAGCGGCCGTACACCGGAGAGCCTTCCTTGAGCAGGGAGGTGATGCCCACCTTCTGCACCGAGTACCAGTCGCCGAACTGCCAGGTCAGGTCGTCGCAGGTGACGAAGTTGCCCAGGCCCGGGTGGTAGGGGACCACGTGGTAGTCCTCCAGATACACCTCGATGAAGGTCTTCCAGTTGTAGTTGCACTCGTGCAATTCGACCCGGTCGAGCTTGTAGCCGGAAAAGTCGAACTCACCGGCCACCTTCATGCCCGCCAGGTCGGCGCCCACGTCGCGCCCCCCCTGGAAGAGCAGGCCGTTCCAGTTCTGCAACCGCACCTTGTTCAGGTTCAGGCAGGGGTTTTCGGGAAAGTGCGGCGCACCGATCAATTCGCCCTGGCGGTCGTAGGTCCAGCGGTGGATCGGACAGACGATGGTCGAATCGAGGGTGCCCGAACCTTGCAGCATGATCGCCTGGCGATGGCGGCAGATGTTGGACATCAGCCAGGTGCCCTGGTCGGCGTTGTTGACCAGCATGCGGCCGTGGTCGGCCCATTCCAGGGAACGGTAGTTGCCGGCTTCCGGCACCATCAGTTGATGGCCGACGTACCCGGGACCGGCATCGAAGATGAGCTTTTTCTCCAGTTCGAAAAGCTTCTCGTCGAAATACCAATCCACCGGCAGTTGGGAAACGGCCGGGGCAAGTTGTGCGCGGGTAGCGATGTCGGTCATAGCCGGACCTCCGGATTCAGAGCCCTAGGCGGAAACAAGAAGAAATACCGAAAAATTCTGTTAAAACAACAGGGAGGCGGGATTTTAGCCGGGTTCCAATTTGACCAAAAGCCTTTTTTTACGGTACGTTTCCCGGTTTCCCCTGTCCCATTGATATGGATCAACCCGGCACCCACACCCGGAAAGCCGCGCCAGCGGCCGGCGACACGGCGCCTTCCGCCTCCGGCGCGCCCACCTTCGAGGACGCCCTGGCCGAGCTGGAGCGCCTGGTCCAGGGCATGGAAGGCGGCCAGCTGCCGCTCGAAGCCTCCCTCGAAGCCTATCGCCGCGGCATGGAGCTGCTCAAGCTCTGCCAGGGCCAGCTGGCCGAGGCGGAACAGCGCATCCAGGTGCTCGAAGCCGGCGCCCTGCGCGACCTGCCCGCCCCCGGAGGCGCGGCATGACCGCCCCGCTGCACGACGCCAACGCTCCCTGCACTCCCTTCCCCGACTGGATGGCAGCCGCCCAGGCGCGCACCGAGCGCGCCCTGGCCCGCCTGCTGCCCGGCGCCGACCAGACGCCCGCCCGGCTCCATGACGCCATGCGCTACGCCGCCCTGGGCGGCGGCAAGCGGGTGCGCCCCCTGCTCGCCTTCGCCGCCGGCGACGTGAGCGGCGCCGCCCCTGCGGCGGTCGAGGTGGCGGCCTGTGCCGTGGAGATGATCCACGCCTATTCCCTGGTGCACGACGACCTGCCGTGCATGGACGACGACGTGCTGCGCCGCGGCCGTCCCACCTGCCACGTCGAATACGACGAGCCCACCGCCCTGCTGGTGGGCGACGCCCTGCAGACCCTGGCCTTCGAGCTGCTTGCCCGGGAGTCCATCGCCACCCCGGCGGTGCAACTGGAGATGGTCGCCCTGCTCGCCCATGCCTCGGGCTCCCAGGGCATGGCCGGCGGCCAGGCCATCGACCTGGCCTCGGTGGGCAAGCCCCTCACCCAGCCCGAGCTGGAGTTGATGCACGTGCTGAAGACCGGCGCCCTGATCCGCGCCGCCGTGCTGCTCGGCGCCCTGGCAGGCTCGCCCCTGCCCGCCGCCGAACGGGAGCGCCTCGACCACTTCGCCAAGCGCGCCGGCCTGCTCTTCCAGGTGGTGGACGATATTCTCGACTGCACCGCCAGCACCGCCACCCTGGGCAAGACCGCCGGCAAGGACGCCGCCGCCGACAAGCCCACCTACGTCAGCCTGCTCGGCCTCACCGCCGCCCAGGACTTGGCCGAATCCCTGCAGCGCGACGCCCTGGCGGCCCTCGAACCGTTCGGTCCCCGGGCCGAACGGCTACGCCAGCTGACCGGATTCATCACCAACCGTCGCTATTGAGGCGGGCAGCCCACGCCACCCAACCTCCCACGCAGCAGCCCCGCGGTCATGACCTCCCCCCTTCTCGCCACCATCGACCAGCCCGCCGATCTGCGCCGGCTCGACCGCAAACAGCTCAAGGCCCTGGCTGACGAACTGCGCGCCTACATCCTCGATTCGGTCTCGCACACCGGCGGCCACCTGTCGTCCAACCTGGGCACGGTGGAACTGACCATCGCCCTGCACACCGTCTTCAACACGCCCGAAGACCGACTGGTGTGGGACGTGGGCCACCAGACCTACCCGCACAAGATCCTCACCGGCCGCCGCGAGCGCATGGCCACCCTGCGCCAGTACCACGGCCTGTCGGGCTTTCCCAAGCGCTGCGAGAGCGAGTACGACACCTTTGGCGTCGGCCACTCCTCCACCTCGATCTCCGCCGCCCTGGGCATGGCCCTGGCGGCCAAGCTCAAGGGCGAGGAGCGGCGTACCGTGGCAATCATCGGCGACGGCGCCATGAGCGCCGGTCAGGCCTTCGAGGCCCTCAACAACGCCGGGGTCTCGGACGCCAACCTGCTGGTCATCCTCAACGACAACGAGATGTCCATCTCGCCGCCGGTGGGGGCGCTCAACAAATACCTGGTACGTCTGCTCTCCGGCCGCACCTACAACGCCGCCCGGCGCGGCGCCGAGAAGGTCCTCGGCGTGGCCCCGCCGCTCCTCGAACTGGCGCGCCGCGCCGAGGAGCACATGAAGGGCATGATCAACCCGGGCACCCTGTTCGAGGAATTCGGCTTCACCTACTTCGGCCCCATCGACGGCCACGACCTGGACGCCCTGATCCCCACCCTGGAGAACCTGAAGAGCCTCACCGGGCCGATCTTCCTCCACGTGGTGACCAAGAAGGGCCAGGGCTACAAGCTGGCCGAGGCCGACCCGGTGCTGTACCACGGCGTCTCCAAGTTCGACACCGAGAACGGTATCCAGGGCGGCAAAAGCGGCGGCAAACCGACCTATACCGCCATCTTCGGCGACTGGCTGTGCGACATGGCCGCCGACGACGACAAGCTGATGGGCATCACCCCGGCCATGCGCGAGGGCTCCGGCCTGGTCAAGTTCGCCGAGCAGTTCCCCAAACGCTACTTCGACGTGGGCATCGCCGAGCAGCACGCCGTCACCTTCGCCGCCGGCCTGGCCTGCGAGGGCCTCAAGCCGGTGGTGGCGATCTATTCCACCTTCCTGCAACGCGCTTACGACCAGCTGGTCCACGACGTGGCGCTGCAAAATCTGGACGTGACCTTCGCCATCGACCGGGGCGGCCTGGTCGGCGCCGACGGGGCAACCCACCACGGCGCCTTCGACCTGTCGTTCCTGGCCTGCATCCCCAACATGGTGGTGATGGCTCCGGCCGACGAGGCCGAGTGCCGTGCCCTGCTGTCCACCGCTTACCACTACCCCGGCCCGGCGGCGGTACGCTACCCCCGCGGCAGCGGCCTGGGCGTGGCCCCGGGTGCCAGCCTGGACCCCCTGCCCCTGGGTAAGGGCGAAATCCGCCGCGAGGGCAACGACGTGGCCCTGCTGGCCTTCGGCAGCATGGTGGCGCCGGCCCTCAAGGCCGCCGAGGCCCTGGACGCCACCGTGGCCAACATGCGCTTCATCAAGCCCCTCGACGCCGACCTGGTCGAACAACTGGCCCGCAGCCACGGCACCCTGGTGGTGATCGAGGAGAACGCCGCCATCGGCGGTGCCGGCAGCGAAGTGGCCCGGGTGCTCGAAGAGCGCGGCCTCACGCCCCGCCTGATCCGCCTCGGCCTGCCCGACCGCTTCGTCGACCACGGCGACCAGGTCCAACTGCTGGCCGAAGTCGGCCTGGACGCCGCCGGAATCATTGCCGCCGTGCGGGGAAACTAGCCCTGGCGCGGTTCTCCGGCCGACAGGTGCCAATAGCCGCCGATAGTCAGCCCCCATGGCGGCAATAGTTGAGTATTTTGCTTAGGTATTTAAACTGGCTCATGTTAGCCTCCCCTAACCCCTAACCGAGCCGTTAGGTAAAACAATGACTGCTACCCCCCAACACCTCGCCATCCCCGACGTCCAGGCCAGTGCGGACACCCGCCAGCTGGCGATCAACAAGGTCGGCATCAAGTCGATCCGCCACCCGGTCAAGATCAGCGACCGCAGCGGCGACGTGCAGCACACCGTGGCCAACTTCAACATGTACGTGGGCCTGCCGCACAACTTCAAGGGCACCCACATGTCCCGCTTCGTGGAGATTCTCAACTCCCGCGAACGCGAGATCTCGGTGGAATCGTTCCCCGCCATGCTCAGCGACATGGTGCTCCGCCTGGAGGCCGAAACCGGCCACATCGAGATGAATTTCCCGTACTTCATCAACAAGACGGCGCCGGTTTCCGGCGTGCAGAGCCTGATGGACTACGACGTGACCTTCATCGGCGACATCCGCAACAACCAGGTCACCTTCTCCCTCAGGGTGGTGGTGCCGGTGACCAGCCTGTGCCCCTGCTCGAAGAAGATTTCCGACTACGGCGCCCACAACCAGCGTTCCCACGTCACCATCACCGCCGAGCTCGACGGCCACCTGTGGATCGAGGAACTAGTGCGCCTGGTGGAGGACGAAGCCTCCTGCGAGCTGTACGGCCTGTTGAAGCGCCCGGACGAGAAGTTCGTCACCGAGCGCGCCTACGACAACCCGAAGTTCGTCGAGGACATGGTCCGCGACGTGGCCGCCCGCCTCAACGCCGAACCCCGCGTGGTGGCCTACGTGGCCGAATCGGAGAACTTCGAGTCGATCCACAACCACTCGGCCTACGCCCTGATCGAGCGCGACAAGCGCCAGGGCTGAAACGGCCTCACCGTCCCGGCGCCGCGCGACCGGCACGACCGCAAAAAAGCCCGGCCTGAGTGCCGGGCTTTTTCGTTCCTCCTACCCCGGTGCTGCCGCCCACCGGACAAAAGGACAAATAAGGACAAAAAAACGGGGCGCCCGGAAAACCGGGCGCCCCGTTGCGTCGTTGCCACCGGCAACCCGCCGCGGAACGGCGGACTGTCGGCAGCAGGGCATCAGCCCTGGCGACGCTCGAGCTTTTCCTTGATCCGGGCGGACTTGCCGGAACGCTCGCGCAGGTAGTACAGCTTGGCGCGGCGCACGTCACCGCGGCGCTTCACTTCGATCGAAGCCACCAGGGGGGAGTAGACCTGGAAGGTCCGCTCCACGCCTTCGCCGGAGGAGATCTTGCGCACGATGACGGAGGAGTTGAGGCCGCGGTTGCGCTTGGCGATCACCACGCCTTCGTAGGCCTGCAGACGCTCGCGGTTGCCTTCCTTGACCTTGACCTGGACGACGACGGTGTCGCCGGGGGCGTAGTCGGGAAGGGTCTTGCCCAGGCGGGCGATTTCTTCTTGTTCCAGTTGCTGGATCAGGTTCATGTCGAACTCCTTGTTGGACGGGAAGGCTGCTGTGATACGACCCGTTTATGTCGACCGCAGAGCTGCTCGTTTCAGGTCGAAGGGGATTCCGCCTGGGCGGCCTCCCGCTCGATTTCCGCGAGCAGATGCGCTTCTTCGGCCGTAAACGGCCGACTTGCCTTCAGCTTCGCGAGAAGCTCCGGGCGGCGTTCCCGGGTCCGCGCCAACGCCATTTTCAGGCGCCAGCGGCGAATTTCCTTGTGGTTGCCGGACAGTAACACGGCCGGCACCGGCATTCCTTCGTACACCTCGGGGCGGGTGTAGTGGGGGCAGTCGAGCAGCCCCGTGACGAACGAGTCCTCCACGGCGGAAGCGGCATCGTTCAGCACCCCCGGCAATTGCCGCACGACGGCGTCGATCAACGCCATCGCCGGAATCTCGCCCCCTGAAAGGACGAAATCCCCGAGCGAAATCTCTTCATCGACGCAGCGCTGGATCAGCCGCTCGTCGACCCCTTCGTAGCGCCCGCACAGCAGCACCAGCCCGGGTTCGTCCTTCAGCGCCATGACCCGCTCGTGGGTCAGGGGCGCGCCTTGCGGCGACAGGTAGATCACCCGGCTGCGCGCCGCACCGGCCGCGCGTTGCCGCGCCTTGGCCGCCTCAATCGCTGCCGCCAGGGGCGCCGGCTGCATCACCATGCCGGGACCGCCGCCGAAGGGCCGGTCGTCCACCCGCCGGTAGTTATCCGACGTGAAGTCGCGCGGGTTCCAGCAGTTCAGCGTCCAGCGGCCCTCTTCCAAGCCGCGGCGGGTGACACCATATTGTCCGACGGCGGCGAACATTTCCGGAAAAATGGTCACCACGTCGAAGGCCAGGGCAGACACCGGCTGCTGCGCCTGCAAAACCTGCTCCGGCTGCGTCACCGCGTTTACCAGTCCCGCTGCCAGTCCACCCGGATCACCCCGGGGGCGCCGTTCTTCGGCAAGATCACCTCGCGGACCACCTGCTCGACGAAGGGCAGCAGATGCTCCCGGGGCTTCTTCTCGCCGGGGGCCGCCGCGTCCTCGCGGACTTGCAGCACATCGTTGGCGCCGGTTTCCAGCAGGCCGTAGACCGTGCCGAGGGCGTCGCCCTGCAAGGTTTCCACCGGCAGGCCGATCAGGTCGCCCCAGTAGTAGGCGTCCGGCTCGGGCCGGGGCATCTCGGACCGGGGCGCGCCGATGTAGGCGCCTTTGAGCGCTTCGGCACCGCTCCGGTCGGACACGCCGGTGAATTGAGCCACCAGACCGTCGCCGTGCCACTTGCACCCAGCCAGGGGCAATGCCTTCCAGCCGGTTTCCTCGGAGCCGACCCACCAGTGGAGCATCTTGCCCCACTCCAGCGGATCGTCGCCGAAGGGATGGACCCGCACCCAGCCACGAACGCCGTAGGCGTCCGTGATCCGCCCGAGCACGATGACCGGAGCCGCTTGCTCGTGAGAGGCAGCAGCGTCAGCCATGGCTACGGGACGGGGCGAATCCGGCAAACTCACTCCCCGAGCGTGGCTCAGGCAGCGACTTTGGCAGCGTACTGCTTGGCCAGACGGGCCACGGTCGGGGACAGCTGGGCGCCGGTGCCGATCCAGTATTGCAGACGGTCCATGGCGATGCGCAGGCCTTCCTCGGACTCGGCAGCCACGGGGTTGTAGAAGCCGATGCGCTCAATGAAGCGGCCGTCGCGGCGATTACGGGAATCAGCCACCACCAGAGTGTAGAAAGGACGTTTTTTCGCGCCACCGCGGGCGAGACGAATCACAACCATCGTTGTTCTTCCCGGTTAAGGATTGTGGAAAAAGCCGGAAATTATAACAAGATCGGGGACTTAAACAAGACCGGCGGGACTTTTTTTGCCGTCCCGCCCGCCCCAGAAGCCCTGGCGCCCCGCCACGCCGCCCCGGGACGTTTTGCGCTATGCTGCTCGCACGCGCCCCGCGCCCGCACACACAGCGATCAACACGTCGACGAACACCCACCCGGACGGCCGGTACGGAAGCCCTCCCGACACTCCGGCACATCCCCTACCCGCTCCGCCGCCCATGCCCGATCCAACCGCCGACGCTTCGCGCCTCGCCGCCATCCTGGAGTGGCTGAGCCTGCCTCCACTGCCCGACGCCACGGCGGATCTGGCGGCCCTCGACCAGCAGCGTGCCGCCCTCCGCCCCTTGGCGCTCACGGGCCAGGAGCGCCTGCAAGCGCTCAACCGGCTGGCCGCCCGGACCATGGTGGCCATCAACGGCGCCCAGTCCCAACTGAGCGACCAGCCCCTGCCCCTGCCGCGCAAGCTGCGTGGCCTGACCCGGGCCCTGCTCGACCTCAGCGCCGCCCTGGCGGACGATTTCGACGCCCTGCTGGCCAGTCCCGGCACCGCCGGCCAACTGGCGCCGCAGCGGGCCCAGATTCGCCACCGCACCCTGCTGCTGCGCCGCCTGCACCTGGAAATCGCCGGGCTCGCCGGCACCCCGCCCCATCCCGATGCCTGGTCCGGCCTGCACGGCGCTTTTACCGCCGCCGAGCGTGAGGGCCTGGCCGACGGCAGCCCGTCCCGGGGCGAGCGCAGCGCCCGCCTCGAATACGCCCACGCCCTTTTGCTCGGGCTGGTGCCGGCCGGCGCTCTGGGCGCCGGGGCCTACGCCCTGGCCCGGCGCATCGGTGCTGCTCTGGCCGAGGAGCTGGAATTCCTACCCGGCCCGGACGGCGGACACCGGGGCCTGTTCTGGATCGAACCCGGCCGCGACATCCCGCCGGTAGCCCTGGCGCGCCGCCCGCCCCCACCGGACACCCCGGCGCGCTGGGTGGCCGGCGACCGGGCTGCCCGGCGCCTGGTCCAGCTGGCCGCGAGCGGCCAGGCGGAGCGCCTGGGCCTGCCGGCCGCCCACGGCGTTGCCCTGCTGCAACAACACCAACCGACCCTGGACAAGCTGGCCGGCCTGTGGGGAAAACCGGCCAAGCGCCGCTTCCCCCGCCGCCGCCAGAACTACCGGGCGCGCCTGTGCATCGGCCTGCCGGCGGTCTGGGCGCTCCTGGCCGGCCGTCTGCCCGAGGATGACGAAACCCGCTTTTCGCGCTGGATGGTGACCAACGAAAGCCCCGACGGCTATGCCGCCATGCACTTGTCCGGCCCCACCGACCCGGTGCGGCCCGGCGAAGTGGTGGCGATCCAGGGGGAAAAGTCGCCCCAATGGCACGTCGCCCTGGTGCGCTGGGTGATCTCGGAAAATCCGGAGCATCTGGAACTGGGGCTCCAGCTCGCCGCCCCCCGGGCCCAGGCCGCCCGGGTCGGCGACCCGGCCCAGGGCGCCGCGGGGGAAACCCCGGCCCTGTTCCTGCCCGGCATGCCCGGAGTGCGCCCCGCCCCGGCCCTGATCGTCCCCGTCGGCACGGTGGACGAGGACACCCCCAGGTTGGCCGTGACCATCGAAAGCCGGGACGGCGCCACCGCCGAAACCCTGGAGGCCCAGCCCACGTCGCGCCTTGAGAGCACCGCCAGCGTCTGCCTACTGCAACTGGCGACGATGACCGCAGCGCACTGAAGGCGCCAATCCTCACCGGCGCTCACCATACCCGCACCGACGTCCCTGAAGGCTCCCCCAGGGCGAAAGCCCGCCGGATTACCCTACCCCGCCTCCCCCACGCCGCCCCGGGTGGCCGCCACCAGGGCGCCCACCAGCACCACGTTCCAGGTTAGGTAAAGCCAGAGCAGAAAGATCGGCACGGCTGCGAAGGCGCCGTAGATCAGGGTGTAGGACGGAAACGAGGCCAGGTACCAGGCGAACAGGCGTTGCAACAGCGCCAGCCCGGCGGTGGCGGCCACCGCCCCCACCAAGGCGTCGCCCCAGCGCACCGGGGCGTTGGGCACCCGCCAGTAGAGCAGGAAGAACATGCCCACCGGCGCCGCCCAGGCCAGCAGGTTGAAGAGCCACTGGCGCAGCCAGCGCCCCTCGCTGAACCAGCCCAGGGACAGGGACAGGGCGAAGGTGACCACGCCGAAACCCAGCGCCAGGGCCGCCGGCCCCAGGATGAGCATGGCCCCGAACAGCTTGGCCCGGCCCGCCAGGGTGCGCCCCTGGGCGACCTGCCAAACGTGGTTGAAGGCCCGCTCGATGCTCACCGCCAGCAGCAGGGTGGTGAGCAGCAGGAAGCCCAGGCCCACCAGGGTGAGCTTGGTGGCCTTCTGGGAAAACAGCAGGGCGTACTTGGTCACCACCACCCCGGCCTTGTCCGGCAGCAGGTTGGCGAACAGCACCTTCTGCACGTCGACCATCAGGGTCGAATAAAAGGGTAGGGACGACACCACCACCAGGGCGATGGTCACCAGGGGCACCAGGGACAGCAGGGTGGTGTAGGCCAGGCTGGCAGACAGCTGGGCGAAGTGCTCCTGCCGGTAGCGGCGCGCCACCCGGGCGGCGAAGCGCAACGGGTTGGACGGGCCGCCGACAGAGCCGCGACGGGCGGCAGGGGAACGGTGCAAACGGGAACGGGCCATGGGGCCGCTATAATAGCGGATTGCCCGGGGAGGCCGGCCGGTGGCGCCAGTCGGCACACCAACCGGACTCCGCGCGAATCCCACGCACTCCCCAGCATTGCCGGCGTCATGGGCGGCCCAGCCACATCCTTGGCCCACGCCTCTGGCGGCCAGAAACGCCACGCCGGCGCCCCTCCCCTTTTTTCCCGTCCTTCCAACCAGACGACGCCCTCCTTCGCCATGGCCGACATCCTCGTCCTCTATTACAGCCACCGCGGCTCGGTGGCCGCCCTGGCCCGCCAGGTGGCCCGCGGCATCGAATCGGTGCCGGGCATGAGCGCCCGGCTGCGCACCGTGCCCAAGGTCTCGCCGGTGAGCGAAGCCAGCGCCCCGGCCATTCCCGACGACGGCCCGCCCTACGTGGAGCCCGCCGACCTGGCCGAATGCGTTGGCCTGGCCCTGGGCAGCCCGACCCGCTTCGGCAACATGGCCGCGCCGATGAAGTATTTCTGGGACGGCACCATCCCGGCCTGGACCCAGGGCCACCTGGAAGGCAAGCCGGCGGCGGTGTTCACCTCCACCGGCAGCCAGCACGGCGGCCAGGAGACCACCCTGCTGTCGATGATGCTGCCCCTCTTCCACCACGGCATGCTGCTGCTCGGCCTGCCCTACAGCGCCCCGGAACTGTCCGCCACCCCGGCCGGCGGCACCCCCTACGGCGCCAGCCACGTCGCCGGCAGCGGCGGCGATCCCACCCTCCACCCCGACGAGGCGCGCCTGGCCTTCATCCTGGGCCAGCGCCTGGCAAACACCGCGTCCCTATTGGCTCTCAAGGCATGACTCCTCAACAACAAGCATCGGTGCGGCTCTCCAGCCTGGCCGCCAGCGTGGGCCTGATCGGCCTGATCTTTCTCGGCCTCTACTGGGAGATGGCCGGCGCGCCGATCCACCCGGGGGGCTCGTGGATGGTGCTAAAGATCACCCCCCTCCTCTTCGCCGTGTTCGGCATCCTGCGCGGCACGCGCTACACCTACCAGTGGAGTTCCCTGCTCGCCCTGCTCTACCTGATGGAAGGTCTGGTGCGCGCCACCAGCGACCAGAGCCCGGCCTCCCGGGCCTTCGCCTGGTGCGAGGTGGCACTCGCCTGCCTGTACTTCGGCGGCGCCGTGGCCTACGCCCGGCTGACCCGCCCGGTGAAGGCATCGGGCATCACCCAAGGCAAGTAAGGCAGAGCCGCCCGGGGCGGCGATATATTAATTTTCTTCAAGTATCCCGAAGGCTGCCTCGTCAAACTCGGCGACTGGCGCGGACCTTGGCTTTTTTCCTACCCGGACGTATTAATTTTTTTCAAGTAACCGCCTGCTACGCTGCGGACCGCAGGCGCCGGACCGGCTTCGAGCAAAAGCCGATAAGCACAACCGGAACGACGCCCGGCGCAACTCTGCCGCAACGAAAACGCCGCATCCGAGGATGCGGCGTTTTCGTTTCCGGAACCGACCGGGCAGCCAGGCGGAGCCGCCCGGACCGGCGCCGGCAAGCGCGGCGTTTTGACGCTTAGATGTCGCCCTGGGGGTTCACCTTGCCCGGACAGGATTCCAGCTTGTTCAGGGCGTTCAGGTAGGCCTTGGCCGAGGCGATGACGATGTCGGTGTCGGCGCCCTGGCCATTGACGATGCGGCCGCCCTTGGACAGGCGCACGGTCACTTCGCCCTGGGCGTCGGTGCCGGTAGTGATGGCGTTCACCGAGTACAGCAGCAGCTCGGAACCGCTCGCGGCGATCTGCTCGATGGCCGAGAAGGCCGCATCCACCGGGCCGCTGCCCGTGGCCTGGGCCTTGCGCTCGGCGCCGCCCACGGACAGGGTCAGGCTGCATTCCGGAGTCTCGCCGGTTTCGGAGCAGACGTGGGAATAGACCAGCTTGTAGTGCTCGCTCTCGGCGGACACCACCTCGTCGGACACCAGGGCTTGCAGGTCTTCGTCGAAAATCTCGTGCTTCTTGTCGGCCAGTTCCTTGAAGCGGGCGAAGGCCGAATTGAGGGCCTCGTCGGAGTCGAACACGATGCCCAGCTCGGTCAGCCGGGTCTTGAAGGCGTTGCGGCCGGAGTGCTTGCCCAGCACCAGCTTGTTCTGGGTCCAGCCCACGTCCTCGGCGCGCATGATCTCGTAGGTCTCGCGGTGCTTGAGCACGCCGTCCTGGTGGATGCCCGATTCGTGGGCGAAGGCGTTGGCGCCGACGATGGCCTTGTTCGGCTGCACCGGGTAGCCGGTGATCTGGGAGATCAGCTTGGAGGCCGGCACGATCTGGGTGGTGTCGATGCGGGTCTCCACCGGGAAGATGTCGCCCCGGGTACGCACCGCCATCACCACCTCTTCGAGGGAAGCGTTGCCGGCCCGCTCGCCCAGACCGTTGATGGTGCATTCCACCTGACGGGCGCCGGCCTGGACGGCAGCCAGGGAGTTGGCCACGGCCAGACCCAGGTCGTTGTGGCAGTGCACCGACCACACCACCTTGTCCGAGTTGGGCACCCGGGCGATCACCTGGCGCAGGGTCTCGGCGAACTGGCAGGGCAGGTTGTAGCCGACGGTGTCGGGCACGTTGATGGTCTTGGCGCCGGCCTTGATCACCTCTTCGAAGATGCGGCAGAGAAAGTCCAGCTCGGACCGGCCGGCGTCCTCGGCGGAAAACTCCACGTCGTCGGTATGCTGGCGCGCCCAGCCCACCGCCTTGACCGCCTGCTCGACCACCTGGTCCGGGGTCATGCGCAGCTTCTTCTCCATATGGATCGGGCTGGTGGCGATAAAGGTATGGATGCGGCCGCGCTGGGCGGGCTTGATCGCCTCGCCAGCACGGCGGATGTCGTTCTCGTTGGCCCGGGCCAGGGAACAAACGGTGGAATCCTTGATGGCCTCGGCGATGCTGTGGATGGCGTCGAAATCGCCCGGGGAGGCGGCGGCGAAGCCGGCCTCGATCACGTCCACGCGCATGCGCTCCAGCTGGCGGGCCACCCGCAGCTTCTCGTCCTTGGTCATGGAAGCGCCGGGGCTCTGCTCGCCGTCGCGCAAGGTGGTATCGAAGATCACCAGCCGGTCTTTGTTCGTACTCATGATGCCCAAACTCCGAATGTGAGGATTCGCGGCGCGGCCGCCGGAGGCGCCGGCCCGCTTGTCGTTGTTGTTGCCGCGCCGGACGCGGCGGCGGCCCGATGCGAATAGTACCAAAAGTACCCAAGCCCGCCCCGGGCCGTCGCCGGATGCCGTTTGCATCGCCAATCACCCATGCACCATTTTGGGGCTTGTCATATCCCAGTCAGCGAGACCGGGGAGAATGCTCCGCCTTGATCGTCGGCGTGGTGTATCCACGCTTTTCTTTTTTGCCAATGGCCCAGCCGCACATGACCACCACTCCCCAGTCCGCCCAGCCCGCCACCCTGCTCCTGACCGGCGCCACCGGCTTCCTCGGCGGCGCCATCATGGCGCGGCTGATCGAGGGCGACCAGTGGGACAACACCCTGTTCCTCGTCCGCGCCGCCACTCCCGAGGAAGGCCTCGCCCGGCTCACCGCCGTCCTGCGCCGCTTCGAGGTGCCCGAGCGCCTGCTGTGGCGCTTCTCCCTGTCCTAGGTGATTTGCGGCGACCTGGGCAATGTGGACGACTACATCAACGACGAGCGCCTCGCCAAGGTCACCCACGTGATCAACTGCGCGGCCATCGCCTCCTTCGGCAAGAACCCGCTCATCTGGGCCACCAACGTCGAAGGCACGGAAAATTTCGCCACCCTGCTGCACCGCCGCGCCAAGCTGCAACGCTTCGTGCACGTGGGCACCGCCATGGTCTGCGGCCCCGAGGCCACCACGCCGGTCCACGAAGCGGTGGACCCGGGCCAGGACATCAGCCACCTGGTGGAATACACCGAAAGCAAGATCGAGGCGGAACGCCGCCTGCGCGCCATTCCCGGCCTGCCCCTGGTGGTGGCCCGGCCCTCCATCGTGGTCGGCCACAGCCGCCTGGGCTGCAAGGCCTCCGGCAGCATCTTCTGGGTATTCCGCATGGCCCTGGCCATGGGCTGCTTCACCTGCGACTTCGACGAGAAGATCGACGTGATCCCGGTGGACTACTGCGCCGACGCCCTGCTGCTGCTCGCCCGCAAGCCCGAACTGGCCCACGACCTGTACCACCTGTCCGCCGGTACCGACTGCGCCAGCTCGTTCCGCGAGATCGACGCCGCCATCGCCGAGGCCACCGGCCGGCCGCGCCACGACCACTACCGGCGCCTGCCCTTCGACGCCCTGGCGGCCATGTCGCCCCGCTTCCAGGATTACTTCGGCCCCTGCAACAAGCGCATCATGCTGCGGGCCATCCGCACCTACGGCGACTTCGCCGAGCTGGGCCTGCTGTTCGACGCCAGCCGCCTGCGCGGCGAAGGCATGCCGCCCCCGCCCCGCTTCAACACCTACGCCGGGCTGTGCGCGGCCACCAGCAAGGGCAGCACCATCGCCGAACAGATGACCGTCGATTTCAAATAATTTCAAATACGTAAAAGCTCACGAAAGAGCCCATCAACCCATGGCAGGGCGCCGGGCACGGTGGTAAGTTGACCGGAACGCACCGCCCGGCGCCCGCCGCGCCGGGGCAACCTGTGCGACACTGTTGCCCGTGGGGTCTTTCCCCGCTCGGGCGATTTTCGCCCTCTCACGTTCGCTCACCACGCCCGTTCACGCCATGCGCCTGCTGCTTGTAGAAGACGACTGCCTGTTGGCCGACGGCCTCACCCAGGCCCTCAAATCCGCCGGTTTCGTGGTGGACTGGGTCAAGAACGGCCGGGACGCCGACCGCTGGCTGACCGACCAGGAATACGAACTCGCCATCCTCGACCTGGGCCTGCCCGGGCTGGACGGCACCACCGTGCTGGCGCGCCTGCGCGAGCGCCGGCAGCGCACCCCGGTGCTGATCCTGTCGGCCCGGGAAGCCCTGGAAGAACGGGTCAAGATGCTCGACCTGGGCGCCGACGACTACCTGGTCAAGCCGGTGGCCCTGAGCGAACTGGTGGCCCGCATCCGCGCCCTGATCCGCCGCGGCCGCGCCGCACCCGAGCCGGAACTGCGCCTGGGCCGCCTGCGCCTCGACACCGTGGGCCGCCGCGCCTTCGTGGACGACACCCCCCTGGAACTGACCGCCCGGGAATGGGCCGCCCTGGAATTCCTCGCCAGCCGGGCCGGGCGCATCGTCAGCAAGGAACAGATCATGCAGTCCCTCTACGGCGGGGACGAGGACATCACCCCCAACGCCGTGGAAAAGTTCATCTCCCGTCTGCGCACCAAGCTCGATCCGGAGGGCATCCCCATCCGCACCGTGCGCGGCCTGGGCTACTACCTGGAAAAACCGACCGACGCCGACCACGGCGAAGGCGTCAGCGCCTCCCCGGACGCCGATCTGGCGCCATGAAGCGCCCGGCCAGCCTGCGGGGGCTGCTGCTGCGCTGGCTGCTGCCGGCGACCGTGCTGTTCTCCGGCGCGGCGGCCATCACCGCTTACGGCATCGCCTTCACCAGCGCCTCCCACGCCTACGACCGGGCCCTGCTCGACACGGCCCTGGCCTTGTCTGAGCAGGTCCGGGTCTTCGAGGGTCAGCCCTACGTCACCCTGACCCGCCAGGCCCAGCAGATTCTTCTCACCGACCGCTACGACCGGGTCTTCTACGAGGTGGTGGGCCCGGGGGACGAATTCATCTCCGGCCACCGGGGCCTGCCCCGGCCCGACGAGCCGATCGACGAGGACGACCGCCTCTACTACGACGGCACCTACAGCGGCGAACCGGTGCGCATCGCCGCCCTGTCCATGATCAAGGACGGCATCCCGGTGCTGGTGTTGGTGGCCGAAACGGTAACCAAGCGCGGCAGCCTGGCCCGGGAAATCCTGCTTGGCATGCTGCTGCCGGTGGGGGCATTGATGCTGATGACCCTGGCCTTCGTCTGGTACGGCATCCGCGCCGGCCTGCGCCCCCTGGACGCCCTGCGCGAGGAGCTGGCCCAGCGCTCCCACCACGACCTGCGCCCGGTGGAAACCCGGGTGCCGGTGGAATTGCAGCCGGTGATCAACGAAATCAACCAGCTGCTCGCCCGCCTCGACCTGTCGCTAGCGTCCCAGCGCAGCTTCGTCTCGGACGCCGCCCACCAGCTGCGCACCCCCATCGCCGCCTTGCAGGCCCAGGTGGAAGTGGCTCTGGACGACACCAACCCGGAAACCCGGCGGCACCAGCTCGACCAGATCCGCGCCGCCACCGCCCGCCTGTCGCACCTGGCCCACCAGTTGCTCGCCCTGGCCCGGGCCGAGCCCGGCGGTCTGTCCACCAGCGAGCCCCTGTCCCTGCCCGACATCGCCCATCGGTGCGCCGAAATCTGGCTGCCGGCGGCCCTCAAGAAGGGTATCGACCTGGGCTTCGAACTGGAGCCGGTGACCGTGGTCGGCTCGCCCCTGCTCATCCAGGAACTACTCGGCAACCTGGTGGACAACGCCATCCGCTACACCCCCGGCGGCGGCAACGTGACGGTGCGCTGCGGCCCCCAGGACGGCCTGGCCTGCCTGGTGGTCGAGGACAACGGCCCCGGCGTGGCCCCGGCGGACCGGGCGGCGGTGTTCAACCGCTTCCACCGGGTCGCCGGCAGCCCGGGCGACGGTTGCGGCCTGGGCCTGGCCATCGTCCGGGAAATCGCCCGCCAGCATGGCGGCGACGTGATCCTGGACGAAGCCCCCGGGGGCGGCGCCCGCTTCACCGTGCTGCTGCCGGCGGCACCGGTCGCAAACAGCGCCCGGGACAAGGCGGCCGCCTGAACCCCGCGCCAGTAGGGCATCTCCAGGCATCCCGCCTGAAGCGCCGCATCCGGCGCGGCTTTCCGGTTTAGCCCCACGGAAAGCGGCGTCCAGCCTGGCGCTGCGGGCACCGCCTCCTCAGCCCTTTCCGTCCTCATCCTCCGGCATGGGCATGCCCGCGGCGGCGAGAAAATCGAGCAGGATCGGCCCGCTGTCGAGCAGGTCCGGGGCGCCCATGTGGAATTCCGGGTGCCACTGGAAGCCCGCCACGTAGCCCGCTCCTTTCCAGCGGATCGCCTCGACGATGCCGTCGTCCGGGCAGCGGGCCTCCGCCACCAGGTCGTTGCCCAAGCGGCGGACCGCCTGGTGGTGGATGCTGTTGACCCGCCCGGCCAGCGTGCCGCCGTAGAGGCCGGCCAGGCGCGAGCCGGGTTCGATGGACAGGTCGTGGGCAAGCCGGTCGTAGAGGGCCGAATCCACGTGGGAGCGGGCGCCCGGATGCTGCAAGCCGATGTCCTGGTAGAGGGTGCCG
This sequence comes from Oryzomicrobium sp., assembly GCF_036820405.1. NCBI lineage: Bacteria > Pseudomonadati > Pseudomonadota > Betaproteobacteria > Rhodocyclales > Rhodocyclaceae > Oryzomicrobium > Oryzomicrobium sp. The sequence continues at coordinate 112,912 of NZ_DAISLS010000002.1, forward strand.
CCCATGGCCACGTTGATCAGCTGGCAGCCGCGGCAGATGCCCAGCACCGGCTTGCCCTGGATGATGAATTCCCAGAGCAGCTCGATCTCGTACAGGTCGCGCACCCGGTCGCCGGGCCACAGGGGCGAGATCGGGTCCTCGCCGTAGCTCAGGGGGCTGACGTCGGTGCCGCCTTGCAGCACCAGCCCGTCCAGGGCCGCCACCACGGCCTTCACCGAGATGCCCCGGCGCTCCAGCCCGCCGCCGGATTCCAGGGTCGGCACCATCAGGGCGATGGCGCCCCGGGACATGATCCAGTGAGCGATCGACTGCTCCAGGTACTGCAAGGTCTTGCCGGGGAAACCCAGCTCCGCCGGCGGCGTGTGCATCAGCCGCGCCGACAGGCCGATGCGCAACGGACGGTCAGGGGCGACGGGGCTCACCGCGTGTCCTCAACCCCAGCGCAGGCACTGCTGGCGCACCATCTCGGGCTGTTGGCCACATCCATCGAACACCCGGCGCAGCCAGGTGGCGTCGTTCTCGCCGGTTTCGGCCATCTGCCGCACCTCCCGGCAGGCCTGTTCGGCCTTGAGCTCCATGGCGTGGTTTTCCAGGGCCGCCAGGGTGGCCAGGATATCGTCGCGCAGGGTGCGGTGCTCGCCGCTCTTGGGGTCCACGAAGGTCCCTTCCAGGCCGAAGCGGCAGGCCTGGAAGCGGTTGAAGGTGTAGACCAAATAGTCGTCCTCGGCGGGGCGGAAGGGCTTTTCGATCATCAGGTAGCGCGCCACGCACTGAATGTAGGCGGCCAACATGGCGGCCCGCTCGATGGACAGGGGCGTGTCCATCACCCGGACTTCGATGGTGCCGTACTCGGGCTTGGGGCGGATGTCCCAGTAGAAGTCCTTCATGCTCGTCACCACCCTGGTCCGGGCCATCTTGGCGAAGAAGGCCGAGAACTCTTCCCAGGTCAGCACGAAGGGCGCCCGGCCGCTCAAGGGGAAGGCGAACACCGAGTTGAGCCGTGCCGACTGGAAGCCCGTGTCGTGCCCCTGGACGAAGGGGGACGAGGCCGACAGGGCGATGAAGTGGGGAATGTAGCGGGACAGTCCGTGGAGCAACACCAGGGCTTCGTCCGGCCCCGGACAGCCGATATGGACGTGCTGGCCGAAGACGGTGAACTGCTTGGCCAGGTAGCCATACAGCTCGGAAATCTGGTGGAAACGCGGCGTGTCGAAGATGCGCCGCTCGCTCCAGTGCTGGTAGGCATGGGTGCCGCCGCCGCACAGGCCCACGTTGAGCTTGCGCGCCGCCGCCTGGAGGGCGTCGCGCAGCCCCCCCAACTCGGCCAGGACCTGGCCGTGGCCGGTGCAGATGCCGGTGGCGATCTCGATCATGCTGGCGGTGATCTCGGGCTTGATGTCGCCCTCAACCCCCTGCTGCTTGAGCACCCGCAACAGGTCGCCGGCGCAGGGCGCCAGGTCGTAGTCGTGGGTGTTCACAATCTGCAATTCCAGCTCCACCCCCAAGGTCAGGGGACGGGACTGGGCGAAGTCGCCCAGGGCGGGTACGGCTTCCGGAATGACGGTCATGGGATTCTCCTTGGCGGCCGCGGCCTAGCGCCGCTCTTCGCCGGCCAGGCGCAGGGACCACTGGGTGGCGATGGGGCCCACCAGCTCCATCACCGCCATGGCGGTGAGCAGGATGGGCGCCAGGTGTGCCCCCAGGTCGGGGTGGCTGACGCGAAAATCCAGGGCCAGGGCCAGGGCCACCGCCGAGAAGGGACTCAGCGCCACTCCCAAGGCCAGGCACTGGCGCAGCCCCAGGCCGCTCGGCCGGGCGAACAGGGCCACACCGATCAGCTTGGCCGCCAGCCGCACCAGGACCACCCCCAGAGCGGCCAGGCCGCCGGCGAAAAAGTCCTGCCAGCGCAGGCTGGCGCCCCCCAGGACGAACAGCAGCAGCACCAGCACGCCCCCGGCGGTGCCGAAGTGGCGGGGCCACAGGCGCGGCCGGGGATCGGCGTTCTTGAGCAGGATGCCGGCCAGCAGCGGCGCCAGCACCGCCGGCAGGCCGAACAGGTGGAGCATGGCGAAGACCAGCAGCAAGAGGCCGAAGAGGATGGCAGCGCCGGGCTCCTCGCTCAGGTCCAGGGCCCGGGTCAGGCGGTGCACGGCCCAGGCCAGCAAGGCGGCCATCAGCACCGAGCCGGAAATCAGGTAGAGGGTGGTGAGCAGGGCCCGCGTGCTTTCCTGGGGCGTGTCCAGGGCCCACCAGCCGGACAGGAACTGCATCGCCAGCACCGCGTAGATGGCGTTCAGCGCCGTCAGCACGTAGAGGCGCTCGGTCACCTGGCCCTGGGAGCGGATCTCGGCGGTGACCTGCATCACCACCGCCGGCGAGGTGGACATGGCGATCAGCCCGGCGGCCACCGCCGCCTGGGGCGGCACCCCGAGCCAGACCAGGCCGGCCTGCACCGCCAGGGCGGTCAGCCCGGCCTCGGCCAGGCTGGTGGCGAGCAGCCAAGGGTTGGCCCACAGCCAGCCCAGGCGCACCCGGTTGCCCAGTTCGAAGAGCAGGATGCCCAGAGCGATGTCGGTGACGATGCGCTGGGCGGAGCTGTCCAGGGGATTGTCCTCGGCCAGTCCGGAGGTGCCCATCAGGATGCCCACCAGGGCATAGCCGGTGATGCGCGGCAGGCGCAGCCAACGAAAGACGAATTCTCCGGCCAGGCCGGCGAAGACCAGGGTCAGGGCGAACAGGATGACCGGGTCGGGCACTTCGGTCCAGGCCAAGGCATCGGCCAGCAGTGGGGGCAGGAACGCGCCGTTCATGGATTCTCCTCCGTGAGCGGTTGCGGAAGCGAACGCTTCCGGCCCCGGGCGGGGCGGTGTTCAGGCGGAAGCCGGCGGGCAGCAGGGTGCTGCGAAGGTACGGGGATTCGCCCCGCGAAGGAACCCGCCGGCAGGCCGGTGGCGGACGGACGGGCCGCCCGCGCCGGCGGCGGGAAAGGCGGTGGCAGCATGACCACCGTAACTACAGAATACACGCCCGGAGGCGCTTTGCCCGCCGCGGCACACGGGCCGGGAAGGCAGCCAGCAACCGGCCGGGGCCGGGTGGGGATCAGGATCCGCGCCGGGACAGGCCGTTAGCCGGCCCCGGCGCGAGGGTGTTGCGGATCAGCGCCGCAGCAGGCGCCAGGCGGCCAGGACGTAACCCGACAGGGCGTAGACCACGAACAGGCCGAACAGCACCCCCGGCGGATAGCTGGAGACCAGGACAAAACCCAGGGCGATGGCGGCGATGACGATGAACGGCACGCTCTTGCGCAGGTTGATGTCCTTGAAGCTGTAGTAGCGGAAGTTGGAAATCATCGTCAGGCCGGCAAAGGCGGTGACCACCAAGGCCACCCAGCGCAGGTCGGCCGCGTCCACGCCGATGTCGATCATCAGCCAGACGAAGCCCGCCACCAGGGCCGCCGCCGCCGGCGAGGGCAGGCCCTGGAAGTAGCGCTTGTCGATCACTTCCAGGGTGGTGTTGAAGCGGGCCAGGCGCAGGGCGGCGCCGACGCAGTAGACGAAGGCGGCGATCCAGCCCCACTTGCCCAGGGGCCGCAGCGCCCACTCGTAGGCCACCAGGGCCGGGGCGACGCCGAACGAGACCATGTCCGAGAGGGAGTCGTACTCGGCGCCGAAGGCGCTCTGGGTACGGGTCAGGCGTGCCACCCGGCCATCCAGGCCGTCGAGCACCATGGCGATGAAGATGGCCATGGACGCCTGCTCGAACTGGCCGTTCATGGCCTGGACGATGGCGTAGAAGCCGGCGAACAGCGCGGCAGTGGTGAAGAGGTTGGGAAGGACGTAAATGCCGCGGCGCTTCAGTTCGGGGTTGAACAGCGTCTTGCGCGGTTTGATTTCAGGCATGGATCTTATTCGGCGGCGGCGACCGGACGGTCAGGCCAGCTCTGCAAGAACGGTGGTGGAAGCATACACTTTTTCGCCGATGACCGCCTTCACCCGGGCATCCAGGGGCAGGTACACGTCCACCCGGGAGCCGAAGCGGATGAAGCCGTAGCGCTCGCCGCGGACCAGGGCCTTGCCGCTGTCCACGTAGTTGAGGATGCGCCGGGCCACCAGGCCGGCCACCTGCACGCAGGTCACGTCCTGGCCGGTCTTGGTGCGGATGTGCAGGGCGCAGCGTTCGTTTTCCACCGAGGCCTTGTCCAGAGCGGCATTGACGAAGGCGCCCGGGTTGTACCACTTGCGCTGCACGTCGCCATCCACCGGGCTGCGGTTGGAATGGACGTTGAAGACGTTCATGAACACGGAAACCTTGAGGGCCTCCCGGTTCAGGTAGGGGTCCTGGACCCGTTCCACCGCCACGATGCGGCCGTCGGCCGGCGCCACCACGGTCTTGCTGTTGTCGCCGCCGGCGATGACGCGGGCGGGATCGCGGAAGAACTGGAGGACGAAGAGCGACAGGATCCACAGCGGGATCGCCCAGGCAAACCCGGCGTAGGCCGTGGCCACCGCGGAGATGACGACGATGCCGGCAAGGAAGGGCCAGCCTTCGCGGGCGATGATGGGGTGGGGGTAGTTGTTCATTGCAATATCCACAAAAACGAATTGGGCGGGTCGCTGCCGACGCCGCCCAAGGCAAGGGCGCCGCCGGGGATGTCCCTGGCGGCGCGATGCCCATCGATCAGTTCTTGGACTGGTCGACGAGCTTGTTCTTCTTGATCCAGGGCATCATGTCGCGCAGCTTTTCGCCGACCTGCTCGATGGGATGCTCGGCGGTCAGGCGGCGGCGGGCGGTCATGCTCGGGTAGCCGGTCTTGCCTTCCAGGATGAACATCTTGGCATATTCGCCAGTCTGGATGCGCTTGAGGGCTTCGCGCATGGCGTAGCGGGACTCTTCGTTGATGACCTCGGGGCCGGTCACGTACTCGCCATACTCCGCGTTGTTGGAGATGGAGTAGTTCATGTTGGCGATGCCGCCTTCGTACATCAGGTCCACGATCAGCTTCAGCTCGTGCAGGCACTCGAAGTAGGCCATTTCGGGAGCGTAGCCGGCTTCGGTCAGGGTCTCGAAGCCCATCTTGACCAGTTCCACGGCGCCGCCACAGAGCACGGCCTGCTCACCGAACAGGTCGGTTTCGGTTTCTTCGCGGAAGTTGGTCTCGATCACGCCACCCTTGGTGCCGCCGTTGGCAGCGGCGTAGGACAGGGCGATGTCCTTGGCCTTCTTGGAGACGTCCTGGTAGACGGCGATCAGGGACGGCACGCCGCCGCCCTTGAGGTACTCGGAGCGCACGGTATGGCCCGGGCCCTTGGGGGCGATCATGATCACGTCCAGGTCGGCGCGGGGCACGACCTGGTTGTAGTGCACGTTGAAGCCGTGGGCGAAGGCCAGGGCGGCGCCCTTCTTGATGTTCGGCTCGACTTCGCCGTAATACACGGCGGGGATGTTCTCGTCCGGCAGGAGGATCATGACCACGTCGGCGCCCTTGACGGCCTTGGCGATCTCTTCGACCTTGAGGCCAGCCTTCTCGGCCTTGGCCCAGGAGGCGCCGCCCTTGCGCAGGCCGACGGTGACCTTGACGCCAGAATCCTTCAGGTTCTGGGCGTGGGCGTGGCCCTGGGAACCGTAACCCACGATGGTGACCTTCTTGCCCTTGATCAGGGAAAGGTCGGCGTCCTTGTCGTAATAGACTTTCATATCAACCCCTTGGCGAGATGAAGGCCAGCCTTGCGGCTGGCGGGAGATTAGCTGGAAAAAACAGAAACAGCGAAATCAGACCTTCAGAATCCGGTCGCCGCGGCCGATGCCGCAGACGCCGGTGCGTACCGTCTCGAGAATGAGGCCGTGGTCGAGGGCCTCGATGAAGGCGTCGAGCTTGGAGCTCGCCCCCGTCAGTTCGATGACGTAGGTGGATTCGGTGACGTCGATGATACGGCCGCGGAAAATGTCCGCCATCCGCTTCATTTCCTCGCGGTCCTTGCCGGTGGCCCGGACCTTGATGAGCATCAGCTCGCGCTCGATATGCGCGGCCTCGGACAGATCCACCACTTTCACCACGTCCACCAGCTTGTTGAGCTGCTTGGTGATCTGTTCGAGCACGTCGTCCGAACCGGACGTGACGATGGTCATGCGCGACAGGGACGGATCTTCCGTCGGCGCCACCGTCAGGGATTCGATGTTGTAGGCCCGGGCAGAGAACAGCCCGGCCACCCGGGACAGGGCCCCGGCTTCGTTTTCCAGCAGAATGGAAATGATGTGTCGCATGGGGTTCCCCTTACAGGTCCTCGGCCAGGATCATTTCCGACAGGCCCTTGCCCGCGGCGATCATGGGGAACACGTTGGCGGTCTGGTCGGTAAGCACGTCGAGGAAGACGAAGTCGTTCTTGTGCTTGTCGGAGAAAGCCAGCTCCATGGCCGGCATCAGGTCTTCCGGCCGCTCGACACGCAGGCCGACGTGGCCATAGGCCTCAGCCAGCTTGACGAAGTCGGGCAGAGAATCCATGTAGGACTCAGAGTAGCGGCTGCCGTGGAACATCTCCTGCCACTGGCGGACCATGCCCAGGTAGCGGTTGTTGAGGTTCACCACCTTGATCGGCAGGCGGAACTGCTTGCAGGTGGACAGCTCCTGGATATTCATCTGGATCGAGGCTTCGCCGGTGACGCAGGCAACCGTGGCGCCTGGGTGGGCGAAGGAGACGCCCATGGCGTAGGGCAGGCCCACACCCATGGTGCCCAGGCCGCCGGAGTTGATCCAGCGCCGCGGCTTGTCGAATTTGTAGTACTGGGCCGCCCACATCTGGTGCTGGCCCACGTCGGAGGTGACAAAGGCGTCGCCGCCGGTGACCTGGTGCAGGGCCTGGATCACCGACTGGGGCATGATCGCCGGGCCGTTGGCCTTGTAGCTCATGCAATCCCGGGCGCGCCACTCGGCGATGGTCTTCCACCACTCGGCCACGGCGGGATCGGCCTTGGCCCCGGCCTTGTCCTGCTCGTCGAGGATCTTGACCAGTTCGTCGAGCACGTCCGGCACGTTGCCGACGATGGGCACGTCCACCTTGACCCGCTTGGAGATCGACGAGGGGTCGATGTCGATGTGCACGATCTTGCGCGGCACCTGGGAGAAATGGCCCGGATTGCCGATCACCCGGTCGTCGAAGCGGGCGCCCACGGCGAGCAGCACGTCGCAGTGCTGCATGGCCATGTTGGCCTCGTAGGTGCCGTGCATGCCGAGCATGCCCAGGTTCTGGGCGTCGGAGGCCGGGAAGGAGCCCAGCCCCATCAGGGTCTGGGTCACCGGGAAACCGAGGCGCTTGGCCAGGGCGGTGAGCTTGGTCGCGGCGTCGGACAGGATCACCCCGCCGCCCACGTAGATCATCGGCCGCTTGGCTTCGAGCAGCAGCTGGGCGGCCTTGCGAATCTGGCCCAGGTGCCCCTTGACGATGGGGTTGTAGGAGCGCATCTGCACCGTCTTCGGGTATTCGAAGTCGGCGCTCTGGGCGGAGATGTCCTTGGGAATGTCCACCAGCACCGGGCCGGGTCGGCCGGTGCGGGCCAGATAGAAGGCCTTCTTGATGGTGTCGGCGATGTCGCGCACGTCCTTCACCAGGAAGTTGTGCTTGACGCAGGGCCGGGTGATACCGACGGTGTCCACTTCCTGGAAGGCGTCCAGGCCGATGGCGGCGGTAGGCACCTGGCCGGAAATGATCACCAGGGGAATCGAATCCATGTAGGCGGTGGCGATGCCGGTCACCGCGTTGGTCGCGCCGGGGCCCGAAGTCACCAGGGCCACGCCGACCTTCTGGGAACAGCGGGAATAGGCATCGGCGGCATGGACCGCCGCCTGTTCGTGACGCACCAGGATGTGCTTGACCTGATCCTGCTGAAAGAGTGCGTCGTAGAGGTGGAGCACCGCGCCGCCAGGGTAGCCGAACACATGCTCGACCTTTTCTTCCTGGAGGCACCTGATTACAATTTCCGCGCCGGTGATGTGCATTGCAGTGGCCCTGAGTGCCTGTTGCCTGTGTTTTGTTCGCCGCGCGCCGCCGGGAGCGTCATCCGCACCCACGCCGCGCACGGCCTGGCCTGAAGCCGGAAAGCGCCTAGGGGCGCAGGTTTCCCGGCCGCCGCCCGGATCGCCGCCGCGCCAATGCGCGACGCGTTCCGAAGCGTCAGGAACGGGCCTCCGGCGCACGGCTGGCAAGCCCGGTCCGCGCAGATTCCCGCTTCGCCCGCATCCGGCGCAAATGCGCTCGGCAAGGGCGGAAAAGTCCGCTAAATTACTGACTCCCCCGCGATTGGTCAAGGCTTACGGGGGGCCGAAAAACACTGCCCGGCAGCCGCCGGATGCCCCCTTCGCCGCCCCCGCCCCACCCCCACCGCCCGCAATCCCGAGGTACATTCTGGCCACCCCACAGGAACTGTCCGACTTTCTCGCATCGGTGGAGCGGCGCGCCTTCAAGCAGGCCATCTTCACCACGCAGAACGAGGAGACCTCCCTCGACCTCGTCCAGGACGCCATGCTCAAGCTGGCCGAAAGCTATGGCGACCGCCCCGCCGAAGAGCTGCCCATGCTCTTCCAGCGCATCCTGCAGAACGCCATCCGCGACTATTTCCGCCGCAGCAAGGTGCGCAGCACCTGGACCACCCTACTCTCCTCCCTTGCCCCGGACGACGACGAAACCGCCGACCCCCTGGAAATCATCGGCGGCAACGACGGCGCCAGCAACCTGGAGACCCCGGAAACCCGCTTCACGCAAGGACAGATCATCGCCATCATCGAAAGCGAACTCGCCAAGCTGCCGCCACGTCAACGGGAAGCCTTCCTCATGCGTTACTGGGAGGAGTTGGATGTTGCCGAAACCGCTGCCGCCATGGGCTGCTCCGAAGGAAGCGTGAAAACCCACTGTTCCCGTGCCACCCACACCCTGGCGGCGGCACTCAAGGCCAAAGGAATTTCCCTATGAACGAAACGCAATTCGCCCGCAGCGTCGCCCTGACGCTGGACGCCGGGCTGCGTCAGCTCGATTCGAGCACCTCGGCCCGCCTGAGCGCTGCCCGCCACCAGGCCCTGGCCCGCCAGAAGCGGGTCACCGTCCGCGTGGGCCGCTTTGCCGGCCTGGCCGGCGTGTTCCACGACAGCCGGGCCCACCTCACCCCCTGGCTGGCGGCGGTGGTGCTTCTGCTCGTCCTGGCCACCGGCTTCTACTGGCAGGCGCAGAATTCCCTGAGCGACCTGGAAGACGTGGATAGCGCCCTGCTGTCCGCCGACCTGCCCGTGAACGCCTACCTCGACAAAGGCTTCGACGCATGGCTCCACGGCAGCAGCGCAAGCGAGCAGTAATCGTCGGCGCCTGTATCGCCGCCGGCGTGGCCGGCCTGGCGGTATGGGGCAGCCGCCACCGGGAAGCACCGGCCCCGATGCCGGCTTCCGGCGTGCCCACTGTGGTCAACGCCTCCCCGGCGGCGCGCGTCGTCACGCCCAGCCAGCCCGACTGGGCCCACCTGAGCGCCGCGCAGCACCGCATCCTGGCCCCCCTCGCCAACGAGTGGGACAAGATGGACAACGTGCGGCGCAAGAAATGGCTGGGCATCGCCGAGCGCTACAGCCGCCTGCCGGCCGAAGAACAGGAGCGCATCCAGGCCCGCATGCGCGCCTGGGTTGAACTGACGCCCCAGGAGCGGCGCGACGCCCGCAGCAAGTTCGCCACCCTGAGCCGCCTGCCGCCGGAAAAGCGGGAAGCGATGCTGCAAAAATGGCAGGAATACGAAAACCTGCCCGAAGAGGAACGGGAGCGCCTGACCCAGGCCGCCAAGGCCAAGCAGGCCAACGCCGCCAAGAGCAATTCCGCCCTGCCGCGGCGCCCCGGCAGCCCGGGGGCAACCACGCCGCCGCGCATTGCCGTCCCCGCCCCCGCGGCCGGGACCAGCACGGCAGCGGCAACGCCCCCCACCGTCCCCGCCAATCCCGAAGCGCCGGCACAACAGCAACCCGCCTCCAACTCCCCCGCGGCCCAGGAAGGTTCGATAAAATCCTTGTGGAACCAACTTTCCCCGCCCACCCCTTGACCACCCCCGACCGCCCCGCCCCCACCTCTGCACCCCGTCATCCAGCAGCCCCCCTCTCCCGCCGGCTGCTGGCCATGGTCTACGAAAGCCTGCTGCTGGCAGGCGTCATCGCCGTCGGCTTCCTCACCCCCCACCTGCTGATCGGCGCCCTGCTGCACCGGCTGGCCAGCCCAGGCATCCTCTGGACCCATCTGTTCCTGCTACTGGCCCTCTACTTCCTGTGGTTCTGGCTGCACGGCGGCCAGACCCTGGCCATGAAGACCTGGCGCTTGCGCCTGGAGGACGCCCGGGGCCGCCCGGTGACCCCGTTCCAGGGCATGATCCGCTACCTGGTCGCCTGGCCCAGCACCCTGCTTGGCGTCGGCCTGCTCTGGAGCCTGTTCGACCGGGACCGGCAATTCCTCCACGATCGCCTGGCCGGCACCCGGATCGTTGCCCTGCCGCGCTAAATCCAAGACACCGCAAGACACTGCCCATGAAAAAAGCGCCCATCAGGGCGCTTTTTTCATGGATTCGACCCTAGCGAAGCGCAGCTAGCGCCGCTCCACCCACCACAACATGGCGCCGGCAGCGAACATGAACAGGATCGTCGGCGCGAAGGCGCTGGCCAGGGGCGGCCAGCTGTTGATCACTCCCAGGCTGGAGAACAGGCCGTTGAGCATGTGGAAGAACACGCCGAGCATGACGCCGCCGAAGAGCTTGAGTGCCACACCGCTGACCCGGCTGTGGGTGTAGCCGAAGGGCAGCGCCAGGGCGACCATCACCAGCGAGGCGAAAGGGTAGGCCAGCTTCTTCCACAGCGCGATCTCGTAGGCGTCGGTGCGCAGCTTGTTTTCTGCCTGGTGGCGGATGTAGGTCACCAGGCTGAGCACCGACATGCGGTCCGGGTCCACCAGCAGGACGGTGAGGATTTCCGGCGAGAGGGCCGAACGCCAGAAAAGCTCGGGACGCTTGTCCACCGTTGCTCGCTCGCCCTCGAAGCGGGTGCTGACGACCTGGTCGAGGCGCCAGTTGCCGTCCGGATTGCCACCGTCCAGGTAGGTACCGGTCTCGGCATCGCTCACCGCCACCAGGCGCAATTCGGGGTCGAACTGATAGATGCGCACGCCGCGCAGCTCGCCATCCGGCATCACCTGCTTGACGTTCACGAAATTGGGACCGTCCTTGACCCACAGGCCGGAACGGAAATCCTGGGCCACCACGCCGCTGATCGCCTTGACCCGCAGGGTCTTGGCCGCCTGTTCCGAGGCGGGAGCGACGACTTCGCCGATGAGGAAGGCCGCCAGGGCGAACCAGGCCGCCGCACGGAACAGCACCACCAGCAGGCGCCAGGTGGACAGGCCCGAGGCCCGCAGCACGGTGATCTCGGAATGGCGCGCCAGGGTGGACAGGGCGTAGAGGGTGCCGATCAGCACCGCCACCGGCATCAGTTCATAGATGCGCCCCGGCAGGATCAGCAGGGTGTAGAACACCGCCTGGGTCAGCCGGTAGCTGCCCTTGCCCACGTCGCGCAGCTCGCCGAGCAGGTCGAAGAAGCCGAACAGGGCGATGAACCCGGCCAGGATCAGGAGGCTGGCCGCGACCACCTCGCGCTGGATGTGACGACGGTGGATCATGACCGGAAGCGCAGCAAGGGTTTGACCGCGATGCGGCGGTAGAACAGAACCGGAATGAACAGGGCCATGCCGCCGTGGAGCGCCAGCAGCGCCGGGAACAGACCGATCTTGCCCTGCCCCACCCAGGCCTGAACGATGGAGTTCAGGTTGAGATAGATGGCGAAGGTGAGCAGCGCCAGGAGCATGTTGGCCGAGCGCCCGGCCCGGGGATTGACGTAGCCCAGAGGCACGGCCAGGAACGCCAGCACCAGCATCGACAGGGGCTGGGACAGGCGCCAGAACAGCTCGGCATCGTTGTCCTTGCCGCGCTGGCGCACCAGATCGGTGATGAAGGCCCGCGACGGGGTCTGCTCCACCCCCCGGGACTCGCGAGTCTCGATGCGCACCGCGTAGCGCTGGAAGTCCAGCACCCGGGCGTCGGCGGCGCCGGGCTCCACGTCGTAGCGCCGGCCGTTCTCCAGGACCACGAAGCGGTCGCCGTTGGGGGCGTATTCCTGATGCCCCTGGCGAGCCACCATCACCCCCTGGCGGCCGTGCTGCAAGGAGGCGACGAATACCTGGCCGATGTTCGCCTCGTTCTCGCCCAGGGATTCGACGAAGACCACCGTGCTGCCGGAACGGATTTCATGGAAGGCGCCGGGCGAGACCTGCTCCGCCTCCTGACGGTCGGACACCTTCTGCCGGTAGTCGGCGCTCTGGGTCAAGGACCAGGGGGTGAGGAAGAGGGCGGTGATCGCCACCAGCACCACCAGGGGAAAGATGAACAAGGCCACCGGCCGAATCCAGCCGGCCAAGGAATGACCGGAGGAAAACCACACCACCATCTCGGAATCGCGATAACTACGCGAAACCGCCATCAAGATGGCGATGAAGACCGTCAGCGACAGGAGGACATGCAGATAGGACAGGGCGCCGAAGCCCATCAGCGCCGCCACTGCGGAAGGCGCAATCTTGCCTCCCGCCGCCTGGCCGAGCAGGCGGATCAACTGGGTGGTGATGAGAATCGCGAACAGCGCCACGAAAATGGCTGCCGCGTTCTGACCGAACTCACGCCGGGCGGCGCGCGCGAACACCATGCTTTGACTTTTGCGGAAAAAGGTGGCGATAATGAAATTTTCGCCGAATTTGTGAAAATTCGCCCCGTAAGGAGCAGGTCATGGAATTTAGCATAAAAAGCGGCAGCCCGGAAAAACAGCGCAGCGCCTGTGTGGTGGTCGGTGTTTTTGAACCCCGCAAGCTGACGCTTCCTGCCGAACTCATTGACAATGCGGCCCGCGGCTACCTGTCGGACATCATCCGGCGGGGCGACATGGAAGGAAAGCTCGGCTCCACCCTGCTGCTGCACAACGTTCCCGGCACCCTGTGCGACCGGGTCCTGCTGGTCGGCCTGGGCAAGGAAAAGGAATTCCGCGAGAAGGAATACTGCTCGGCCCTGCGCGCCGCCGTCAAAACCCTCAACGAGACGGGTTCCTTCGACGGGGTGGTGTTCCTCACCGAAACCGGCGTCAAGCGCCGCGACGTGGGCTGGCGCATCCGCCAGGCCGCCCTGGTGGCCCAGGAAACCGTCTACCGCTTCGACCGCTTCAAGAGCAAGAAGGACGAGGTCCGCCGCCCCCTGCGCAAGCTCACCTTCGCCGTGGAGCGGCGCAACGAACTGGCCCCCGCCGAGGAAGCCCTGGCCCAGGGCCTGGCCATCGCCGACGGCGTGTCCTTCGCCAAGAACCTGGGCAACCTGCCCGGCAACGTGTGCACCCCCACCTACCTGGCCGAACAGGCCCTGGAAATGAGCAAGGACCTGGGCCTGGAATGTCAGGTGCTGGAACGGGCCGACCTGGAGACCCTGGGCATGGGCGCCCTCCTCTCCGTGGCCCGGGGCAGCCACCAGCCGCCCAAGTTCATCGTCCTGCAGCACAAGGGCGCCGACGCCAGCCAGAAACCCGTGGTGCTGGTCGGCAAGGGCATCACCTTCGACACCGGGGGCATCTCGCTCAAGCCTGCCCCCGAGATGGACGAGATGAAGTACGACATGTGCGGCGCCGCCAGCGTGCTCGGCACCATCCGCGCCGCCGCCATGATGAAGCTGCCCATCAATCTGGTGACCCTGGTGCCGGCCAGCGAGAACATGCCCGGCGGCGCCGCCAGCAAGCCTGGCGACATCGTCACTTCCCTGTCCGGCCAGACCGTCGAAATCCTCAACACCGACGCCGAGGGGCGCCTGGTGCTGTGCGACGCCCTGACCTACGCCGAGCGCTTCGAGCCCGAGGTGGTGGTGGACGTGGCCACCCTCACCGGCGCCTGCGTGATCGCCCTGGGCCACGTCGCCAGCGGCCTGTTCGCCAACAACGAGACCCTGGCCCGGGAACTGCTCACCTCCGGCGAGGAAGCCTTCGACCGGGCCTGGCACATGCCCCTGTGGGACGACTACCAGGAACAACTGAAGAGCCCCTTCGCCGACATGGCCAACATCGGCGGCCGCGCCGCCGGCTCGATCACCGCCGCCTGCTTCCTGTCCCGCTTCACCAAGAAGTACGACTGGGCCCACCTGGACATCGCCGGCACCGCCTGGAAATCCGGCGCCGACAAGGGCGCCACCGGCCGCCCGGTGCCCCTGCTCGCCCACTTCCTGCTCAAGCGGGCCGGCAAGATCGACTGAGCCCGCCATGGTCACGCCCCGGGTGGATTTCTACCACAACGTCCCGGACCGCCTACTGGTGGCGGTGAAGCTCGCCCACAAGAGCTTCGCCAGCCGCCAGCCGCTGGTGGTGGTGGCCCCGGACGAGCGGATCGCCCAGGCCTTCGACCGGCAGCTATGGTCCCTGCCGGCCCTGTCCTTCACCCCCCACTGCCGGGCCGACTCCCCCCTGGCCGGCGAAACCCCGGTCCTGATCGCCCGCCACCTGGACGAGCTGCCTCCCGGCCTCGGCACGCCGCTGCTGCTCAACCTGGGCGCCGCGGTACCCGAGGGCTACGAGCGCTTCGAGCGCATCCTCGAGATCATCGGCCAGGACGAGGCCGAACGGCTGCCCGGCCGGGAACGGGTCGGCCACTACAAGCAGGCCGGCTGCTCGGTAAGCTTCCACGACCTGGGGCAACGGGCCCACTGACGGCCGGCACGCCCTTCCCCCGCACCCGAGCCCTGACCGTGACCTCCTTCCCTTCCCCGCCCGGCGGCGGCGACGACAACGCCCCCAAGCGGCGCCGCTTCGTCGCCATCGCTCCCGTGGCCCCGCCCGTGGAAGCCGCCAACGAGCCCCAGGCGGCCGCCAACGACGACGAAGACTTCCCCCTGCTGACCGAGGTGGTGAACGTCGCCGCGGCCGAACCTGCGCCCGAATCCGACACGACGGCAGCGACGGAACCGCCCGCACCTCTCCTAGCTCTGCCGGCCGAAGATTCCACGCTGCCTGCCCAGCCCACACCCGAGGTTCGCGCTTCCCTCCTGGAAACGCTGCCACCTTTCGTGGCCGCGGGCGCCCCGCCCCGTCCTACCGGCAGCGAGGAAGGCCCGCCTGTCTCCCTGGTCACCCCCCTGTCCGCCGACCTGGCCCGGGCCCTGGAAGCCCGCCTCACCGCCGCCCTGCCCGACATCGTCGCCGAGGCCCAGGAGGCCGCCCAGGCCGTGCTGCGCCAGCGCATCGAAGCCGCCACCCAGGCGGCCATCGAAGGCGCCCTGGCCGACCTGCTCCACGCCACCCCGCCCCTGCCCGACGGGGACCATCCGGCCTGAATCGTGGCCTGAGCCACCGCCTCCTTCACGGCGCGACACCCAGCCTGAATCGCGGCAAGCCGCCCCCACGGCACACCGCCGGGAGGGCCGGCTCCGGTCGGGTATAATTTCCGGTTTTCCGCCAGCGCCCGGCCTGCCTTTCCGCACTCCGCCGCCGGGCCGGCCTTCTATCGATCCATCGATCCGGATGCGCCCGCATCCGCCTTCGCCTCCATCCAGTCTCGCCACCGTTCGCCATGGAACTCGCCAAGAGCTTTGAACCCGCCGCCATCGAAGGCCGCTGGTACCCCGCCTGGGAAGAAAGCGGCTATTTCGCCGCCGGCCTGGACACCTCCAAGCCCGCCGACCAGTCCTTCTGCATCCTGCTGCCGCCGCCCAATGTCACCGGCACCCTGCACATGGGCCACGGCTTCAACCAGACCATCATGGATGCCCTCACCCGCTACTACCGGATGAAGGGTCGCAACACCCTGTGGCAGCCGGGCACCGACCACGCCGGCATCGCCACCCAGATCGTGGTGGAGCGCCAGCTGGACGCCCAGGGCATTTCCCGCCACGACCTGGGCCGGGAGAAGTTTCTGGAGAAGGTGTGGGAGTGGAAGGAATACTCCGGCGGCACCATCACCCGCCAGATGCGCCGCCTGGGCACCAGCCCGGACTGGAAGCGGGAACGCTTCACCATGGACGCCGGCCTCAACAAGATCGTCACCGAATCCTTCGTCCGCCTCTACAAGGAAGGCCTGATTTACCGCGGCAAGCGCCTGGTGAACTGGGACCCGAAGCTGCACACCGCCGTCTCCGACCTGGAAGTGGTGCAAGAAGAGGAAGACGGTTTCATGTGGCACATCCGCTACCCCCTGGCGGACGGCAGTGCCACCCTGACCGTGGCCACCACCCGGCCCGAGACCATGGTGGGCGATACTGCCGTCATGGTCCACCCCGAGGATGAGCGCTACAAGCACCTCATCGGCAAGATGGTGAAGCTGCCCCTCACCGACCGGGAAATTCCGGTCATCGCCGACGCCTACGTAGACATGGAATTCGGCACCGGCGTGGTCAAGGTCACCCCGGCTCACGACTTCAACGACTACGCCGTGGGCCAGCGCCACAACCTGCCCCTCATCTCTATCCTCACCCTGGACGGCAAGATCAACGACCACGCCCCCGAGAAGTACCGGGGCCTGGACCGTTTCGACGCGCGCAAGGTGGTGGTGGAAGACCTGGAAGCCCTGGGCATCCTGGAAAAGACCGACAAGCACAAGCTCAAGGTGCCCCGCGGCGACCGTACCGGCGTAGTCATCGAGCCCATGCTCACCGACCAGTGGTTCGTCGCCATGAGCAAGCCGGGCGAGGACGGCAAGTCCATCACCGAGAAGGCCCTGGACGTGGTCCAGTCCGGCGAGATCAAGTTCTACCCGGAAAACTGGGTGAACACCTATAACCAGTGGCTCAACAACATCCAGGACTGGTGCATCTCCCGCCAGCTGTGGTGGGGCCACCAGATTCCCGCCTGGTACGGCGTGAACGGCGAAGTCTTCGTCGCCCACAATGAAGAGGAAGCCCGGGCCCAGGCCGATGCCGCCGGTTACGCCGGCCAGCTGACCCGGGATGCGGACGTGCTCGACACCTGGTACTCCTCCGCCCTGTGGCCCTTCTCCACCCTGGACTGGACGCCCGAGTACCCGGCCAAGTCCAACCCGGCCCTGGATCTGTACCTGCCCTCCTCCGTGCTGGTCACGGGCTTCGACATCATCTTCTTCTGGGTGGCGCGCATGGTCATGATGACCAAGCACATCACCGGCAAGATCCCCTTCAAGCACGTCTATGTGCACGGCCTGATCCGGGACGGCGAAGGGCAGAAGATGTCCAAGTCCAAGGGCAACGTGCTCGACCCCATCGACCTGATCGACGGCATCGGCATCGAAGACCTGGTCAAGAAGCGCACCTTCGGCCTGATGAACCCCAAGCAGGCCGCCCAGATCGAGAAGAAGACCCGCAAGGAATTCCCCGACGGCATCCCCGCCTTCGGCACCGACGCCCTGCGCTTCACCTTCGCCAGCCTGGCCAGCCCGGGCCGCGACATCAAGTTCGACCTGAACCGCTGCGAGGGCTACCGCAACTTCTGCAACAAGCTGTGGAACGCTACCCGCTTCGTGCTGATGAACGTGGAAGGCCACGACCTGGCCCTCGAACACAGCCAGGCCGCCGACGGCTCCTGCCCGGCCACCCCGGGCGCCGCACCGCTCCAGTTCAGCTTCGCCGACCGCTGGATCGTCAGCCAGCTGCAACGCCTGGAAGCGGAAGTCGCCCAGTATTTCACCGACTACCGTTTTGACCTGCTTGCCCAGGCCATCTACCGCTTCGTCTGGGACGAGTTCTGCGACTGGTACGTGGAACTGGCCAAGGTGCAGATCAACGGCAGCGACGACGCCCTGGCCCGGGGCGCCCGGCGCACCCTGGTGCGGGTGCTGGAAACCATCCTGCGCCTGGCCCACCCGCTGCTGCCCTTCATCACCGAAGAGCTGTGGCAGACCGTGGCCCCCATCGCCGGGCGCAAGACCCACCCGTCGATCATGCTCGCCCCCTATCCGGAGGCCAACCCGGCCCGCATCGACCCGGAATCCGAGGCCAAGGTGGAGCGCCTCAAGGCCCTGGTGTCGGCCTGCCGCAACCTGCGCGGCGAGATGACCATCTCCCCGTCGGTGAAGGCGCCCCTGGTGGTGGCCGGCGATGCTGCCGAGCTGGCGCCGCACCTGCCCTACCTGGCTGCCCTGGCACGCCTCTCCGAGATCAGCGTGGTGGACGACCTGCCCGCCGACAGCCTGGCCCCGGTGGCCGTGGCCGGCGAAACCCGTCTGATGCTTCAGGTGGAGATCGACGTGACCGCCGAGAAGGAACGCCTGTCCAAGGAAATCGCCCGCCTCGAAGGCGAGATTTCCCGGGCCTCGGCCAAGCTCGGTAACGAGAGCTTCGTCGCCCGGGCCCCGGCGGCGGTGGTGGATCAGGAGAAGAAGCGCCTGGCCGATTTCTCTGCCACCCTGGAGCAGCTCAAGCCGCAACTGGCCAAGCTGGGCGGCTGATCCGGAGCCCCGGTGCCGGTACTGCCGGCAACGCCAATGAAAAAGCCGCCTTCGGGCGGCTTTTTCATTCCGTGTCACAGGCACCCGGCGGGCAGTGCGCGCCCCGGGCGCCGCATCAATCCCGCAGGTGCACCGGTACCAGCCCGCGCAGGGCGTTGCCGCAATAGAGGGCCTCGGCGCGTTGCAGGTCGGCGGGGGTCAGTATGGCTTCCTCGGCCGCGCCCCGGGCCAGCAACTCGGCGCGCAGCACCCCGGGCAACACCCCGCAGGCCAGGGGCGGGGTCAGCAGGCAGCCATCGATGCGGGCGAACAGGGTGCTGCGCGCCCCTTCGGCCACTTCGCCGCGCTCGTTGCAGTAGAGCACGTCGAAGACTTCCGGCGTGGCGGCCAGGCCGGTCAGGGCCCGGTCGTAGCGGCCGCGCACGGTGGTCTTGTGGGCCAGCCAGCCGTCCCGGGAATCCAGTGGCTCGGCCGCCGGCAGCAAGGCCAGGGGGCCGGCGGGCAAGGGGTCGAGGGGCGCCCGGGCGATTTCCACATCGCCGCTCCGGCCCAGGGTCAGGCGCACCCGCCAGGCGGTAGGGGGGCCGCCGGCCTGGCCGGCTTGCGCCCATTCGCGGCGAGCATCCGCCCCGGCCTGTTCCAGTGCCCGCGCTACGGCCAGCCAGTCGCAGGCGAAACCGAGAGCTGCCGCCGAGCGGGTCAGCCGGGCCCGGTGGCCGTCCAGCCGGGGGTAGCGGGCACCGCCGGCATCCACCTCCAGGCGCAGGGTTTCGATCAGACGCGGCGCCTGGGCCACATCCCCTGCGACGGCGACATCGGTGAGAAAGCGGGCCTTGAGCAGGCACTCCCGGTATTCCGCCGCCGGATCGGAGCCATAGGTGATGCCGCTGCCCACCCCCAGGCGCAGGGTGCCGTCCCGGGCCAGCTCGACGGTGCGGATGGCCACGTTGAAGCGGAAGTCGCCCCCCGGCGCGATCCAGCCCAGGCTGCCGGTGTACAGCCCCCGGGGCTCCCCCTCCAGTTCGGTGACGATCTGCATGGCCCGCACCTTGGGGGCGCCAGTGATCGAGCCGCAGGGAAAGAGGGCCGCCAGGATCTCCGCCAGCCCGGCGTCGGGGCGCAGGGTCGCCGCCACGGTG
The DNA here is from genome assembly GCF_036820405.1 of Oryzomicrobium sp. Lineage (NCBI taxonomy): Bacteria > Pseudomonadati > Pseudomonadota > Betaproteobacteria > Rhodocyclales > Rhodocyclaceae > Oryzomicrobium > Oryzomicrobium sp. The sequence continues at coordinate 132,536 of NZ_DAISLS010000002.1, forward strand.
GAGGTCATCTGCAACACTGTCGGGTAGAGCTCGACGTCGAACAGGCGCTCCACCGTCACCGATCCCGTTTCCGCCACCCGGGCCAGGTCGTTGCGGATCAGGTCCACGATCATCACGTTCTCGGCCCGGTCCTTGGCGGAGGCGGCCAGGGCCGCCCGGGCCGCCGCGTCCTCGGCCGGCGTGGCGCCCCGCGGGGCGGTGCCCTTCATCGGCCGGGAGACGAGCCGGGCGCCCTGGCGTTCGAGGAACAGCTCCGGCGACAGCGACAGGATGGCGCCCTCGTCGTGCATCACCACGCCGCCGCAGCCCACCGGCTGGCGGGCGCACAGGTCGGCGTAGAGACGCAGGGGATGGCCGATGCAGCGGCCGGTGACGGGGAAGGTGAAATTGACCTGGTAGCAATCGCCGGCGGCGATGTAATCGCGGATGCGCTGAACCCCGCGCCGATAGGGCATCTCCGCCATGGCAGGCTGGAGATCGCCTATCCACGCGGGGTTTGACGACTGCCACGCGGAAAGCCAAGCCTGGCGCGCCGTTCCGTCCAGGTGGTCGCGGCTCTCGAAGCACCAGAAGCGGGCCAGGGGGCCGGACGGCGGCACCACGCCCACGGCCGGTTCCAGGGCCAGTCCCAGCTCATAGCCCAGGGCGGCGACCACCGTATGGCCGGCGTCATTCCAGGCGGCAACCCGGTCCAGGGTCGCCTCCCAGGCGGCGGGGCCGTCCACGGTACAAGCGGCTACCAGGCCATGGCAGTACCAGGCGCCACCGGCCCCGTCGTCGAGCAGGGCGAACGCCCCAGGAAGCGGGGCGTCGGGCAGGGGAAGAAAAGGGAAAGCGTCTGCGGCCACGGCGATGGAACGGCCCTGGGGCCGCAGGCCCCAAGCGGGGCTTGAGGCTAAAGGCTTACTTGCGCTTGAGGAAGAAGGAGAAGACCTGGCTGTCTTCGTCGCTGCCGAGCAACTCGTTGCCGGTCTGCCGGGCGAAGGCCTGGAAGTCCTTGACCGACCCCGGGTCGGTGGCGAGCACCTTGAGCACTTGGCCCGAACTCATCTCCGCCAGGGTTTTCTTGGTGCGGAGGATGGGCAGGGGGCAGTTGAGGCCCTTTACGTCGAGCTCGCGGTCGAAGGCAGGAGTGGTCATGGCGTCGTGCAGGAAAGAGGCGGGATCGGGCAGAAGCGGCATCGGAGCGAGCCGCCGGCACGGCCTGCGAATCCCCCGCTCCCCAGCGATCAAGCAACCAAGCGGCCCGGGGCGGGGCACCGCAGCGCCGACCATTCTACTCCATCCATGGCCGGCGTCAGGGGCGGGTCAGCGCCGTTTTTCCTCCGCCAACCGGGCCTTCAGCTCCTTGAGCCGGGCTTCCACCACCGACTGGTCGTAGAAGTTGCCGTCGCCGGCGCGCTGGGCCAGGGTGAGCTGCTCCACCGCCTGGGCGGTCTGCCCCTGCAAGGCGTAGGCCTCGGCCAGGGCCCGGTGCTGGGCGAGCTGGCGGCCCAGGGCGGCCTGGCTCTTGGCCAGCAGGAAGTAGAAGGATGGGTCCTGGGGATAGGTCTGGATCTGGTTCTCGGCAAAGGCCGCCGCATCGGTGAAACGGTTGGTGGCGTAGAGGGTGTCGCCCAGCCCGTAGATCAGCCCCCGGGCGAAGGGGAAGCGCTTCAGGCCGTCCCGGTAGGCGGCCTCGGCGCCGGCCTTGTCGCCGGCGGCCATGCGGATTTCCGCCGCCAGGCTCTCGACCATGGCCGAATTGAGCTTGGCCCGGCGCAGGACCTGCAACTCCCGCTCGGCCAGGGCCGTGTCGTTGGCGCGCAGGGCGGCCCGGGCCAGACCCAGGTGGGCGGCGGATTCGCTGACGTACTTGTGTTCGCGCAGCAACTGCTCGAAATAGGCCACCGCCTCCTTGGGGGTGCCGTCCATGGAGCGCACCTTGGCCCGCACCAACTGGAAGTCGGGGCTGTCGGTGACCTGCCGGTAGGGCAGGTTCTGCACCCGGTTCTGCATGTCGGCGATCCGCTCCACCGTCAGGGGGTGGGTGCGCAGGTAGGCCGGGGCGTTGTTTTCGTAGAGCCGGGTGGCCTGTTGCAGGCGGGCGAAGAAGTCGGCCATGCCGTGAGGGTCGAAGCCGGCCTTCTGCATGGTCTGGAAGCCGATCCGGTCCGCCTCCCGCTCGAACTCCCGGGAAAAGGCCAGGGACGACTGGATGGCGCCGGCCTGGGCGGACACCATGGCGGCGCCAGCCACCTGGGTGTTGGAACGGGCTGCCAGGATGCCCAGGGCCAGGGCCACCATGGAGGCGATCGAGGTCTGCTTGTCCTTGGCGATGCCCCGGGCTAGGTGGTGCTGGGTGACGTGGGAAATTTCGTGGGCCAGCACCCCGGCCAGTTCGGACTCGGTCTGGGCGGCGGTGAGCAGCCCGGTATTGACGCCCACGTAGCCGCCGAAGGTGGCGAAGGCGTTGATCGTGGGGTCCTTGAGGGCGAAGAAGGTATAGCCGAAGGCCGGGTCCGGGCTGGCCGCCGTCAGCCGCCCGCCGATCCGGTTCAGGTAGTCGGTGATCTCCGGATCGTTGAGGTAATCCGGGTCGCGGCGGATGTCGTTGAAGATCTGTTCACCGACCTTCTTTTCCATCTGGGGCGAAACGTCGGCCTGGGCGGCATCGCCCAGGTCGGGCAGCCCTTCGGCACGCAGCGGGCCGCTCGGCCCGAAGGCCAGCAGCAGGGCAAAAGCCAGCGCCAGGGGGCGCCGTAGGGAGGGAGCGCAAACCATGGGCGCTATAATATCAGCGCTCTCCCGGCACGACTTGCCCTACGACTGACGGTGGCTTGTGGGGAGACCGCTTTTACCCCCGCTTACACTCCTTTTCGACGATTCCGCCATGGCCGATCAGCCCGCCCCCCCCCTCACCCACTTCGACGCCGCCGGCCAGGCCCACATGGTGGACGTGGGCGGCAAGACGGAAACGGCGCGCCGGGCCGTGGCCGTGGGCACGATCCGGATGCGCCCGGAAACCCTGGCCCTGATCCGGGAAGGCAACGCCAAGAAGGGCGACGTGCTGGGCATCGCCCGCATTGCCGCCATCCAGGGCGCCAAGCGCACCGCCGACCTGATCCCCCTGTGCCACCCCATCGCCCTGACCCGGGTGGCGGTGGAGTTCGCCCTGGACGACGCCGCCAGCACCGTCACCTGCACCGCCACCGCCGAATGCACCGGCCGTACCGGGGTGGAAATGGAGGCACTCACCGCCGCCAGCGTCGGCCTGCTCACCATCTACGACATGTGCAAGGCGGCGGATCGGGGCATGGCCATCGAGTCCCTGCGCCTGCTGGAAAAAGCCGGCGGAAAATCCGGCCACTGGCAGGCGGAAAGCGCCTAATTCCACGCCCCGCGCCCCCATACGCAGCCCGACAACGACAAAGGCCCGCCAGTCTTGCGACTGACGGGCCTTTGTCTTCCTGCTCGCCTAAGGGATTAGGCGCGCTGGATGTTGGAAGCTTGCTTGCCCTTCGGACCCTGGGTCACATCGAAGGACACCTTCTCCCCCTCCTTCAGCGTCTTGAAACCATTCATGGTGATCGCCGAGAAGTGAGCAAACAGATCCTCGCCGCCGTCGTCCGGAGTGATGAACCCGAAGCCCTTAGCATCGTTGAACCACTTAACGGTACCAGTTGCCATTTTTACAACTTCCTTTCTACTCAATACTCAAAAGCCCCGGGTTTATTTATTAATCCCCGTGTGCCCACTTAATGTCTGATTCCCGTCAGCGGTGGGCGCTGCCGGTGCGAAACGGGATAGCCAAAACCCCCCGGGACCCGCATAGAATCGAACACCAGCGCTTTTGTACGATGGTTTCTCGCTATCCGTCAAGCATTTTTTGCACCCTATTTCCGGGCCTCTCGAGCGACGTTGCAGAATCGTTGCGAACGCTTAGAATCCATTGCATGGCAACACGCACACGCTCCTCCGGCGGCGAATCCCTCGAAGCGGTCAAAACCCGCCTTTCGCCCCCCCCCCTCTACAAAGTGGTCATTCTCAACGACGACTTCACCCCCATGGACTTCGTGGTCGAAGTTCTCGAGCGTTTTTTTTCGCTCAACCGAGAACAAGCGACCCGAATCATGCTCCAAGTTCATAACGACGGACGAGGCGTCTGCGGGGTCTACCCCCGGGACATCGCGGCGACCAAAGTGGAACAGGTCACGTCTTTCGCCCGTCAGCACCAGCACCCGCTGGCGTGCATCATGGAGGAAAATTAAATGATCGCTCAGGAACTCGAAGTCAGCCTTCACATGGCGTTCGTGGAGGCCCGGCAGAAGCGTCACGAGTTCATCACCGTGGAGCACCTGCTGCTGGCCCTGCTCGACAACCCCTCGGCGGCGGAAGCCCTGCGGGCCTGCGGCGCCAACCTGGAACAACTGCGGCGCGATCTGACCGATTTCGTCACCGAACACACGCCCACCGTCTCGGGCGACGCCGACATCGACACCCAGCCGACCCTGGGTTTTCAGCGCGTCATCCAGCGGGCGATCCTGCACGTGCAGTCCTCGGGCAAGAAGGAGGTCAACGGCGCCAACGTGCTGGTGGCCATCTTCGGCGAGAAGGACTCCCACGCGGTGTACTTCCTGCAGAAGCAGAACATCTCGCGCCTCGACGTGGTGAACTTCATTTCCCACGGCGTGGCCAAGGTGCCCCAGTCGCCGTCCTCGCCCAAGAGCGAGGCCGAGCACGAGGGTGAGGGCGAGGAGCGCGGCGGTTCCGGCCCCCTGGAGAACTACACCATCAACCTCAACGCCCAGGCGTTGCAGGGCAAGATCGACCCCCTGATCGGCCGTGACAAGGAGTTGGAGCGGGTCATCCAGACCCTGTGCCGGCGGCGCAAGAACAACCCGCTGCTGGTGGGCGAGGCCGGCGTGGGCAAGACCGCCATCGCCGAAGGCCTGGCGCGGCGCATCGTCGAGGGCGAGGTGCCCGAGGTACTGGCCGACGCCCACGTCTACGCCCTGGACATGGGCGCCCTGCTCGCCGGCACCAAGTACCGCGGTGACTTCGAGCAGCGCCTCAAGGGCGTGCTCAAGCAGTTGCAGGACACGCCCCATTCGATCCTCTTCATCGACGAGATTCACACCCTGATCGGGGCCGGCTCGGCCTCGGGCGGCACCCTGGACGCTTCCAACCTGCTCAAGCCGGCCCTGGCCAACGGGCAGCTGAAGTGCATCGGCGCCACCACCTATACCGAGTACCGGGGCATCTTCGAGAAGGATCACGCCCTGTCGCGGCGCTTCCAGAAGGTGGACGTGCCCGAGCCGTCCGTGGCCGAGACCATCGAGATCCTCAAGGGCCTCAAGTCCCGTTTCGAGACCCACCACGGCATCAAGTACTCGAACGCCGCCCTGACCTCGGCGGTGGAGTTGTCGGCCAAGTTCATCAACGACCGGCACCTGCCGGACAAGGCCATCGACGTGATCGACGAGGCCGGCGCTGCCCAGCGCATCCTGCCCAAGTCGCGGCAGAAGAAGCTGATCGGCAAGGCCGAGATCGAGGACATCGTCGCCAAGATCGCCCGCATCCCGCCCGCCCACGTGTCCAACGACGACCGGGCCGCGCTGAAGAACCTGGACCGGGATCTGCGCGCCGTGGTGTTCGGCCAGGACCCGGCCATCGACGCCCTGGCCAAGGCGATCAAGATGGCCCGTTCCGGCCTGGGCAGCCCGGGCAAGCCGATCGGTGCCTTCCTCTTCTCCGGCCCCACCGGCGTCGGCAAGACCGAAGTGGCCCGCCAGTTGGCCTACAGCCTGGGCATCGAACTGGTGCGCTTCGACATGTCGGAGTACATGGAGCGCCACGCCGTGTCGCGCCTGATCGGCGCGCCTCCGGGCTACGTAGGTTTCGACCAGGGCGGCCAGCTCACCGAGGCCATCAACAAGAAGCCCCACGCGGTCCTGCTGCTCGACGAGATCGAGAAGGCCCACCCGGACATCTACAACATCCTGTTGCAGGTGATGGACCACGGCACCCTGACCGACAACAACGGGCGCAAGACCGACTTCCGCAACGTGATCGTGATCATGACCACCAACGCGGGAGCGGCCGACCTGCAAAAGCCGGCGATGGGCTTCACCTCCAACAAGGAGGTGGGCGACGAGATGGTCGAGATCAAGCGGCTGTTCACCCCGGAGTTCCGCAACCGGCTCGACGCGGTGATCTCGTTCAAGCCCCTAGACCACGACATCATCCTGCGGGTGGTGGACAAGTTCCTCATGCAGCTGGAAGAGCAGCTCCACGAGAAGAAGGTGGAAGCCATCTTCACCGACGCCCTCAAGGAGTTCCTGGCCGAGAAGGGCTTCGATCCCCTCATGGGCGCCCGCCCCATGGCCCGGCTCATCCAGGACACGATCCGCTCGGCCCTGGCCGACGAGTTGCTGTTCGGCCGCCTGGCCAGCGGCGGACGGGTCACGGTGGACCTGGACAGATCCGGCGCCGAACCCAAGGTCAAACTGGCCTTCGCCGAGGAGGCCGAAGCGGTGGTTTGATCCTCCCCCGCCCGGCAACCTCCCAGGCCGCCCCGCTCTCCGGGGCGGCCTTTTTATTTCGCGCCGCCGCCCCTACACTACCGCCCCGATGCAGAAGTCATTCCCCACCCAGCCTTGCGAGGAGACATCGTGAGTTTCAAGACCCCCGATCTGTGTGACGAGTTCGAAAACGACGCCGAGGCCAACCTGCGCGTCGTCGATCCCCTATTCCGCGCCTACGGCGGCCGCCCCGCCTTTTCCGGCCGGATCGAAACCCTCAAGCTGTTCGAGGACAATTCCCTGGTGCGCGAAGCCCTGGGTGAGGACGGCCAAGGCAAGGTGCTGGTGGTGGATGGCGGCGGCAGCCTGCGCTGCGCCCTGGTGGGCGACCAGTTGGCCGCCCTGGCGGTGAAGAACGGCTGGGCCGGCATCGTCGTCTATGGCTGCATCCGCGACACCCCGGACATGGCGGCCATGGACCTGGGGCTGCGCGCCCTCAACACCCACCCCAAGAAGAGCGTCAAGAAGGGCGCCGGCGACCGTAATCTGCCGGTGACCTTCGGCGGCGTCACCTTCGTGCCCGGCCAATGGCTTTACGCCGACCAGGACGGCATCGTGGTGGCTGCCCGGGCCCTGGCCTGAGGCTGCAAAAAGCGAAGGGCCGGGACGTTTCACCGTCCCGGCCCTTCGCTTTCCAATACTCCGGCGCGTAGCCCCGGTCAGGCGTCGAGCAGGACGCGACTGTCACAGCCGACCCGCACGTTGCCCCAGTGGCGGCCGTCCACCATCACCGGCATGGCGATGTCGCAGAGCAGTTCGCCCGTGTCGCGGATGTAGGTCTGCAACAGCATCGGGTTGGTGTTGCGCGCCGCCCGCAGCTCGGTCGGCGACTCGAACTTGCGCCGGGTGCGGTTGCCCACCAGGTCGGCCTGGTAGTCCCCGGTGAGGGGCCTGGAAAACTTGGCGTTGTGAGCGGTCAGGTAGCCGTTCGTATCCACCGCCACGGCGAAAGCGCCGCCCTTGATGTCGGCCAGGGATGAATCGAGAATTTCCTGGCAATCCCGGATGAAGTCCTCGTCGTAGGCCACCTTGTATTTCTGCGGATTGGTGCCGGCGACCGGCCGGTAGTTGCGGTCGAAAACATCCACCCCGCGCTGGCGCATGGTTTCCAGGGCGACCTGGACGCGATCGCGGAACGCCCGCACCTTCTCTACGTTGTAGTCGAAGGTGCCCCGGCCAATCTTGAAACGGGACACCAGCTCCTGCACCCCTTCGGTGGCCTGCATCAATTCGACGGCGGATCGCTCCGAATCGGCCATGTGCTGCGATACGTTGCCGGATAGGTCGTGAATCTGGGTGACGTAGCCATGCACCTGTCCGTTGGTGGCGGTCAGCGCCTCCATGGCCGTGGCGATCTGGTTGAGCTGCTCGCTGGTCCGCTCGAAATCCCCCACCATGCCGCGAAACTGGTCGGAGGAGCGCTCCACCACCGCCCGGGTCTGGCCGATGTCGGCATTGATCACCTCGTTCTCGACCTGGGTATCCTTGACCAGACCGATCATGTCGTTGATGTTCTGGGTGATCTCCTGGGTCGCCACGTTGACCCGCTCGGCCAGCTTTCTCACCTCGTCGGCCACCACGGCAAAGCCCCGGCCCGCTTCGCCGGCCCGGGCCGCCTCGATGGCGGCATTCAAGGCCAGCAGGTTGGTCTGGTCGGCGATCTCCTTGATCAGCGCGGCGATCTGACGAATGCTGTCGGAACGCTCGCTCAGATTGCCCACGGTGTCGTTGAAGCGCATCAGCTTGTCGCTCACACCCTGCACTTTGCCGACGATTTCCAGCATCTCCCCCAGGGACTCCCGGGCATTGCCCAGATTGACGCTGGTGGAGCGGGAAATCTGTTCCGCTGAAGCCGACACGTCATGGATCGCCTGGATGGCCTCGCCGCTGGCGCCGAACACCTCCTCGGTGATCTCGCCCTGGCGCTTTGCCCCCAGGGCGGTCTCGCCCACGCTCTTGCGCACCACCACCGCCTCCCGGGCGATGTTGACACTCATCTTGCGTACTTCGCTGATGATCTGCCGCATCTTGTCGGCGAAGCGGTTGTAGCTTTCCGACAGCTCCCGTAATTCGTCGTGGGTGGTCACCGGCAGATCCCGGGAAAAATCCCCCTCACCCCGGCCGATCTCGTCGAAGATCTGGGTGGTGGTACGGATCGGCCGCACGATCAGGTAGCGCAAGTAGGCGATCTGCAGGACGTTCCACGCGAAACCCACCGCCGTCACCCCAAGCATCAGCCACCAGCCCCGGTCCAGGGAAGCACTCACCTGCTCGAGAACGCCCGGCGCCGCACCGGCCTGGATCAGCCCCTCCACCACGCTGCGCTGGTAAAGGTAGATGCCCAGGTAGATCAGGTTGAGCAGGAACAGCAGGAAGAAGCTGCACAGCTTCTTGGTCAGGGTGTTCCAGAATGTTCGCTCGACCCAGTCATACAGTTGCCAGAACGTTTTCATCTCTCCTCCGGTATGTGTAGTCGGCGGGTTCTAGGCCCACTCTCGGCCGGACGCACAGGGGGCACCGGCATTGATGATGCCGGATGATTCTAACAACCGGCCTTAACAAATGTGAAATCCATTGCAAACCCGCTCCCCGCCTGGGATGACGGGCACATATGGTGCGTCGCAACACAAAAAAATACGTTAAATATCATATGTCTTATAGAAGAGTGTTGTGCAAGGCAACAAAACAGCCCATTTCGCCTCAGTGAAATGCATTTCGCAATCCGGATTTAATGCCGTTAAACATTGTTTATAAAAGATTTTATTTTTATCGTCGCTTGCCAAAAAACCATTGTTGCTTCGCAAAACGCGGCCTATACTCCCCTTCCATGTCGCAACGGTTTTATGTCAGACCCAAAACCGAAGGCGCTGCGCCGGTTTCCCCCAGGGGCAGCCAGCACTTTCCGATACAACGTTTACACCTGAGAGGAGTCTCCATGTCGTCTCGCGAACAGCAAATCGCCGCCCTGGAAAAAGAATGGGCCCAGAACCCCCGTTGGAAGGGCGTCAAGCGTGGTTACAGCGCCGCTGACGTGGTGCGCCTGCGCGGCTCCCTGCAGATCGAGTACACCCTGGCCCAGCGCGGTGCCGAAAAGCTGTGGGAAAAGGTCAACGGCGGCGCCAAGAAGGGCTACGTGAACGCTTTCGGCGCCATCACCGCCGGTCAAGCCATGCAGCAGGCCAAAGCCGGCCTGGAAGCCGTGTATCTGTCCGGCTGGCAGGTCGCTGCCGACGGCAACACCTCCGAAACCATGTACCCGGACCAGTCCCTGTATGCCTACGACTCCGTCCCCACCATGGTTCGCCGCATCAACAACACCTTCAAGCGCGCCGACGAAATCCAGTGGTCCCGCGGCATCAACCCCGGCGACAAGGAATTCATCGACTACTTCCTGCCCATCGTGGCCGACGCTGAGGCCGGTTTCGGCGGCGTGCTGAACGCCTTCGAACTGATGAAGAACATGATCGCTGCCGGCGCCGCCGGTGTGCACTTCGAAGACCAACTGGCTGCCGCCAAGAAGTGTGGCCACATGGGTGGCAAGGTGCTGGTTCCGACCCGCGAAGCCGTCGAGAAGCTGATCTCCGCCCGTTTCGCCGCCGACGTGATGGGTGTGCCCACCCTGATCCTCGCCCGTACCGATGCCGAAGCTGCCAACCTGATCACCTCCGACTACGACGAGAACGACAAGCCCTTCCTCACCGGCGAACGTACTCAGGAAGGCTTCTTCCGCGTCAAGAACGGTCTGGAACAGTCCATCTCCCGCGGTGTCGCCTACGCTCCCTACGCCGACCTGGTGTGGTGCGAAACCGGCGTGCCCGACATCGGCTTCGCCCGTGAATTCGCCCAGGCCGTTCTGGCCGCCTGCCCCGGCAAGCTGCTGTCCTACAACTGCTCCCCGTCCTTCAACTGGAAGAAGAATCTCAACGACTCCCAGATCGCTTCCTTCCAAGAAGAACTGTCCGCCCTGGGCTACAAGTACCAGTTCATCACCCTGGCCGGCATCCACGTCAATTGGTACAACACCTTCAAGTTCGCCAAGGCCTATGCCGGCGGCGAAGGCATGAAGCACTACGTGGAAATGGTGCAGGAACCCGAATTCGCCGCCCGCGAAGACGGCTACACCTTCGTCTCCCACCAGCAGGAAGTGGGCACCGGCTACTTCGACGACGTGACCACCGTGATCCAGGGCGGCTCTTCCTCCGTGAAGGCCCTGACCGGTTCCACCGAAGAAGAACAGTTCCACTAAGCCGCAAGGCGATTACGGGCGCCGGCCACGGCGCCCGTTGCAAAGAATCTTGCTTGAGTTTGGCCGCGCCTGGTTTCCAGTGCGCGGCCTTTTTTTCGGGGATGGGAAAGGGGCTGTCAGCGGCCGATGCTGGGCAAACCGCGGCCATGCCGGCAACGCAACGGGTCGCCAAGGTGCCGGGCCAAAGGGCGAAGCACGCCTGCGTGGTCTTTGCAGGGTGTTGCGGACGCCACGGTGGGATCGGCTTGCCGGCCGCTGGCTTCGAATATCGGGAGCCCGTAGGCGCCCCGGAAAATCCAGGGCTGCCCATGCAGCCCGCAGTGACGTCAGTCCTGCCAGGCGGCCGCCACCCGGACGGCCAGGGCCAGCAGTTCGTCGCCTTCGTCGGTAGAGAACCCCGCCGGCAGGGCCGGCGCTCCTCTGCCTTCCAGAGCGGCCCGCACCGAGCGGTCGAGCACCCGGGCGTCGGGCAGGATCGGGCCGAAGAAGCGCAACTCGCCGCCGCGCACCACCGCCAGGGTGGGAAAGGTTTCCACGTCCAGGCTGGGCAGGGCGTCCGCCGCGTCCTCGATGTCGATCCAGGCCCAGGCGGGAGCCGCGCCGGCCATCCTGGCCGACGTTTCCGCTGCCAGGGCCTCGAAGCCCCGGCAGGTGCCGCACCAGGCGGCGCACAGCACCAGCACCACGTCCCCCGGCCCGCCCCCGCCCTCCGGATGCACGGAGGGCAGATCGTCGAAACGGAGCAAAGGCAGGGCGGGCATGGCGAAACAGTCAGGGCTGCATGAAGACGCTATTCTCCCTCACCTGGAGTGTTTCCGCCCCATCCTCGGCGTGAATGGTGAACTGCACCGGGTTGGCGCCGGGACGGCCGTCGCCGGCCTCGGCCCGCACCGTCACCGGCAGGTTGGCGGTGCTGCCCGCCGCCACGTCGAGCATTTCGCCGGACACCACCTGGGCCGACGGCAGACCGCTGACCGAAACGCGGAAGCGATGCCCCTCGCCGTCCATGTTGAGGATGTGCAGGCGGTAGGCGTTTTCGACCCGGCCATCCTCCACCTCGCGGAACAAGGCGCCCCGGTCGCGCAGCACGTCCACCTGCAGCGGCACCCGGTGCATCAGCACGTAGATACCCAGGCCGGTGAAGAACGCCATCAGGGCGCCATACACCCACAGCCGCGGCCGCCAGCCTGTGGCCATTGCACCATCCGTGGTGGCGCGCGGCTGCCCGGCACTCTCGGCGGCAAAACGGATCAGCCCCCGGGGCCGGCCCAGCTTGTCCATGATCTGGTCGCAGCCGTCGATGCACAGGCCGCAGTTTATGCACGGGTACTGCAAGCCCTGGCGGATGTCGATGCCGGTGGGGCAGACCTGCACGCACACGCTGCAATCGACGCAATCACCGCTGGCGGCGCCGCTGTGCAGGGCACCGCGGGGCTCGCCCCGGGCCACGTCGTAGGCCACCACCTTGGTCCGGTCGTCGAACATCGCCGTCTGGAAGCGCGAATAGGGGCACATGTGCTGGCACACCTTCTCGCGCAGCAGGCCGGCCTGCATGTAGGTGAAGGTGGCGTAGAAGAACAGCCAGAACCACTCCCACGGTCCCAGCTGGCCCTGGAAGGCCCCCGCCACCACCTCGCGCACCGGGGTGAAGTAGCCGACGAAGGTCAGCCCGGTCCACAGCGCCAGCAGCCACCAGGCGGCGTGCTTGGCCACCCGGCGCGCCGTACCCGGCAAGGTGGCCGAGGCGCTGTCGCGGCGCATGCGCGCCACCCGGTCGCCCTCGATGCGGGCCTCGATCCACATGAACATCTCGGTGTAGACCGTCTGGGGACAGGCAAAGCCGCAGAACACCCGGCCGGCCAGGGCCGTCGCCCAGAACAAGGCCAGGGCCGCCACCACCAGCACGATGGCCATGTACAGGGCATCCTGGGGCCACAGCACCAGACCGAAGATGTGGAACTTGTAGTCCCCCAGGTCGAACAGCACTGCCTGGCGCCCGTCCCAGGGCAGCCAACACAGGCCGTAGAAGATCAGCTGGGTGAAGATCACCATGCCCCAGCGCAGGCGGTTGAAGCGCCCGGACGTCTCCCGGGCGTAGATCTTGCCCGGCTTGCCGCGCCGGCCGTTGCGCGGCGGGGCGATGGGCTGGGGACTGATAGCGGCCGCCGCGCCGTCGGCGGCGGGGGAAAGGGCGATCGATTGGGGGGCAGACATGACTCACTCCGGTAGGCGCCCCGGTGCCGGCCAGCCATGGCCGCCCACCCTTGGCGGAGCAAGGCGCAGGTCCCGGGACTACAGCCCGAAGTAGACCCGCTTGGCGCCGCCAGTAACAGATTCAGATGCTGCTAAAATCTACCGGCACAGATTTGGACCCACAACGCCCCCCCCCGCCGCCCCGACTGCCATGACCACCCTGCGCTACGAAGCCCTGGCCAACGAACTGCTGCTGCTCATCGCCAACGGCGTGCTGCGCGCCGGAGACCGGCTGCCCTCGGTGCGGGCCGCCTGCCGCAGCCACCACCTGAGCCCGGCCACGGTGCTCCAGGCCTACTACCTGCTGGAACGGCGCGGCCTGGTGGAGGCCCGGCCCAAGTCCGGCTACTACGTGCGGCCCCGCCCCGCCCGCCACCTGCCCGAGCCCCGGCCGACCCGGCCCACCTCGGAATCGACCGAAGTGGACATCAGCGACTTCGTCTTCGCCATCCTCCACGCCAGCCGGGACCAAAGCGTGGTGCCCCTCGGCTCGGGCTTTCCCAGCCCGGAGCTGTTCCCTCTGGAAAAGCTGGCCCGCCACCTGGGCGCCGCCGCTCGGCACATGGACCCCTGGGCCACGGTACGCGACCTGCCGCCGGGTAACGACGCCCTGCGCCGCCAGATCGCCCTGCGCTACCTGGCCGCCGGCGCCCCGGTCAGCCCCCAGGAGATCGTCATCACCAACGGGGCCATGGAAGCCCTCAACCTGTGCCTGCAAGCGGTGGCCAAGCCCGGCGACCTGGTGGCGGTGGAATCCCCCACCTTCTACGCCAGCCTGCAAGCCATCGAACGCCTGCAACTGAAGGCGGTGGAAATCCCCACCCACCCCCGGGAAGGGGTGAGCCTGACGGCCCTGGCCGAAATCCTCGAACAGCAGCCGGTCAAGGCCTGCCTGCTCATGCTCAACTTCCAGAACCCCCTGGGCAGCCGGGTGCCGGAGGACAAGCGGCGCGAACTGCTGGCCCTGCTCGCCCGCCACGACGTGCCGCTGATCGAGGACGACGTCTATGCCGAGCTGCACTTCGACGGCGAGCTGCTCTCCAGCAAGTCCCTGGACACGGCCGGCCGGGTGCTGCACTGCGGCTCCTTCGCCAAATGCCTGGCGCCGGGCTACCGGGTCGGCTGGGTGGCCGCCGGGCGCTATACCCGCAGCGTCGAGCGGCTGAAGTTCATGACCTCCCTCGCCAGCAACATCCCGACCCAGATCGCCCTGGCCGACTACCTGCAACAGGGCGGCTTCGAGCCCCACCTGCGCCGCCTGCGCCGCGCCCTGGCCGACCAGCAGGCCCAGCTGATGGACGCGGTGGCGCGCCACTTCCCCGCCGAAACCCGGGTCAGCCGCCCCGAGGGCGGCTACTTCCTATGGCTGGAACTGCCCGAGGGCACCGACACCCTGGCCCTGCACCGCCGCGCCCTGGCCCAGGGCATCAGCATCGCCCCGGGGCCGATCTTCTCGGCCAAGCGCGAGTACCGCCACTGCCTGCGCCTCAACTCCGGCCACCCCTGGGATGGGCGCGTCGAAGCCGCCGTTGCCGCCCTGGGCCGGCTGGTGGCGGAAGCGGCGTAGCCCGGGCCACCGTTCGCCGGCATGGCGTTCCGGGGCTACGCACACCGCACGACGGCGGGTTGCCTCGCCCCGCCATCCCCCGGATAATTCGCCACCTCCGCAGGAGAGAGGGGCTGGCGCAACGTCCGCCCCCGCCGAAGGCGCAAGCTCCCATAATCGCTCAGGCACCGGGAACTGCGGAGCACATTCAGCCGACTGGAGAGCGGTCGCCGCCATGCCGAAAGGCCGCGGGGGACCCACCGAAGGGGCAGGCCGGACGCCACGGGCGCCGGGCCGAAACTCTCAGGTAAAAGGACAGGGGGAGAGGCGCAGCGTCGGGCATCGCCGCCGGGACCGAGCATCGGCCCGGGCGAAACCCCGCGCCCCTATTGGATCTCCAGCCATGCCTCTCGCACGTCCAGCATCCGCGCCAATCTCCAGGCACCACCTTCGGAATACCGCGCCCCGCCTTGCTTTGCGCGAGGTGGCCCCGTGCTGATCACCATCTACCTGATCGCCATCACCGCCGAAGCCATGTCCGGGGCCCTGGCCGCCGGGCGGCGCAACATGGACATCTTCGGCGTGGCCGTGATCGCCTTCGTCACCGCCCTGGGCGGCGGCACCATCCGCGACATGGTGCTCGGCCACTTCCCCATCGGCTGGACCCAGCACCCGGGCTACATCTACCTGGTGATCTCCGCCGGCCTGTTCACCACCATCATCGCCCGCTTCATGCACCACCTGAAGCGCCTCTTCCTGGTGCTCGACGCCCTGGGGCTGATCGCCTTTTCCCTGATCGGCTGCGAGGTGGCCCTGGGCATGGGCTACGCCACGGTGGTGGTGATCATGGCCGGGATGATGACCGGCATCTTCGGCGGCGTGCTGCGCGACGTACTGTGCAACCAGGTGCCGGTGGTGTTCCGCCACGAGCTGTACGCCAGCGTCTCCCTGGCGGTGTGCATCCTCTACCTAGTGCTGCGCCACCTGGGCATGCCTATGGAGGTGAACACCCTGGTCAGCTTCGCCGCCGGCCTCACCTTCCGCCTGCTGGCCATCTGGCGCGGCTGGCGGCTGCCCACCTTCTCCTACCAGAAGCGCTGGGAATAGCCGTCTGGGCGGAACCAAGCGGCGGCGGTGCAGTCGATGCGGTTGACATACAGGTTGACATACACTGACCGACACCCGGCCGCCGCCGCGGCCCTTTGAGGAGACCGCCATGCCCCACCGCACCATCCGCGACGTGATCCGCGAGCAGCACATCCTCACCGCCGGCGAGGACAGTACAGTGCGCGAAGCCGCCCGGCGCATGGCCGACGCCAAGGTCGGCGCCATCCTGGTGGTGCGCGGCGGCCTGCTGATCGGCATCTTCACCGAGCGCGACGCCCTCAACCGGGTGCTGGCCGCCGGCCTGGACCCGGACGCCACCCACCTCGCCGAGGTGATGACCCTGGAACCCCGCACCGTATCCGCCTCCCGCAGCCTGGGCTACGCCCTGCACACCATGCACAGCGGTGGCTTCCGCCACCTGCCGGTGGTGGACAACGACCGGCCCGTGGGCATGGTGTCGGTGCGGGACGCCCTGGGCAGCGAGCTCATGCAGTTCGAGCGGGAACTGGACGATTTCGAGCACATCGCCACCTCCCTCTAGCCCCGCGCCGCACCACGCGTCAGGGCCGCGGCACCGCGGCCCTGCAACGTAGACTTAGTAGACCTAGCGCCCTCAGCGCCCACGCCGCCAGTAGGCCAGATTGCCGTAGGTGTTCTTCAGATAGTCGATGAACAGCCGCACCCGCAGCGGCAGGTGGCGGCGCTGGGGGAATACCGCGTAGATGCCCAGGGGCGGGGCCGCGTAGTCGTCGAGCACGGTGCGCAGCCGCCCCGCCAGCAGATCCCCCTCCACTTCCCACACCGAGCGCCAGGCCAGGCCGTAGCCGGCCAGGGCCCATTCGTGCAGCACGGCCCCGTCGTTGCATTCGAAGCGCCCGCCGACCTTGACCGAGAAGGTGGCGTCGGGCCGCTCGGCACTGCGCTCCCGGTTGGTGAACAGCCAGCCCCGCTGGGGCCCCAGGGACAGGCAGTTGTGGCCGGCCAGATCGTCCGGAGTAGCCGGGGCGCCCCGGGATTCCAGATAGGCCGGACTGGCCACCACCACCCGGCGCATTTCCCCGAGCTTGACGCTGACCAGGCTGGAATCGGTCAGCTCGCCGATGCGCACGGCGCAGTCGATGCCTTCGTTGACCACGTCCACCACCCGGTCCGCCAGGTTCAGGCTGGCGGTCACCTCCCCGTGCAGGGCGAGGAACTCGGCCACCAGGGGCGCCACGTGCTTGCGCCCGAAGCCGGCCGGGGCCGACAGGCGCAGGTGGCCGCTGGCCTTGACCCCGCCCAGGGACACCGAGGCCTCGGCGTTGGACAGATCGTTGAGGATGCGCTGGCAGTCTTCCAGGAAGGCCTGCCCCTCGAAGGTGAGCGACAGGCGCCGGGTGGTGCGCACCAGCAGCTTGACCCCCAGCCGCCCTTCCAGGGCGTCGATGCGGCGGCCGATGATGGCCGGGGTGACCCCTTCCGCAGCGGCGGCGGCGGACAGGCTGCCCCGGGTGGCGGAGGCGACGAAGGCACTGATCTGCTTGAAAGTATCCATGGCGTGTATGCGGGTATTGCCGAAGCCGCGCAGGGCAGTGGTCAGTTTTGCGGATACCGGCGGGCCGGCGGGGCGACTAGGATTGCCCGTGTCGGACGCCCCGACCCGTTTGCCTGGGGTGTCCGTACAGGTCCGGCATGGCCGCCCTGCCCCTGGGCGGCATGATCACCCCCCGTGCGCGTCGCGCATTTACCCCGCCCCCGTGGCGGGGTTTTCTTTTGGCGGCGCGGCGGCGTGGCGGTGCCGCTCCCCGGGGGCAGGGGCTTGAGCGGATTACATACCAGAAGTAAAAAATATAACAGACGAAATGGCCGTTATCACGATTCGGAATGTTGAATAAAATCCCGTCATCCTCTTCGGGAATCTTTCATCGGCCATGTTCCGCGCCATCCTGTTCGACGCCTACGGCACCCTGTTCGACGTCCATTCGGTGACGTCCCTGGCCGAGCAGCTCTACCCGGGCCAGGGCACCGCCCTGTCCCAGCTGTGGCGCGAGAAGCAGATCGACTATTCGCGCATCCGCAGCATGAGCGGCCAGTACCGGCCCTTCTACGAGATCACCGAGGACGCCCTGGCCTTTGCCTGCGCCCGGCTTGGCCTCACCCTGGGCGAGGAGCAGCGCCGCCGCCTGATGGCCCAGTACGCCTGCCTGTCGCCCTTCCCCGAGAACCTGCCGGCCCTGAAGACGCTCAAGGCCCTGGGCCTGCCCCTGGCGATCCTGTCCAACGGCACCCCGGCCATGCTCGACATCGCGGTCAAGAGCGCCGGCATGACCGGCCTGTTCGACCACCTGCTGTCCACCCACGCCGTGCAGCGCTACAAGACCGCCCCGGAGGCCTACCAGCTCGGACCGGACGCCTTCGCCGCCCCGGCCCGGGAGCTGCTGTTCGTCTCATCCAACGGCTGGGACGCCTGCGGTGCCACCTGGTTCGGCTACACCACCTTCTGGGTCAACCGCACCGGCCAGCCGCCGGAGGAGTTGGGCGTGGCCCCCACCGCCAGCGGCGCCAGCCTCGACGACCTGGTGGCCTTCGTGCGCCGCCGCCAGGCCGGCAATACCAAGGGATGATGCGCTCATGGACCTGATCCACGCCCTGCTCATCGGCATTGCCGCTTTCGCCGCCGGCACGGTCAACTCGGTGGCCGGCGGCGGCACCTTCTTCTCCTTCCCGGCCCTGCTCGCCGTGGGCGTGCCGCCGGTGGTGGCCAACGCCAGCAACTCGGTGGCCCTGTGGCCGGGCAGCCTGGCCGGTGCCTGGGCCTTCCGCCGCGAACTGGCCCGCTTCAAGCGCGCCCTGCCCCTGCTCTCGGTGGTGGCCTTCTTCGGCGGCATCGGCGGCGGCTTGCTGCTGCTCGCCACCAGCAACGCCGCCTTCGCCAAGCTGATTCCCTGGCTCCTGCTGGTGGCCACCGTGCTGTTCGCCTTCAGCGCCCAGCTTTCCCGGCTGGTGGCCCGTTTCAAGCCCGCCGCCCCCGGCGACGAGCGCCACGTGGGCCCCGGGGGCTATCTCTTTCAACTGGCCGTCTCCATCTACGGCGGCTTCTTCGGGGCGGGCATGGGCATCCTCATGCTGGCGGCCCTGGCCATTCAGGGCTTCAAGGATGTCCACGAGATCAACGCCCTGAAAAACTGGCTGTCGGCGGTCATTTACAGCGTGGCCGTCGGCACCTTCGTCATCGCCAACGCGGTTTCGTGGCCGCACACGGCGGTGATGCTGATCACCGGTACCGTGGGCGGCTATGCCGGCGCCGCCGTGGCCCGGCGCATTCCCGCCCTCTGGCTGAAGCGGGTGATCATTGCCGTGGGCACTCTGCTCACCGCGTACTACTTTTACAAGACGGCCTAGCCTTCTTCCGCCCGTTCTCTATTCTCAAACTTTCGGATTCGCAGCATCCCGATTCCGCCCGCCACTTTCTCCCAAGGAGCTTCCATGAGCCTCAACCTGCCCCAAGGCGTCGCCATCAACGCCCCGCTGCACCCCCGCTTCGAAGAAATCCTGACCCACGATGCCCTGGCCTTCGTCGCCAAGCTGCACCGCGCCTTCGAACCGCGCCGCCAGGAACTGCTCAAGGCCCGCGTCACCCGCCAGGCCCGCATCGACGCCGGCGAAATGCCCGACTTCCTGCCGGAGACCAAGCACATCCGCGAAGGCGACTGGAAGGTCGCCCCGGTGCCCGCCGCCCTGCAGTGCCGCCGCGTCGAAATCACCGGCCCGGTGGAAGCCAAGATGATCATCAACGCCTTCAACTCCGGCGCTGATTCCTACATGACCGACTTCGAGGATTCCAACAGCCCCAACTGGTTCAACCAGATCCAGGGCCAGGTGAACCTCTACGACGCCATCCGCCGCAAGCTGACCTTCAAGAACGAGGCCGGCAAGGAATACAAGCTCAACGACAAGATCGCCACCCTGCAAATCCGTCCCCGCGGCTGGCACCTGGACGAGAAGCACGTGACCGTGGACGGCCAGCGCGTTTCCGGCGGCCTGTTCGACTTCGCCCTGGTGTTCTTCCACAACGCCAAGGAGCAGGTGGCCCGCGGTGCCGGCCCCTTCTACTACCTGCCCAAGATGGAGTCCCACCTGGAAGCCCGCCTGTGGAACGACGCCTTCGTCATGGCCCAGGACCACATCGGCCTGCCGCAAGGCACCATCAAGGCCACCGTGCTGGTGGAAACCATCCTCGCCACCTTCGAGATGGAAGAGATTCTCTATGAGCTGCGCGAGCACTCCGCCGGCCTGAACGCCGGCCGCTGGGACTACATCTTCTCCTGCATCAAGAAGTTCAAGAAGAACAAGGACTTCTGCCTGGCCAACCGGGGCGCCATCACCATGGAAGTGCCCTTCATGCGCTCCTACGCCCTGGCCCTGGTGCAGGCCTGCCACAAGCGCGGCGCCCCCGCCATGGGCGGCATGAGCGCCCTGATCCCGATCAAGGGCGATCCGGAAGCCAACGAAAAGGCCCTGGCCGGCATCCGCCACGACAAGCGCCGCGACGCCAACGACGGCTACGACGGCGGCTGGGTGGCCCACCCGGGCCTGGTGCCCATCGCCATGGAAGAGTTCGTCAAGGTCCTGGGCGACAAGCCCAACCAGTTCGGCAAGCAGGTCGAAGGCTCCTTCGGCCCCAAGGACTGGCTCAACTTCCAGCCCGAGCAGCCCATCACCGAAGCTGGCCTGCGCAACAACATCAACGTCGGCATCCACTACCTGGGTTCCTGGCTGGCCGGCAACGGCTGCGTGCCCATCCACAACCTGATGGAAGACGCCGCCACCGCCGAAATCTCCCGCTCCCAGGTGTGGCAGTGGGTGGTCAGCCCCAAGGGCAAGCTCGACGACGGCCGCAAGGTCACCGTGGAAATGGTCCGTCCGATGATCGCCGAGGAGCTGGCCAAGGTGAAGGCCACCGTCACCGCCCAGGGCGAAAAGACCGAGACCTACGACCAGGCCGCGGTGATCTTCGACAAGATGTCCCTCACCCCGGAATACCCGGAATTCCTGACCCTGCCGCTGTACGAGGCGATGGAATAAGCGCCGGAACCCGGTAGCAGCTGCAACAAGTACAACGCCCCGCACTGCGCGGGGCGTTGTCTTTTTTCGGGAGCATCCACCCGTTATGCGGGTCTGCTTCCCCGGCACGAGGGAAAGCGTGAGCATCCCCAGAAGCGCTGCCCCACCGTCGCCCCCCGGCGTGCCTGGCGCTGCACCATGGGACTGCCGCAGTCCGGACAGGCCGGCACCTGCTCGGGTGTCGGGCGCGACCGCACATCTGCCGGCCCATCGACGGCAATGCCGTTCAGAAAGCGCTGGGCATCGACCAACTCTATCGCACGGCCTTCGGCAAAGCGCCGTGCTTCATCGGTAAAGCTGCCGGAAGACACGACGAATCCACCCACAGCTCCCTCGGCCACCATCACGCCGAACAATTCGCGCACCACGGCCACCCCGACGCTGCGTGATTTCCATTGTTTGCACTGGACCAGATAGCGGTCCCGCCCTAGCCGCAGCACCAGATCGACCCCGCCATCAGGCCTGGCCCCGCCCCGCTCTTCGACCTCAAATCCCTTGCGCCGAAAATACTCGCCCACCACCAATTCGAATTCCCGCCACGACAGACGATCCAGCGAAGAGCGGGTCGGCGCATCGGCAAGTTGCGCGTGGAGCGCACGACGTCGACGGCGCTTGATTGCCGAAATCAGCGCACCCAGCAAGCAGGCACCGGAAACGATGTATTGGAGGTAATAAGCCAGCGTGCCCCCCAGCATGCTCCCGACACTGCCGGGTCGCTGGAGATCAATCGCAGGGACGCCCCCCGGGACCAGCGCAAAATGATGCAGCACCAGGTAACTGACGACGGCAAGCACCACACCGACTTGCCAGGGCAAGGCCGCACAGATTTCGACGATATCCTCGAACGACGATGATTTTCGGCCCATGGCACCTCCCTAAAACGCAGGATTATGCCAAACAGATCGCCAGCCCCTGAAATCACCAACCCTTAGGCACTAGCCTCCACCGGCGCCAGCAGCCGGCCCAGCTCGTCCCCGGACATGGGCCGGGCCATCAGGAAGCCCTGCATCAGGGTGCAGCCCTGGGCGGCGAGGAAGGCGCGCTGGGCTTCGGTTTCGACGCCCTCGGCGACGGTGGTCAGGCCGAGCAGGCGGGCGATGCCGATGATGGCGCTGGTCAGCGCCGCGTCCTCGCTGTCGTCGGGCAGGGCCTGGACGAAGGAGCGGTCGATCTTCAGGGTGTCCAGGTCGAAGCGCTTCAGGTACGACAGGCTGGAATAGCCGGTGCCGAAGTCGTCCAGGGCCAGGCGCACCCCCAGGGCCTTCAGTTCGGCCAGGGTGGTGGTGTGGCGGGGGCCGTCTTCCATCAGCATGGATTCGGTCAGTTCCAATTCCAACCAGCGGGGTTCCAGCCCCGTCTCGGCCAGGACGTCGGCCACCAGCCCCGTCAGGCGCACCTGGCGGAACTGGACGGCGGACAGGTTCACCGCCACCGGGATCGGTTTCAGCCCCTGGTCCTGCCAGGCCTTGGCCTGGCGGCAGGCTTCGCGCAGCACCCACAGGCCCAGGGGCAGGATCAGGCCCGTGTCCTCGGCCACCGGGATGAAACGGGCCGGCGGGACCAGGCCCTGCTCCGGGTGCTGCCAGCGCACCAGGGCCTCGCAGCCGGTCAGTTCGCCGCTTTGCAGGTCGTACTGGGGTTGGTAGTGGAGGAACAGTTCGTTGCGCGTCAGGGCCTGGCGCAGACTGTTTTCCAGGGCTAGGCGTTCGGACACCCGGGCGTTCATTTCCGGGGTGAAGAACTGGTAGTTGTTGCGCCCATTTTCCTTGGCGCTGTACATGGCGGCGTCGGCGTTCTTGAGCAGGGTCGGGCCGTCGTCGCCGTCCTCCGGATAGACAGCGATGCCGATACTGGGGGTAACGGCCAGTTCGTGGGCGCCCACCGCCAGGGGCTGGCTGAGGGCCACCAGCAGTTTTTCCGCCACGCTGGCGGCCCGGTCCGGCACGTCCAGGTTGGGCAGCAGGACGACGAACTCGTCACCCCCCAGGCGGCTCACCGTGTCGCTGGCACGCACGGTGGCGGACAGGCGCTCGCCCACCAGGCACAGCACCTGGTCGCCTACGGCGTGGCCCAGGGAATCGTTGATGTTCTTGAAACGGTCCAGGTCGATGAACAACAGGGCCATGCCCGTGCCGGCGCGCTGGGCGGCGGCGATGGACTGGCCGAGCCGGTCCAGCAGCAGCACCCGGTTGGGCAGGTTGGTCAGGGCGTCGTATTCGGCCATGTGCCGCACCTGGGCCTCGGCGGCCTTGCGCTCGGTGATGTCGGAGAAGGCGGCGATGTAGTGGGTCACCGTCCCGGCGTCGTCCCGCACCGCGCTGATGTTGAGCCACTCGGGAAAGAGCGAGCCGTCCTTGCGGCGGTTCCAGATTTCCCCGGACCAGGTGCCGGTCTCGTTCAGCTCCCGCCACAGGGTGTTGTAGAACTCGGGGGGATGGCGGCCCGACG
Source organism: Oryzomicrobium sp. (assembly GCF_036820405.1). Classification (NCBI taxonomy): domain Bacteria; kingdom Pseudomonadati; phylum Pseudomonadota; class Betaproteobacteria; order Rhodocyclales; family Rhodocyclaceae; genus Oryzomicrobium; species Oryzomicrobium sp. Next base: position 155,802 of record NZ_DAISLS010000002.1, read on the forward strand.
AGAACATGCTCGGGTTGCGCCCCACCACCTCGTCCACCCGGTAGCCGGTGATGGCGGTGAAGGCCCGGTTCACCGTCAGGATGCGGTTCCGGGCGTCGGTGATGACGATGCCCTCGTTGCCGCTTTCGAACACCTGGGCCGCCAGGCGCAGCTGCTGGGCGTTCTCGGTGAGCTGGGCGTTGCGCGTCTCGATGTCATCCCGGTAGGCATGGAGGATGCGGCCCAGCCAGCCGGAGAAGAACAGAGAGAAGGCCAGGGTGGCGGACGCCGCCAGGGCCAGCACCAGCAGGGTGGTGGTGACGTGCTCGCGCACGCTCGCCGCCAGTTCGGTCTGGCCGCGTTGCACCGTGTCCGCCAGGTCGTCCAGGTACACCCCGGCCACCAGCACCCAGCCCCAGGAATCCACGGGACGGACCACCGAAAGCTTGGGCGTGAGCCGGCCGCTGTCGGGGCGCAGCCAGTCGTAGCGCGCCACGCCGCCGCCGGTCTTGGCCAGGTCGAGCAGCTGGCCCACCACCCGGCGCTCGGCATCGCTGCCCAGCCGGCTCACGGCGACGCCTTCCGACTGGGGATGGGAGGGGGACACCAGCACCCGGCCGTCCCGGTGCAGCACCGCCAGGTAGCCGTTCTTGCCGAAGCGCACCGAGCGCAGACGCACCAGGGCCTCCTGGCTCAGCTGCTGCTCCATGTTGGACAGGTAGTCGCCGGCGCCGATGATCCAGCCGAAGGGCTCGAAGCGGCGCACGTAGGTGATCTTGTCGGCCATTTCCCGGGGGTTGCCCGGGGCGTACCAGCGGTAGCGTGAGAAGCCGGCCCCGGAGGCGGAGGCGTCGATCAGCCCACGCATGATGTAGGTGCCGGCGTCGTCCCGGTTGTCGAGCAGGGAGGAGCCCTCCCGATCCGGGGAAATGGGCAGCAGCACGCAGTTGCCCTTGAGATCGTCGATGAAGAAGTAGCCCCGGCCGTCGAAGAAGCGCATCGGGCGCAGGGCCTCGGCGGCCAGGCGGCGGATCTCGGCCTCGGGACGCCGCCCCTTCTCCTGGCGGTAGAGGGCCTCCACCACCTGGAAGGCCTGGTCCACTTCGGCCTTCAGGCTCTCCTTGAGGACTTCCTCGGTGCGGGAGCGGACGAACTCCAGGTAATTGCGGTTCGAATCAAGCTCGGCCTCCAGCAAGGACTGCTGCTGGGCCAGGGTTTCCCGCTCCAGCCCGGCCATGCCGGCCTGGAAGTCGCGCACGTGCTGCCAGGTGAAATAGAGCCCCATCCCCAGGGTGAAGACCAGGACGAGGGCGAGCATGCCGAACAGTTGGAGCCGGGGAAGGGACTTCTCGTTGATTCCGGAGAGCACGAAGTATTTATTTTAGATATAGCTAAGGTCATATTTTATAATTACTTTACCCCCCCTCCGGTAGGAAATACGTTACTGCTCCGGCGATTTTCTTGCGCCGCCCCATTTCATGCTGCTTTCCCCCGGCTCAGGAATGGAACCCGGCGGCCCGCATCACCAGCCGCAGCAGCCACGCGCAAGTGCCCAGGGCGGCCACGCTGGCCGTCCAGATCAGGGCCAACCAGCCGATCCGTCGGGCCCAGACCGCGAGCCCCGGACGGGCCCGGTCGCCAGGGCTCATCGCCACTCCCCACCGTGCATCAGTGGTACCCCTCGCCGTGCCGGACCTTGCCGCGAAAGACGTAGTAGGACCAGACGGTGTACATCAGGATGAAGGGAATGATGAACAAGGCCCCCACCAGGGCGAAGCCCTGGCTCTGGGGCGGCGCCGCCGCCTGCCAGATGCTGATGCCGGGCAGGATGTTCGGCCAGACGCTGATGGCCAGGCCGCTGTAGCCGAGGAACACCAGCCCCAGGGCGTAGAGGAAGGGCGCCGCCGCCGGCTCGCGCGGGAGGGAGCGCACCAGCCCGACCATGGCCAGGACCACCAGCAGCGGCACCGGCGCGAACCAGGCCAGGTTGGGCCAGCTGAACCAGCGCTCGGCGATATGGGGCTGGGCCAGAGGCGTCCACACGCTGATCGCCACGATGGCCGCCAGCAGCAGCCCCACCAGGGGGCGGGTCAGGGCCAGCATGCGCCGGTACAGATCGCCCTCGGTCTTCATGATCAGCCAGGTGCTGCCGAGCAGGGCATAGGCCACCACCACCCCGACGCCGCAGAACAGCGGGAAGGGCGCCAGCCAGTCCAGGGGGCCGCCGGCGAAGGCGCGACCGTCCATCCTGATGCCGTCGATGTAGGCCCCCAGCACCACGCCCTGGAAGAACGAGGCCGCCAGGGAACCGCCGATGAAGGCCTTGTCCCAGACGTGGCGCTCCCGGTCGTTGGCCTTGAAGCGGAACTCGAAGGCCACGCCGCGGAAGATCAGCCCGAGCAGCATGAACACCAGGGGCAGGTAGAGAGCGCTGAGGACCACCGCGTAGGCCAGGGGAAAGGCCGCCAGCAGGCCGGCGCCGCCCATCACCAGCCAGGTCTCGTTGCCGTCCCAGACCGGCGCCACGGTGTTCATCATCACGTCCCGGTCGTGCCGGTCGGGGACGAAGGGGTAGAGCAGGCCGATGCCCAGGTCGAAGCCGTCCATGACCACGTACATCATCACGCCGAACAGGATGATGCCGGCCCACAGCAGGGAAAGATCGATGCCCATGGTCAACTCCTCCCCGCCGTCGCCGCGGTGCCAACAGGCAGGGGCGCCCGCGCCTCGTCGTCGCCCACCGCCGACAGGGGCCGGGCCGGGGTGCGCTCCAGGCCGGGTCCGCTCTCCGGGTGCGGGTCGCCCTCGTGGGGCTGGGGGCCCTTGCGCACCAGACGGAACATGTAGGCGATACCCACGCCGAAGACGAAGAAATAGGTGATCACGAACAGGCCCAGGGACAGGGTCAGTTCCGGCACGCCGTGGGGCGTCACCGCGTCGGCGGTGCGCAGCACCCCATACACCACCCAGGGCTGGCGGCCCGCCTCGGTGGTGATCCAACCGGCGAGCAGGGCCACCAGCCCGCTCGGCCCCATCCACAGCACGGCGCGCAAAAAGGCCCGGGAGCGGTACAGGCCGCCGCCCCGGCGCAACACCAGCCCCCACAGTCCAAGCAAGATCATCAGCAGGCCCAGGCCGACCATGACGCGGAACGACCAGAACAGCAGGGTGGCGTTGGGCCGGTCCTCCGGCGGGAATTCCTTGAGCCCCTTGATCTGGCCGCCCCAGGTGTGGGTCAGGATCAGGCTGCCCAGACGGGGGATCTCGACGGCGTAACGGGTCTCCTCCCGGGCCATGTCCGGCCAGCCGAAGGCGATCAGGGGCAGGGCCTCGTCGCCCCGGTTCTCCCAGTGCCCTTCCAGGGCGGCGATCTTGGCCGGCTGGTGCTCCAGGGTGTTGAGCCCGTGCATGTCGCCGATCACCGCCTGGATCGGCGCCACCACTACCAGCAGCCCGAGCGCCATCGACAGCATCTTGCGCAGGGCCGGGTTGTCGTGGCCGCGCCGCAGGTGCCAAGCCGCCGAGGCGGCGACGAACAGGGCAGTGGCAAGAAAGGCGGCCACGCTCATGTGCAGCAGCCGGTAGGGGAAGGAGGGGTTGAAGATCACCGCCAGCCAGTCCGTGGGCACCACCCGGCCATCCAGGATGGCGTAGCCCTGGGGCGTCTGCATCCAGCTGTTGGAGGCCAGAATCCAGGTGGTGGACACCAGGGTGCCCAGGGCCACCATGGCGGTGGAGAGGAAGTGCAGCCCCGGCCCGACCTTGTTCCAGCCGAACAGCATGACGCCGAGAAAGCCGGCTTCGAGGAAGAAGGCGGTCATCACCTCGTAGGCCAGCAGAGGACCGGTGATGCCCCCGGCGAACTGGGAGAAACCGCTCCAATTGGTGCCGAACTGGTAGGCCATGACCAGCCCCGACACCACCCCCATGCCGAAATTGACGGCGAAGATCTTCGACCAGAAGTGGTACAGGTCCCGGTACACCGGCTGCTTGGTACGCAGCCAGCAGGCCTCCAGCACCACCAGGTAGCTGGCCATGCCGATGGTGATGGCGGGAAAGAGGATGTGGAACGAAACGGTGAAGGCGAACTGGAGCCGGGCCAGATCCAGGGCGGAAACATCAGGCATGGCCGTTCCTCCCGAACATCCGGCCGGACAGCCCCGGCCCCTGCCTACTTCCTTGCCCGCAACCTGCGCGGCATCCCAGCCCTCGCCTCTGCCCCGCTCCGGGGGAAACCACCTGCCTGCCCATGAAAGCCTCGCGTGGATGATGACCGACGACCGCCGCCGCTCCGCCCTTCCCCCTGCTGCCGCCCGACCGGCAATGGCAGCGGGGAGGGAAACGCGGGACGCGTCGGCCGCTTGATTGACCCTGGCCCCATCTTTCCGGTTCTGGCTTTTTTGTCACAGTTGGTATCAGCGGCGCCCGGTCCGGCGCATCCGGCCTTCCCTACGGCTGGCGCCCCCCAATAGCCGGCCGGGCCGGCGACTTGGCATAATTACGGCCGACCCGGCGTTGCCGCCGCCCTCCCCTTTTCCGCTCCCCGCCATGGAACTGCTCATCGACGCCATCCTCAAGGCTGGCCGCTCCGCCGTCGAACTGTCCCTCTTCATCCTGCTGCCGGTGATGGTGGTGATGCTCTCCCTGATGCGCCTGCTCGAAGCCAAGGGCGTACTCGACTGGGCCGTGGCGCGCATCGCCCCGCTGCTCAAACCCGTGGGCCTGACCGGCCTCGGCGTGTTCGCCGCCCTGCAGATCAACTTCGTCAGCTTCGCCGCCCCGGTGGCCACCCTGGCCATGATGGACCAGCGCGGCGCCTCGCCGCGCCACCTGGCCGCCACCCTGGCCATGGTGATGGCCATGGCCCAGGCCAACACCACCTTCCCCCTGGCCGCCCTGGGCCTGAGTTACGCGCCGACCCTGCTGCTCTCGGTGCTGGGCGGGCTGGCGGCGGCGGCCGTCACCTACTACGGCTTCGGTCGCCACCTGAGCGGCGCCGAGGCGCCCCTGGACGAGACCCTGCACCACCGCACCGCCGAGGACGCCAAGGGGGTGCTGGACGTGATCAACCACGCCGGGGCCGAAGCCTTCAAGATCGCCGTGGGCTCGATCCCGATGCTGGTGCTGTCCCTCACCGTGGTGATGCTGCTGCGCGCCTTCGGCGCCATCGACCTGCTCACCGCCCTGCTCGGCCCGGCCATGGCCGCCCTGCACCTGGACCCGGCCCTGATCCTGCTCACCCTGACCAAGGTGCTGGCCGGCGGCACCGCCATGATGGGGGTGATGGACGAGATGCTGCGCCAGGGCCACGCCAGCGTGCTGCTGCTCAACCAGGGCGCCGGCTTTCTCATCAACCCCCTGGACGTGGCCGGGGTGGCCATCCTCATCTCCGCCGGCAAGCGCGTCGCCGCAGTGTGGAAGCCCGCCGTGCTGGGCGGCTGCATCGGTATCCTGCTGCGCACCGCCGGCCACATCCTGCTCGCCTGAGCCCAGCCCCCATCCCCGTTCTGCTGGGGAGAGTAGAATGGCCGCGCCGCCGCAAGTTGGGGAGTTTTCTCCAACGCCCGGCGGCGCAATCGTCTTCAGGGCGGGGTGGAAGTCCCCACCGGCGGTAAGGTCCCGAATCCTCGGGGCCGAGCCCGCGAGCGCCCGCCATCCGGCGGGGTCAGCAGATCCGGTGCGAAGCCGGAGCCGACGGTCATAGTCCGGATGAAAGAAGACGCAGCCCGGTGGCGGCCTCGGCCGTTGCCGGCGGTATGCCATTGCACCTGCCGGCCCGGCGATCGCCATCGCTTGCCGGTAGAGCCGTGGCGTCGCCGCGCGTCCCCCTGAAACGCCTCCCTTTCATTTCCAGGAGCGTTTCATGTCCGCAGTAGCCAAGCAGTTCCCCCGGGCCGACGAAGCCCAATCCCTCCCCTCCTCCCCTTCGGATGCCGCCGTTGCCGACGCCATCGCTGCCCTGCGCGACGGCCGCGCCGTGGTGCTGCTCGACGACTTCGACCGGGAGAACGAGGGCGACCTGATCGTCGCCGCCGAAGCCATGGACGAGGCCATGATGGCCCTGTTCATCCGCGAATGCAGCGGCATCGTCTGCCTGTGCCTGGACGACGCCCGCATCCGCCGGCTCGACCTGCCGCCCATGGTGGTGCGCAACGAGAGCCGCCACGGCACCGCCTTCACCGTCAGCATCGAGGCCAAGGTGGGCGTCACCACCGGCGTCTCGGCCGCCGACCGGCTCACCACCATCCGCGCCGCCATCGCCCCGGACGCCACCCCCGCCGACCTGGCCCGCCCCGGCCACGTCTTTCCCCTGCGCGCCCATTCCAAGGGCGTGCTCGGGCGGCGCGGCCACACCGAGGGCTCGGTGGATCTGGCGCGACTGGCCGGGTTCGCCCCGGCGGCGGTGCTGTGCGAGCTGATGAACCCGGACGGCACCATGATGCGCGGCGTCGCCCTGGAGGCCTTCGCCGCCGCCCACGGTTTTCCCCTCCTGACCATCGCCCAGCTGGCGGAGTACCGCCAGGTCCACGGCTAGGAACCACGCAAGCCGCCCGGCGGGGAACCAGCCGCGAAGCTGGCGCAAAACCGTCATCCCGGCCGGGCAAACTATGGCAAAGTGCACGGCATGATCCGCACTCACCTCACCGGACTGCCGCTGCCCGCCGAACGACGCCGCCGCCCCCATGGCGGCCGCCGCCCGCCGCTCGTCCCCCGTTGAGGGTTTGCCCGCTTTCCCCCCAGGCCACGGCATTCCCGTGGCCTTTTTCATTGATGGAGACTTCCATGGATTTTTCCCCCGCCGACGCCCAGCCCCTGATGTGGATCACCGCCCGCCCCGACCTGGTGTTCGTCGAGGGGCGAGGCTCCTGGCTCACCGACCACCGGGGCAAGCGTTACCTGGACTTCGTCCAGGGCTGGGCGGTGAACTGCCTGGGCCACGGCCACCCGGCCATTGTCGACGCCCTGACCACCCAGGCCGGCAAGCTGATCAACCCCAGCCCGGCCTTCTACAACGAACCGTCCCTCAAGCTCGCCCGGGGGCTCACCGAGCACTCCTGCTTCGACCGGGTGTTCTTCGCCAGCACCGGGGCCGAGGCCAACGAGGGGGCCATCAAGCTGGCGCGCAAATGGGGCAAGGTGCACAAGGGCGGCGCCTTCGAGATCGTCACCTTCAACGGCAGCTTCCACGGCCGCACCCTCGCCACCATGTCCGCCTCCGGCAAGCCCGGCTGGGACACCCTGTTCGCCCCCCAGGTGCCCGGCTTCCCCAAGGCCACCCTCAACGACCTGGCCTCGGTCGAGGCCCTGATCGGCCCCGACACCGTGGCGGTGATGCTGGAACCGGTGCAAGGCGAAGGCGGCGTGGTGCCCGCCAGCGCCGAATTCCTCCAGGCCCTGCGCCGCCTCACCCTTGAGCGCGGCCTGCTGCTGATCGTGGACGAGGTGCAAACCGGCATGGGCCGCATCGGCACCCTGTTCGCCCACCAGCACGCCGGTATCGAACCGGACATCATGACCCTGGGCAAGGGCATCGGCGGCGGCGTGCCCCTATCGGCCCTGCTCGCCAAGGAAGCGGTGTGCTGCTTCGAGGCCGGCGACCAGGGCGGCACCTACAACGGCAACCCGCTGATGGCCGCTGTCGGCGTGGCGGTGCTCGACACCCTCACCGCCCCGGGCTTCCTCGCCGAAGTCGCCGCCCTGGGGGACTACCTGGGCGCCAAGCTGCGCGAGCTATCCGATGAACTGGGCCTGAACGGCGAGCGCGGCCAGGGCCTGCTGCGCGCCCTGCTGCTCGCCGACGAGCGCGGCCCGGCGGTGGTGGAGGCCGCCCGCAACCTGGCCCCCGAAGGCCTGCTGCTCAACGCCCCCCGCCCCCACCTGCTACGCTTCATGCCGGCCCTCAACGTCACCCGTAACGAGATCGACCGGATGATCGAACAACTGCGGCCGCTGCTGGCGAAGTAAGGCGCAAGGAAGGGACCGTGCCGTTGCCGGTGCGGCCCCTTCCTGTATCTGTATCGCTGGTCGTTATGGGTGACGGCTAAAGTGCCGCGGCATCAGGTGGCGGTGCGTGCCGTGCCCTGCCATGCCGCAAGCCCCCTTGTTTGGCTGGGAAAGTGCCGACATTCAGAACTTTTGAATACGCCCCCTGCCCCCTACCCCGCCAACGCCCGCTCCACATCCACCGCGTCGATCTGTTCCGGGCGCAGGTAGCGCTCGGCGTAGCGGCGGTAAACGCCCGAGGTGAGGAACAGGGCGAACAGGTCCGGGTCCACATGCCGGTCCCGGGCCATGCGGGCCATGATCGCCACCGACTCGGACAGGGTCTTGCCCTTCTTGTAGGGGCGGTCCACCGCGGTGAGGGCCTCGAAGATGTCGGCAATGGCCATCATGCGCGCCTCCAGGCTCATCTCGTCCCGGGTCAGGCGTTTCGGGTAGCCCCGGCCGTCCATCGTCTCGTGGTGGCCGCCGGCGATTTCCGGCACCCGTTTCAGGTGGGCGGGGAACGGCAGGCGCGACAGCATGACGATGGTCTGGACGATGTGATCGTTGATCTTGTAGCGCTCCTCGTCGGTGAGGGTGCCGCGCCCCACAGCCAGATTGGTCAGTTCGCCCCGGTTGTACTTGTAGGGCGGCACGTCGAGCTTGAAACCCCAGGGGTTGTCCGCCGGCATGCGGTCGGCTTCGCCGCGCTCGATCAGGTGCTCAGGCTTATCGGCGAGCAGGGGCTCCAGCACCGGCAGCCTGGGCTCCGGGATGCGTGACTTGCGCTGCCGCTCCTCCCAGGAGATGCCGAGGCGGTCCGACAGGGTGCGCCGCCAGGTGCGTGCTGCGATGCCGCGCAGCCGCTCGATGCGTTCGGGGGCCATGAATTCGCCGCCCTCGTTGCATTCGGCGACGAAGGCGAAATCCGCGTCCAACCGGGCCTGCTCGGCATCCCGCTCGCGCCGGGCGAAGCCTTCGTCGTCGCCCCGGGCCAGGGCCTGCCAGTAGGCCAGCTCGGCGTCGCGCTTGAGCACCTCGAAGCGCATGCGCACCTCGTGGATGCGGTCGTACAGGGTTTCCAGCTTGGTGGCCTTGTCCACCACGTATTCCGGGGTGGTGACCTTGCCGCAATCGTGCAACCAGGCGGCGATGTGCAGGGCCTCCCACTGGTCGTCGTCCAGGGCGTAATCGGCGAAGGGCCCGGCATTGGCCTCGCAGGCTGCCCGGGCCAGCATCTTGGTCAGTTCCGGCACCCGCTGGCAATGGCCGCCGGTGTAGGGGCTCTTGGCGTCGATGGCGCCGGCCAGCAGCTTGATCAGAGCTTCGAGCAGGGCCTTCTGGCCGAGCAACAGGCGCTGGTTCTCGATGGCCACCGCGGCGGCCCCTGACAGCTGCTCGATGAACGACACCAGATCCTGCCCCGGGGCCTCTTGGTCCTGTTCCCGGTACAGGCAGAGCACGCCGATCACCTGGCCGCCCCGGTTCTTGAGCGGCACCGCCACCAATTGCAGGGGAGCGTCCCCCAGGGCCGCGCGCAAGGGGCCGGCGGGTACAGCCGCCGGCAGCAGGTTGGACAGGGAGGTGGCGCCGTTGCGGGCTACCCCGGCCACCGAGTCGAGGCGCGGGTCGGTGCCGTCCAGCGTAATGGCGTCGAGGCTGGCGAGCAGTTCGGCCTGGGCTTCGTCCTCCCCTTCGGGCACGGCCTCTACGCCCGCCGCTGCGCCGCGGCGCACCGCCTCGGGCACCAGGCAGCCCTCGTCGTCGCTGACCAGGTAGAGAACGCCAGCCCGGGCATCCACCGCGTCCACCGTTTCCTTGAGCACCCGCTGCACCAGCCGGCCGAAGTTGCGCTCGGCGGCCAATGCGGCGCTGATGTCGAGGAAACGGCGGATGGTACGCCGGGTGCGCCCCAGGGTATCCGACAGTTCCTGGACCTCCCGCACCATGGACTGGACCTGGGCCGTCTCGGAGAAGCGGAAGCGGCGGATGTCCCGGGTCTGGGCAGTCAGAGTGCGCAGGTCCTTGGACACCCGGCGCGACACGTACAGGGTGAGGGGCACGGTCAGCACCAGGATGAGCAGGGTGATCAGGCCCTGGTGGGCCAGGTGGCGGCGGGCATCCACCAGCAGTTCGTCCTCCGGCGCCGCCACCGCCAGGTAGGTGGCCTTCTCGCCCTGGCCGTCGATGCGGCGGATCAGCACGTTCCAGTCCTGGCGCTCGGTGGACAGGGTCAGAGGCTGGTCGAGGCGGCCTTCATGGAAGGCCTTTTCCACTTCGCCCATCACCGGACTGCCGACTTCGGCCAGGGACTTGCGCAGGAGCTGCCCGCCCAGGTCGCCGCGCACCAGCCGCACCGGGCTGGAAAAAGCCACCAGATTGGCGTCGGCGTCGAACAGGGCCAGTTCCGAAGATGGAGTGGTGCGCGAGGCGGTGAGCAGCAGGGACAGGTCTGCCAGGGTCAGGTCGGCGCCGACCACCATCCCCGGGCGCCCGCCACGCCGGGCGATGCTCTGGCCCACGTCCTGGGTGGTGAAGAATACGTAGGGGGCGGTCTGGATGTCGTCGTTGGCGGCCAGGGCCTCCCGGTACCAGAGGCGCCCCCGGGGGTCGTAGAGGTAGTCGCTCCGCTCCCGGTTTTCCAGCACGGTCTGGTCCGCGTCGTGGAAGATGAAGCGGCCGCGCACCTGGCCGCCGGGGCGCTCAACGCTCTGCACCACGTAGCGGGCGTCCCGGGGGGCGCTGAAGGCCTGGCGCTGCTCGGCATTGTCCAGGGGGCGGACCAGGATGAACGCCCCGTCAGCGTAACCGGCATAGACGGCGGAGAGGGCCGGGTTGAGGCGCAGGGTCTCCACCAGCAGGGGCACGGCCAGCATGCGCTCGTCCAGGGTGGTAGCCTCGGCCAGCCGGGAGCGGGAAAGCAGGGAAACGGCGCTGGCAATGGGGCGGCGCAGGCGCTCCAGGCGCTCGCCGGCCTCGACGCCGATCCGCCCGAACACGTCCTGGGCGGCGGTGAGCAGGGTTTCCCGGGCCTTGACGTAGTTGAAGACGCCGATCACCGTCCCCGACAGGAAGATCAGCAGGGTGAACAGCAGGGTGAGGTGGACGTGCAGCGGGAAGAGCCGCCGCGCCCGGGGCTTGCCGGGGGCGGGGGAAACGACGGCCGACGACGAGGATGCATCCATGCCAGCTCCGGAGCGGCGCGCCCCGGGCCGATCCCGGGGTTGCAGCCGTCATTGTAAGGGCAGGATGACAACCGTATAGCCGGTCGCTCCCGCCTTTTTCAGAGCACGACCTGGGTGCCGAGTTCCACGACCCGGTTGGAGGGAATCTTGAAGAAGGAGGTGGCGCTGCCGGCGTTGCGGAACATGGCGATGAACAGCTTTTCCCGCCAGAAGGCCATTTCCGAGCCCAGGCGGGGGATCAGGGTCTCGCGGCCGAGGAAGAACGAGGTCTCCAGCATCTCGAAGGTCAGCCCGGCGTCGGCGCACATGGCCAGGGCGGCGGGGATGTCCGGCTCGTCCTTGAAGCCGTACTGGACCACCACCCGCCAGAAGTTCTCCTTGAGCGGCTTCACCTCGACCCGGTCGATCTCGGGCACGTAGGGCACGTCGAAGACCTTGACGGTGACGATGACGATGCGCTCGTGCAGCACCTTGTTGTGCATCAGGTTGTGCAGCAGGGCGTGGGGCACCGACTGGGGATCGGCGTTCATGAACACCGCCGTGCCCGGCACCCGGGTGGGGGCCCCGGCGGAAATGCTGTCGATGAACATCTCCAGGTTGAGGTTCTCGCCTTTGAGGCGGTCGGACAGCAACTGGCGGCCGCGCTTCCAGGTGGTCATCAGGAAGAACACGCCGGCGCCGGCCACCAGGGGGAACCAGCCGCCGTCGGGAATCTTCAGGATGTTGGCGGCCAGGAAGATCATCTCCACCACCAGGAAGCAGGAGAACAGGGCGATGGCGCGGAACCAGCCCCAGTGCCACACCTGGGCGGCGACGATGATCGCCAGGATCGAGGTGGTGACCATGTTGCCGGTCACGGCGATGCCGTAAGCGGCGGCCAGGTTGTTGGACGACTTGAAGCCCAGCACCAGGATGGCCACGGCCAGGAACAGGCCCCAGTTGATGGCCGGCAGGTAGATCTGGCCTTGTTCCTTCTCCGAGGTGTGCTGCACTTCCATGCGCGGCACGAAGCCCAGCTGCATGGCCTGGCGGGTGATCGAGAAGGCGCCGGAGATGACGGCCTGGGAGGCGATCACCGTAGCCAGGGTGGACAGCCCCACCAGCGGGTAGAGGGCCCAGCCCGGCGCGGCCTTGAAGAAGGGGTTGGAGACGGTGGCCGGGTCCACCAGCAGCAGGGCGCCCTGACCGGCATAGTTGAGCGCCAGGGACGGCAGCACCAGGCCGTACCAGGCCAGGCGGATGGGGCGGCGGCCGAAGTGGCCCATGTCGGCGTAGAGGGCTTCGGCGCCGGTCACCGCCAGCACGATGTTGCCCATGGCGATCAGCGCCATGGCCTTGTTGGCCCACAGGAATTCCAGCCCGTACCAGGGGTTGACGGCCAGCAGCACCGAGGGGTTGCGTACGATGTTGTAGAGGCCGATGGCCGCCAGGGCGAGGAACCACACCATCATCACCGGCCCGAAGGCGATGCCCACGGTGGCGGTACCGCGCCGCTGGACGAAGAACAGCAGGGCCAGCACCACCAGGGTGATGGGCAGGATGTAGGGGGAGAAGGCCGGGGTCGCCACCTCCAGGCCCTCCACGGCGGACAGCACCGAGATGGCCGGGGTGATCACCCCGTCGCCGTAGAACATGGCGGCGCCGAAGATGCCGATGATCAGGATGCTCTTGCGCCCCACGTGGTGCTGGTTGCCTTCACGGCGCGAAGCCAGGGCGATCAGGGCCATGATGCCGCCTTCTCCCCGGTTGTCGGCGCGCATGATGAAGGCCACGTACTTGAACGAGACGATGATGATCAGCGCCCACAGGAAGAGGGACAGGCTGCCCAGCACGTTGGCTTCGTTGAGCGGGATGGCGTGGTTGCCGGCAAAGACTTCCTTCACCGAATACAGGGGGCTGGTGCCGATGTCGCCGTACACCACCCCCAGGGCGGCCAGGGACAAGGCGGCCAGGGGCGAGGATGTGCCGTGGCCGGCGGAAGGATTGGGTGTAGCGTTGGCGGACGACCCGACGGCAGACATGACAGCTCCCTGGAGTTTCTTGCGGCGGCGCAACAAAGTCCGCGGATTCTATTACTTTTCTCTGACGCTTCCTGACGGTTTGTAACGCAGTCAGCGTGAAAAAAGTCACAAAGGCCGTGCTGTGTGGCGTAAAGCCAACATCCTGCCCCAACGCCGGGGAAAGCGGGTGAAAAAGGAACCGGCCTCAGGCCGGGGAACGGGCGCCCGAATGGCCGTCCAAATGCCCATCCACATGGCCGTCCATCAGGCCCGTCACGCCCCCCACCAGGCGCGCCAGGGCGACATCGAGCCTGGCCGGCGGGCAGCCGAAATTGAGGCGCACGAAACCAGGCAGGCCAAAGTCCGCGCCATTGCTCAATCCCAGGCCATGGGCCTCGAAGAAGGCCGCCGGGTCTTGGCCTTGGGGCAGGCGGGCCTGGAGGCCGCGACAGTCGAGCCAGCCCAGGTAGGTGGCCTCGGGCCGGGCCATGGCGACGCCGGGCAGCCCGGCCACCGCCGCCACCAGCCGGTCGGCGTTGCCGCGCAGGGTGGCGAGCAGGGCCGCCAGCCAGTCGTCGCAATCCCGGTAGGCGACTTCGGTGGCCGCCAGGCCGAGCAGGTTAGGCTCGGGCACGAAGCCCCGGGCGGCGGCGCGAAAGCGCTGGCGCAGGCCGGCGTCGGGGATCACGGCGAAGGCGCAGTACAGGCCGGGGATGTTGAAGGTCTTGGACGGCGCGAACAGGGTGACGGTACGGCTGGCCAGTTCCGGCACGGCCCGCACCAGGGGCAGGTGACGGGCGCCGGACACCAGTTGCAGGTCGGCGTGGATGTCGTCGGACACCACCACCAGGTCGTGGCGCAGCACCCGCTCGGCCAGGGCCTCCAGCTCGTCGCGGCGCCAGGCCCGGCCCACCGGGTTGTGGGGATGGCAGAGCAACAGGCCGGCGGCGCGCTGCTGTGGATCGGCAAGCAGGGTGTCCAGGGCCGGCCAGTCCCAGCCCCACTCCAGGCCGGCAGGAGTGGCCCGCTCGACCAGGTCGGTGCGCAGCAGGTGCCGGCCGCCATGGCCGGGGGCGGCGAAAAAGGGCGGATAGACCGGGGCGGGCACCACCACGCCGTCGCCCTCTTCCCCCATCAGGCGGCAGCCGACGTTGAAGCCGGACACCACCCCGGGCAGCCACACCAGCCAGTCCGGGGCCACCTCCCAGCCGTAGTGGCGGGCGAGAAAGCCGGTGACCGCGGCGGTGAGGCCGTGCCCCGGGTGGCCGTAGCCGAACACCGGGTGTTCCAGGCGGAGGCGGATGGCCTCGACCACCGGTTCCGGAGCGGCGAAGTCCATGTCCGCCACCCACAGGGGCAGCACGTTGCCTTCGAATTCGCCACCCTTGGCTCGGGGCCAGGGGCGGTTCCACTTGACCGAATCGCTGCCGCGCCGGTCGGGAGCGGTGGAGAAATCGAAGGCGGTGCTCACGACAGCCCCCCTCAGACTTCCAGGTCGGCGAACAGGGCGGTGGAAAGGTAGCGCTCGCCGAAGGACGGCACCACGGCCACGATCAGCTTGCCGGCGTTCTCGGGCTTCTTCGCCTCTTCCAGGGCGGCCCACACGGCGGCGCCGGAGGAGATGCCCACCAGCAGGCCCTCTTCCTTGGCCAGGCGGCGGGCGGTGACGAAGGCATCCTCGTTCTTGACCCGGGCCACGGCGTCGTAAACATGGGTGTTGAGCACCGCCGGGACGAAGCCGGCGCCAATGCCCTGGATCGGATGCGGGCCCTTCTGGCCGCCGGAGAGCACCGGAGAGGCGTCGGGTTCCACCGCCACCACCCGCACCGAAGGCTTGCGCGCCTTGAGCACTTCGCCCACACCGGTGACGGTGCCGCCGGTGCCCACGCCAGCGACGAAGATGTCCACGGCGCCGTCGGTGTCGCGCCACACTTCCTCGGCGGTGGTGGTGCGGTGGACTTCCGGGTTGGCCGGGTTCTCGAACTGCTGGGGAATGAAGTAGCGGGAATCGGACGCCGCCAGCTCCTGGGCTTTCTTGATCGCCCCGCCCATGCCTTCCGGCCCCGGGGTGAGGATCAGCTCGGCGCCGTAGGCCTTGAGCAGCAGCTTGCGCTCCCGGCTCATGGTCTCGGGCATGACGAAGGCGCTCTTGATGCCCCGGGCGGCGCAGACCATGGCCAGGCCGATGCCGGTGTTGCCCGAGGTGGGCTCGATGACGATGGTGTCGGGGCCGATCTTGCCGGCCTTTTCAGCGGCGTCGAGCATGGCCACGGCAATGCGGTCCTTGACGCTGTGGCCCGGGTTCATGAACTCCAGCTTGACCACCACGGTGGCGGCCAGGCCGGCGGTGAGGCGGTTGAGCTTGACCAGGGGGGTATTGCCGACCAGCTCGGCGACGTTGTTGGCGATACGGGCCATGACGGGCTCCTGAAAGTGAACGGCGCTACCTTAGCGCAAAGCGGCGCCGGACCTGAGAACAAGGGATTCGCTCGTTATTCCGCTGGGGAATAAGGCGGCGCGAAACGGAATCGGCCGGATTGATGGCGTAATGGACCAAGGGGCCGACGGCACGACCAAACCTTATTGCCGCACTTCGCCCAGGTTGGCCGGCATCTCCCCCGGGGCGCTGGCGCGCCACGGGTTGATGTCCAGACCACCGCGGCGGGTGTAGCGGGCGTGCACCGACAGATAGTCGGGCCGGCAGCGGGCCATCAGGTCCACATAGATGCGTTCGACGCACTGCTCGTGGAATTCGTTGTGGTTGCGGAACGACACGATGTAGCGCAGCAGCCCGGCCCGGTCGATGGGCGCGCCCCGGTAGCGCACCACCACCGTGCCCCAGTCGGGCTGGCCGGTGACCAGGCAGTTGGACTTGAGCAGGTGGGAAACCAGGGTTTCCTCCACCGGCGCGGCCCCGGCGTCGGCGGACAGCAACTCCGGGGCCGGCTGGTAGGCGTCGCAGGCCACGTCCAGGTCGTCGAGCAGAATGCCCGCCGGGTAGCCCGCCTGCCGCGCCGGGCGCTCGTTGAGCGGCGCCACGGTCACCGCCACCGGCGCCCCGGCGGCGGCGGAGAGATCTCGTTCGAGCACGGCGCGCACGGCCGCAGCGTCGGCGAAGGGTGTCTGGTTGAAGGAATTGAGGTAGAGCTTGAACGACTTGGATTCGATCAACCGGGGCGACTCGGCCGGCACCACGAAGGTAGCCAGGGCCACAACCGGCTTGCCCCGGGGGTTGAGCCAGGACAGTTCGTAGCCGTTCCACAGGTCGGCGCCGAAAAAGGGCAGGTGTTGCGGATCGACGCCGATCTCGCGGCGCTTGTCGTCTCGGGAGATGGGGAAGAGCAGCTCGGGGGCGTAGGTGGCCCGGTAGGTGACCGCCTTGCCCAGGGGGGAATGCTCGGGGCGTGAGGAAGGAACGTCGGCCATGGGCGTGTCGGAAAGTGCAAGGTACAAACGTCCATTGTAACCGCCCGGCCAAGCCGGGTCCGGCGCCATCCCGCCCCTAGAAAAACAGGCGGCGGATGAGGGGCGCCGCAGCCACGTTGGCGGCACCGGCGATCATCATCACCAGAGCCGCCACCACACCCTGGACCTCGCCCAGCTGGCGCGCCTTGGCCGTGCCGCCGCCATGGGCGGCGCCGCCGAACACGGCGCCCTGGGCCAGGCGGCTGCGCACCATGGGTAGCCAGGCCAGCACCGCCTCGCCCACCAACATGCCGGTGACCCCGGTCATCAGCACGAACAGGGCCGCCAGATCGGGGGGGCCGCCCAGGCTGCGGGCCGCTTCCACGGCGAAGGGCGTGGTCACCGAACGCACTGCCAGCCCCTTTTGCAGCAGGGGCGACAGGCCCAGGGCCCGGGCCAGCCACACCGAACTGACGATGGAGGTGGCGCTGGCCACCACCACCCCGGCGGCGATCGACAGGCCGTGGCGGCGCAGCATGGCCCGGTGGTCGTACATGGGCAGGGCGAAGGCGATGGTGGCCGGGCCGAGCAACCAGATCAGCCAGCGGGTGTCGGCAATGTAGTCCCGGTAGGGAATGCCCGCCCCCAGCACCAGCAGCAGCAACAGCACGGGAGTGGCCAGCAGCGGCATCAGCAAGGGGTGGTGCCGCCGGGCGTAGAGGTGTTTGTTGGCGTAGTACAGCCCCACCGTGGCGGCGAACGACAGGGCGGCCAGCAGGGCGTCGCTCATGCCCGGCTCCCGCGGGGACCGCGGCGGCGCGCCAGCCACACCTCCAGCCGGTGCACCCGATCCACCGCCAGGGCGGTGGCGGCCATCACCAGCACCGTGCTCAGGCCGATCACCAGGGCGATGCGCCAGCCGTCGTGGCGCACCAGGTCCGGATACTGGGTCACCACCAGCATGGCCGGGACGAAGAACAGCACCATCTCGCCGAGCAGCCAGTTGGCGCCGTGGCGCAGCCAGTGCACCCGCACCAGGCCGGTGAACAACCCGGCGGCCAAGGCCAGGAAGCCGAGCAGTCCCGCCGGCACGGGCAGGGCGAAATGGCGGCGCAGGGACTCGGCGGCCAGCCACAGGCCGCACAGCAGGCCCACCTGGGCCAGGACCGCCCCAAGGCGGCGCAGCGGCGGAAGGTCGGCGGGGGGAGTCGCCGTGGAAACGGCGGAGGCGGAGGCGGAGGCGGTGACGGTTTTGGGCGCCTTAGCGGCGGAAGAACGGGGCATCGAAGCGGCGTGGCCTGCACGCGGGATCAGGATGCCGCCAGTGTAGGCAGCCACCATCGATGCGTGAAATGAATAATAATCATCGAATCGATTCAAATTCGGAATGCAACATGGACGTGCGCGCCCTGCGCTACTTCGTCGAAGTGGTCGAACAGCAAAGCTTCACCCGGGCGGCGGAAGCCCTGCACGTCACCCAGCCCACCATCAGCAAGATGGTGCGGGCCCTGGAGGACGAGCTGGGCGGCCCCCTGCTGATCCGCGACGGCCGCCGCCTGCAACTCACCGACGCCGGCCGGGTGGTGCTGGAGCGGGGCCGGGCGGTGCTCGCCGAGGTGGGCCGGCTGCGCCGCGACGTGGCCGACGTGGAGGGCCTGGCCCGGGGCGAGCTGACCGTGGGCATTCCCCCCACCGCCGGCCCCTACTTCGCCCCGGTGATCGGCGCCTACCGGCGCCGCCATCCCGGCGTCACCCTGCGCCTGCGCGAACAGGGCGCCCGGGCCCTGGAAGCGGGGGTGGCCGAAGGCGACCTGGACATCGGCGTCACCCTGCTGCCCCTGGGCCGGCCGGAACTGGCCACCCAACTAGCCCAGCTCTCGGTGGCCCGGCAGAGCGTGGTGGCGCTCTTTCCCCGCGCCCGGGCGCCGGCCCACCCGGGGCCGGTGGCCCTGGCCGAACTGGCCGGCCTGCCCTTCGTCATGTACGAGGACGACTTCGCCCTGCCCCGGCTCATCGCCGACGGCTGCCGAGCCGCCGGCTTCACGCCGGAGATCGCCGCCCAGAGCCGCTACTGGGACTTCATCGGCGACCTGGTGGGGGCCGACGTGGGGGTGGCGATCCTGCCCGCCCACGTGGCCGGGCGCTTCGACCCGGCCCGGGTGGACTGCCGCCCCCTGGCCTCCCCGGCCCTGGTCTGGGAACTGGGGCTGGTCTGGCGCCAGGGCTACCTGTCCCGGGCCGCCCGGGCCTGGCTGGACTGCTGCCGGGAGGAATTCGGCCTGGCCCCGTCCCCCGACGCGCCGCCCCTGCCCTAGCGGGGCCGGCGCAATAGGCCGGTCAGGCGCCCGACAGGCCCTTCGCCTTGAGCACGTCGCCGGCACACACGAAATTGCCGGCACCCAGGTGATGGATGGTGTGCAGATCGGCATTGCCGGCATCGAAATTCCAGTGACCACCGGCAAAAACGCGGCTGTCCGCCGCCGCGGCCACCACCTCGGCGAAGCAGGTGTCGTAGGCGGTTTCGGTATGGGGTTCGGGGATCAGCCGGCATTCGAGCCAGGCGGCGCAACCCGATTCGATCAGGGGAACGCCGGTGGCCGCCCCGTCCCTGGCGGAAATTGCGAAGCGGGCGAACTTGTCCAGGTCGCGGCCGCTGACGCTGCCCACGGCATAGGTCAGATCCACCAGGGCGGCGCCGGGGATGCACAGGCCGAAGGTGCCGCTGGCCTGCATCAGTTCCCGGGTGAAGGTGTGCTTGTCCACCACCACGGCAATGCGCGGCGGGGTGAACTCCACCGGCATCGACCAGGCCGCCGCCATCACGTTGCGCCGCTCGCCGTGGCGGCTGGTGACCAGCACGGTGGGGCCGTGGTTGATGAGCCGGCTGGCATGGGCGAGGTCGACGGGCTTGAAGTGGCTCATGGTGTTGCCTTCCTAAAATGCGGGGGAAGCGGCATGGGCCGCAGTCCAAAAGACAAGACCCCGATTACGTCGGTAACCGGGGTCTTCAATTCCAAACAGGAATAACTAGGTCGGGATTAGAACGGAATGTCGTCGTCCATGGTGAACGGATCGGCCTTGGCCGGGGCGCGGGGAGCGCCGCCGCCGGAAGCACGGGGCGCCGGCGCCGGAGCCTGGGAATAGTCGTCGCCGCCGCCGTAGCTGTCGTTGCCGTAGTCGCCGCCGCCGGCGCTGTCGCGGC
This sequence comes from Oryzomicrobium sp., assembly GCF_036820405.1. Classification (NCBI taxonomy): domain Bacteria; kingdom Pseudomonadati; phylum Pseudomonadota; class Betaproteobacteria; order Rhodocyclales; family Rhodocyclaceae; genus Oryzomicrobium; species Oryzomicrobium sp. The sequence continues at coordinate 175,556 of NZ_DAISLS010000002.1, forward strand.
GGCCGCCGAGCATCTTCATCTCGGTGGCTTCGATTTCGGTGGTGTAGCGCTCCTGGCCGCTCTGGTCCTGCCACTTGCGGGTCTTGATGCGGCCTTCGATGTAGATCTGGCTACCCTTCTTCAGGTACTGGGTGGCGATCTCGGCCAGGCGGCGGAACATCACCACCCGGTGCCACTCGGTCACTTCGCGGCGCTCGCCGGAGGCCTTGTCCTTGTAGGTGTCGGTGGTGGCCAGGCGCAGGTTGGCCACGGCGTCACCGTTGGGCAGATAGCGGGATTCGGGATCGGCACCCAGGTTGCCGATGAGGATGACTTTGTTGAGGGATGCCATGCGGGCGGTCTCCGTCCAGGGCGCCCCGGCGGGGCCGGGGTTGCCGTTCGATCTAAGACAGGCGCCCGGCCCCCGCCGCAGGGCGGGGGCCGGGCGCCCGAAAAAATGGGTTGGCGGACAAGTATACCCGTTTGTCCGCCGCGCCGACCGGCAATCCCCGGCATCCGCCGGAGACGGGCTTACAAGGCGATCTGGGCCTTCAGCCAGAAGGTCCGGCCCGGTTCGTTGATGCGGGTATTGGGCGGGAAGACGAAGCCGGGCAGGCTGCTGCCGGTACGGGACAGGAACTCGGCATAGGTGCGGTTGAACAGGTTGTCCACCCCAGCGGTGACCAGAGTGGTCTTGTGCGGTTTCCACCCGGCGTTCAGGGAAAACACGCTGAAGCCGCCTGAGGGGCCGATGTCCTTGCCGTTCATGACGATGTTGCCGGACCCCAGGTCGTAGCGGTGCTGGGCCGCCACGACCCGCCACAGGGCGCCGAAGGAGTAGGTGTTGTTGTCGTAGAGCAGGGACCAGCGGAACTCCAGGGGCGGTTGCTGGGCCAGGGGCTTGCCGTCGGTGTCGTTGCGCCCCCAGACGTAGGCCAGGGTGCCCTGGGTCTTCCAGTTGGGCGCCAACTGGTAGCCAGCCTCGGCCTCGCCGCCCAGGGTGGTGGCATCCACGTTGCGGGTGAGGCCCTTGTCCCAGTTGATCAGCAGGTAGTCGTTGATCTTGGCGGCAAAGCCGGACACGGAAGCGTTCCAATCCGCGCCCTTCCAGTTCACGCCGGCATCGAGCTGGGTAGTTTTTTCCGGACGCAGGGACAGGAAGACGCTCTTGCCCGTGTCCTGATCCTTTTCCAGGCGCTCCCAGTAGTCGGCGAAGCGCTCCACATGGCCCAGGCCCACGTAGTAGGTGCCGCGACCGGCAAAGTTCTGCAAATCCTGCTCATAGCGCAGGAAGCCGCTGCCCAGGGTCTTGCGGTCTTCCTTGCCCAGGGTGGTGTTGGTCGGGCTGGTGGCAGGGCTATACATGTTGGGCCGACTGTCCTTGGCCTCGTGCCAGTCCACCCGCAGACCACCGACGATCCGCTGGGCGGGAGCAAGGTGATAGGTCGCCTCGGAAAACAGGCCGAACTGGCCGAAGCGCATGTCCTGCTTGTACGGCAGGCCTTCGTAGAAGGCAGTGGCGGCATCAGCATTGGCCTTCATCATGGCGCTGCGGATGCGGTGCTGATCGCTCTTGCCGTCGGCCCCCAGCACCACTTCGAGGGACTCGAGCGGCGTCAGGGTGATGGCGAAGCGGCCACCGGTGGTGGTCCGATCCGGGTTCATGGCGGCGAACTTTCCAGCGGCGGGCTGGGGCCGCAGGGAATAGTTGTCCATCACGTGGTCGATGTGGTTGTAGTAGGCCAGCGCCTCGACCTTCTGCACCAGGGACGACAGGCGTGCCTTCTCGAAGCGCAATGCCAGGTTCTCCCGGGCGAACTTGGAACCGTCCATGGTCCGGTCGGCGTAGGCGGCGCGGCCATCGCTCTGGGCCATCGACAGTTCGAGGCGGGTGTCGTTGTCCGGGGTCCAGCCCACGGCGCCGCTGGCGTTCCAGCGGGTGTAGCGGGAATTCACCTCCTTGCCGTCCCCGTCCTTGTAGTTGTCGGCGTGGGCGTGGGTGCCGCTGGCCTGGACGTAGAAATCCTGGCTGCCGGCGCGCAGGTCGGCCACCTCGTCGCGGCGGCCGAAGCTGCCGACGGTCAGGCTGCCATTGAATTTCACGCCGGGATCGCGGAAGCGGGCGATGTCGCGCTCGAACAGCACCACCGCGGCGCTCATGCCGGCACCGTAGCGGACGGTCTGGGGCCCTTTGAGGACGGTGACCCGGTCATAGGATTCGGGATAGACGTAGGCCGTGGGCGGGTCCATGCGCCCGCCGCAGCCGCCGTAGATTTCCTGGCCGTCGAGCAGGATGCCCAGGCGCGAGCCGGACATGCCGCGGAACACCGGATCGCCGTCGGTGCCGCCCTTGCGGATCTCGGAGAAACCGGGAATGGTCTTGAGGAAATCGGCGCCGTCGTGGGCCGGGATCGGCTGGCGCGGCTGCTTGGGATCGGTCACCACCTTGAGGGGGGCTTCTTCCTGGGGGGCGGTCACCACCACGGGGGAAAGCACCGGCTCATCGGCGGCCGGCGCGGCCCAAACGGCCAACGGCGCCGCCAAAGCGGCGGCAACGGCCGCGGAAACCCGCGACAAACGCAACGTCATGTCAGCTCCCTGTCTTTTTTGTAAAGGGCGGATCATGCCCAGCCAGCCTGGCGACAGGGAGTGACACAACGTCGCAGTTCCATGCGGAACGGGCCGCACTGCGGCCCGTTCCTGGTTCAGGTCAAATCAAGGTAAGAATCCGGCGTCAGCCCTTGCGGCGCTGCTCCTGGGCTTCGAACCAGAGGGCATTGACCAGGGCGAGCAGGACGGCCAAGCCAAGGCCCAGGATCCAGGCGAAATACCACATGGCGAAACTCCTTCGTTGCGGTCAGTAAAGGGCCTTGTCGTTGGCGGCCACGTAATCCCGGGTCACCTTGCCGGCCATCACCCGGTAGGCCCAGCCGGTGTAGGCCAGCACGATGGGTGTGAAGATCAGGGCCACGTAGAGCATCACGTTCAGGGTGACGTAGCTGGACGTGGCGTCCCAGGCGGTAAGGCTGGCCTTGGGCATGGAGGAGGACGGCAGGACGAAGGGGAACAAGGCCACGCCGGCGGTCAAAATCACCGCCAGGCAGGACAGGGACGAGGCGATGAACGCCAGCAGGGTCTTGCCCAGGTCCAACCCGGCCATGGCCAACAGCGCCCCGGCGTAGGCCACGGCGGGCACCAGCCAGAGCGCGGCATGGGCGCGGTAGTTGGCGAACCAGGCGCCGGTCTCCCGGCCCACTTCCTTCATCAGCGGGTTGAGGGCGCCGCCCACGTCCGGAATCGACCGGATCACGTAGCCGTCGAGGTGCGATACCCACAGCCCGCCAGCCGAGAAGGACAGCAGCAACACGGTGGCCGCCACCAGCCCGGCGCTCCGGGCCCGAGCCTGAAGCGCCCCGTCGGTACGGTGGGCGAGGAAGGTAGCGCCCTGCAAGGCCAGCAAGGACAGGCTCACCACGCCGCAGAGCAATGCGAAGGGGTTGAGCAGCGCCCAGAAGCTGCCGGTGTAAAAGGAGCGCATGGTCTCGTCCAGGTGGAAGGGCACCCCCTGGAAGAGGTTGCCGAAGGCCACGCCGAACACCAGGGCCGGTACCGCGCTGCCGGCGAACAGGCCCCAGTCCCATGAGCGGCGCCAGCCCGGGTTAGGCAGTTTGGAACGGTACTCGAAGCCGACGGGGCGGAAGAACAGGGCGAACAACACCAGCAGCAGGGCCCAGTACATGCCGGAAAAAGCGGTGGCATAAACGAAGGGCCAGGCGGCGAAGATGGCGCCGCCGGCGGTGATGAACCACACCTGGTTGCCGTCCCAGTGGGGGGCCACGGTGTTGATCATCACCCGGCGGTCGGTGTCGTCCTTGCCGAGGATGGGCAGCAGGATGCCCACGCCCATGTCGTGGCCGTCCATGATGGCAAAGCCGATGAGCAGCACGCCGACCAGCAGCCACCAGATGAGCTTCAGGGTCAGGTAATCGAACAGCATTGCATCGTCCTCCTCAGGAATGGGCCGGCACGGCCTGGGTGTCGGCGGGAGCGGGAGCCGCCTTCAGGGCGTCGGGGCCAAGACGGGCGTACTTGAACATCAGGAACATCTCGGCGACCAGCAGCACGGTGTAGAAGCCGACGAAGCCGGAGATCGAGCCGTACAGGCTGGCGGCGGACAGGCTGGAAGCAGACAGATGGGTGGGCAGCATGCCGAACACCGTCCACGGCTGGCGGCCGTACTCGGCGACGAACCAGCCGGACTGGATGGCGATCCACGGCGCCGGAATGAACCAGAGGGCCCAGCGCAACAGCCAGGGCTTGTCCTGGAAAGTGCCCTTCATGCCGTGCCAGAACGCCAGAGCCACCAGGGCGAGCATGGCAAAGCCCAGGGCCACCATCAGGCGGAAGGTCCAGAACAGGGGCGCCACCCGGGGAACGGAATCGTGGGCGGCTTGATCCAGCATGGTCGGGGTGACCTGGGTCAGGTCCTCCGTGTACTTCTTGAGCAACAGTCCGTAGCCCATGTCCTTCTCATGGGCCTGGAAGCGCGCCTTGGCCTCCAGATCGCCCGGATTCTTGCGCCAGGCTTCCAGGGCCAGGACGGCCAGGCGGCCGGACTCGATGCGCTCCCGGTTGGCCGCCCGGATCTCCTTGATCCCTGGCAGGGTCTTGCTTACCGAGCGGGTGGCGATCAACCCCAGGGCATAGGGAATGCGCACCTCCCAGTCGTTGGCTTGGCGCGCGTCGTTGGGCCAGGCCAGCAGGTTGAAGCCGGCCGGGGCGGGCTCCGTTTCCCACATGGCCTCGATCGCCGCCAGCTTGGACTTCTGCGACTCGGACACGGCATAGCCCGATTCGTCGCCGAGCACGATCACCGACAGGCAGCCGGCCAGGCCGAACGCCGCAGCGATGCGGAACGAGCGCCGGGCAAAGTCCACGTGCAGCCCCTTGAGCAGGTACCAAGACGAAATGCCCAGAACGAACAGCGAACCGGTGACATAGCCCGCCGCCACGGTATGCACGAACTTGGACTGGGCCACCGGGTTGAACACCAGGGCGGCGAAATCCACCAGCTCCATGCGCATCGTCACCGGGTTGAAGGCGGCCCCCACCGGGTCCTGCATCCAGCCGTTGGCGATCAGGATGAGCACGGCGGAAAGGTTGGTGCCCAGGGCCATCAACAGGGTGACGGAGAAGTGCCCGACCTTCGACAGCCGGTTCCAGCCGAAGAAGAACAGGCCGACCATGGTCGATTCGAGGAAGAACGCCATCAGCCCCTCGATGGCCAGGGGGGCGCCGAAGATATCGCCCACGTAATGGGAGTAGTAGGCCCAGTTGGTGCCGAACTGGAACTCCATGGTGATGCCGGTGGTGACGCCCAGGGCGAAGTTGATGCCGTAAAGCTTGCCCCAGAACTTGGTCATGTCCCGGTAGACATCCTTCCCGGTCATCACATAGGCCGCTTCCATCACCACCAGCAGCCAGGACAGCCCCAGGGTCAGCGGGACGAACAGGAAGTGGTACATCGCTGTCGCGGCAAATTGCAGCCGCGACAAATCAACGACCATCGGATCGATCATGGCGGGTATCTCTCATGGATTGGTTTGCAGGGGCCCCGGCAATGCGCTCGGCCATGTGCGGCGCGTCGACATGGACGCGGTACGGCGCGATGCAACAAGTCCAGAGCAGGAACAACAGGACCGCCTTGAGCACCAGAAGCGCCGCCAGGTGCCCCCCCAGCCCGCGGCGGAAGCCGGATGCGGGCACAGGCGAGGACGGGGAGGAAGGGGACGGTAGCGGACGTGGCGGGTTCATGGCGTTGGCGGCTCCTGGACGGACGCCCCGCCGCCGGCCGGAGGACCGGTTGCCCCCCCGGCCCGGGCGGCCGGGCAGGCGAGCGCATTCTGTTGCGCCCACCGGAAGGCGAAAAGAGACCTAATGCCGCGCGTCCTGGCGCCGCACCCTCCGGTCCGGCGGCCATGCCGGAGTGCGGCGGATTGCCGCAGGAATGGCAAAGCGCCCCCCGGCTAGACTGCCGGGTGTTCTTTCACCTCGGTACCACCGCCATGTTCAAGCCACGCATGACTTCGCTCAGCCAGACCCTGGCCACCCTCGCCCTTGCCACCGCTGCCGGCGCAGTCCAGGCCTGCGCCAGTTGCGGCTGCACCCTGAGTTCGGACTGGGAAAGCCAGGGCTTCACCAACCAGCCGGGCCTCAAGGTGGACCTGCGCTACGACTACCTGAACCAGAACGAGCTGCGCCACGGCAGCGGCCGGATTTCCGCCGCCGACGCCAGCCAGCGGACCACGTCCCAGGGCCAGCCCCAGGAAGTGGAGAAATACACTCGCAACAACTACCTGACCCTGGGCCTGGACTATGCCTTCAACGCCGACTGGGGGATCAACGTCCAGCTGCCCTACATCGACCGCAGCCACCAGACCCTCGGCACCAACTCGAACGGCAGCGCCCCGGCGGGCGGGGCCTACGACTCGAAGACGTCCAGCCTGGGCGACGTGAAGGTGATCGGCCGCTACCAGGGCTTCACGCCCCAGCACAACGTGGGAATCCTGTTCGGCCTCAAGCTGCCCACCGGCAACTACACCAAGACCGGCATTTCCACGGACCCGACCAATCCCGGGGACGGCGCCCCCATCGACCGGGGCCTGCAGCCCGGCACCGGCACCACCGACGCCATCCTGGGGGCCTACTTCTTCGACAGCCTGAGCCGCAACTGGGATTACTTCGCCCAGGCCATGGTGCAGACCGCCCTCAACAGCAAGGACGACTACCGGCCGGGCACCGGCTACAACCTGAACGTGGGAGTGCGCTACATGGGGTACGCCGCGGCCATGCCGCAGCTTCAGCTCAACACGCGCTACGTTGAGCACGACCGGGGAGCCAGCGCCGACCAGACCAGCACCGGCGGCACCCTGGTGTATCTGAGCCCCGGGGTGGTGGTGCCCGTCACCAAGCAGGCTTCGGTCTACGGCTTCGTCCAGCTGCCGGTGTACCAGTACGTGCGGGGCGTGCAGCTGACGCCGCGCTACACCCTGTCGGTGGGCGCGCGCTTCGCCTTCTGACCCAGATCAGCGGGAGGCGCTCTCTGACAACAGGGGAGTGACTTCCCGCTCCAGGGATTGCAGATCGACCCGAGGCTCGCCCTCGCTGCCGTCGCGGCGCAGGATGCCGCGGCGGTCCACCACGAAGGTCATCGGCAGCCGCCAGATGCGGCCCAGCCCGCGCAGGTTGCTCTGCCGCCCGACGCCCATGGGGTAGCTGTAGGCCCGCATCACCTCCCGGGCCAGGGCGTCCGCCCCCGCGTCGTCCATGCTCACCGCCACCAGGCGCAGGCCCTCGGCCTTGTGGCGCCGGTAGTAGCTCTCCAGGGCCGGCATTTCCTCGCGGCAGAACTCGCACCAGGTGGCCCAGAGGTTGATCACCACCACCTCGCCCCGGGCCTCGGAAAGCTTGAAGGACTTGCCGTCGGCCAGGACGATCTCCAGGTCCGGCGCCGGCTTGCCCACGTCCAGTGCCAGGCCGGGAACGGCGGTGAGCAGCAGGGCCAGAGCCAGCAGGCCCTTCCTGAGGGAACGGAACGGTTGGGCCACGGCGGTGCTCCTGGCAAGAACCTCGGTCGATCGAAACGCCCGGCAGGCGAAAAGCTCAATCCTTGCCGCGGGGCGGGGGAAACTGGAAGGTGGCGGCCACCGTCAGCCACAGCAGGGCGATGCCGGCACAGGCCCAGTACACGGTGTGGGGGCCGGCGCGCTGGACGATGGCGCCGCCCACGGCGCCGCCCAGGAACAGCCCCAGGGACTGGGTGGTGTTGTACACCCCCAGGGCCGCGCCCTTGGCCTGGGGCGGGGCGATGCGCGAGATGAGGGACGGCTGGGTGGCTTCCAGCACGTTGAACGAGACGAAGAACAGGGTCAGGCACAACGACAGGCCGGCCAGGGAATCGCCGAAGGCTTCGAACCCCAGCTGCACCAGCACCAGCAGGGCCACGGCGCCGTTGAACACCAGCTTCATGCGCCCGTGCTTCTCGGCGGCGATCACCGCCGGCACCATCACGGCGAAGGACACCAGCACCGCCGGCAGGTACACCTTCCAGTGCTCGCCCAGGGGCAGGTCGCCGACCCGCACCAGGGCGGCGGGCACCACCACCCACATGGCGGTCTGCATCAGGTGCAGGGCGAACACGCCGAAGTTGAGGCGCAGCAGGCGCCCGTCGCGCAGCACGTCGGCGAAGCGGGCCCGGCCGATGCCGCGCTCGGCGGCGGAAACGTCCCGCACCGGGTCGGGCACGATCAGCAGCAGGGCGGCGATGGCGCCGGCGGCGAGCAGGGCGGTGAGCCAGAAGATGCCGCCCATGCCCACGGTGCGGAACAGCAGCGGCGCCAGCACCAGGGAGCCGGCGAAGGTGAGGCCGATGCTCGATCCGATCATGGCCATGACCTTGGTGCGCTGGGATTCCCGGGTCAGGTCGGCGGCCAGGGCGGTGACGGCGGCGGAGATCGCCCCGGCGCCCTGAAGGACACGGCCCACCAGGATTTGGGGCAGGTCGTTGGCCAGGGCGGCGACGATGCTGCCGGCGATGAACAGCAGCAGCCCGACCACGATCACCGGCTTGCGCCCGAAGCGGTCGGAGGCCATGCCGAAGGGAATCTGCAAGAAGGCCTGGGTGATGCCGTAGGCGCCGATGGCCAGGCCGATCAGCCCGGCGTTGTGGCCGGAAGGCAGGTCCCGGGCATAGACGGCGAAAACCGGCAGGATGAGGAACAGCCCCAGCATGCGCAGGGCGAAGATGGCGGCGAGGCTGACGCCGGCGCGGCGTTCTTCTGCATTCATGGCGTTCCCGGAGGAAACGGGGTCGACGGCGGCCATGGGCACTCGGTAGGACGAAAAAGGCGGCTATCGTAACAGGTTCGCCTGACGGCGAGGTTCTTCGCCGGCCCCATCCCTGCGCGCGCATCCACGCCAAAGGCGTCCCGCCCCCTCCCTTGCCGTTCGGATTTCCGAACGATCCACACCCCCGCCATCCGTAAATCCGACCGCCTCACCCGGACCGTCATAAAAAAACAACGTCCGATCAAGGCATTGCGCCGGATCGCCACCTGGCACGCTCCGTGCAATTCCTGAGGGCCTCCACACGAGAGGCCACCACACCAGGAGACCGGAGACACCATGAGCGGCACCCCCTACCGTTCCGAGCACGACCTGCTCGGCGACAAGAACGTCCCTGCCGACGTCTATTACGGCGTGCATACCCTGCGCGCCCTGGAAAACTTTCCCATCACCGGCATTTCCATCGCCGTTTACCCGGACCTGATCCGGGCCCTGGCCCAGATCAAGCTGGCCGCCGCCCGCGCCAACCAGCAGCTCGGCCTGCTCGACGCCACCCGGGCCGACGCCATCGTCGCCGCCTGCCGCGAGCTGATCGCCGGCAAGCTGCACGACCAGTTCGTGGTGGACGTGATCCAGGGCGGCGCCGGCACCTCGACCAACATGAACGCCAACGAGGTGATCGCCAACCGGGCCCTGGAAATCCTCGGTCACGGCAAGGGCGAGTACGCCCACCTGCACCCCAACGAGCACGTCAACATGGGGCAGTCCACCAACGACGTGTATCCCTCGGCCCTCAAGCTGGCCACCTACGTGGGCATCTTCCGCCTGGTGGAGGCCATGGCCCACCTGCGCCGCAGCTTCGAGCGCAAAGCCGACGAATTCGCCGACGTGCTCAAGATGGGCCGCACCCAGTTGCAGGACGCGGTGCCCATGACCCTCGGCCAGGAGTTCTCCACCTACGCCGTGATGCTCGGCGAGGACGAGGAACGGCTCAAGGAAGCGGCCCTGCTGATCCGCGAGATCAACCTGGGCGCCACCGCCATCGGCACCGGCATCAACGCCCACCCGGACTACGCCCCCCTGGTCTGCCGCCTGCTCGCCGAGGTGAGCGGGGTGCCGGTGGTGACCGCGCCCAACCTGGTGGAAGCCACCCAGGACTGCGGTTCCTTCGTGCAGCTGTCCGGCGTACTGAAGCGGGTGGCGGTGAAGCTGTCCAAGACCTGCAACGACCTGCGCCTGCTCTCTTCCGGCCCCCGCGCCGGCCTGGGCGAGATCAACCTGCCGGCACGCCAGGCCGGCTCGTCGATCATGCCGGGCAAGGTGAACCCGGTGATCCCCGAAGTGGTGAACCAGATCGCCTACGAGGTGATCGGCAACGACCAGACCGTCACCTTCGCCGCCGAGGCCGGCCAGCTCCAGCTCAACGCCTTCGAGCCGATCATCGCCCACAGCCTGTTCAAGAGCGTTCACCACCTGCGCGCCGGCTGCCTGACCCTGGCGGACCGCTGCGTGGACGGCATCACCGCCAACCGGGACACCCTGCGCGCCAGCGTCGAGAACTCCATCGGCATCGTCACCGCGCTGAACCCCTACATCGGCTACGCCAACGCCACCGAAGTGGCGGCGGAGGCCTTCCGCAGCGGCAAGAGCGTCACCGAGGTGGTGCTGGCCCGGCAGCTGATGACCCCGGAAGCCCTGGCCGAGGTACTGCGCCCCGAGGTGCTGACCCGGCCGCGGGCCATCCCTGCTGCTCCCGCCGCCCCCGCCGCCAAGCCCTGATCCCCCACCGAAGAGACGATCAACGTCATTCCCATTTCATCCCGGCCTGACCGGGGGAGGAGTCCTGCAATGAAAATGAACAAGCTGACCACCTGGATCGGGGTTGCCCTGGTCCTCGGCATCGTCGTCGGCTACGCCTGCCACGAACTGGTCCCGGAAGCGGCGGCGGCCAAGGAGCTGGCCGGCTATTTCGGCATCCTCACCGATATCTTCCTGCGCCTGATCAAAATGATCATCGCGCCCCTGATCTTCGCCACCCTGGTGGCGGGCCTGGCCAACATGGGCGACGCCAAGGCGGTGGGCCGCATCGGCGGCCGCGCCCTGGGCTGGTTCATCTGCGCTTCGTTCTGTTCGCTCTTCATCGGCCTGCTCTTTGCCAACGTGCTGCACCCGGGCCACGGGCTGAACGTACCCCTGCCCGATTCCGCCGCCGGCCTCAACCTGAAGACCGCCGCCCTCAACCTGAAGGACTTCATCACCCACGTCTTTCCCAAGAGCGTGATCGAAGCCATGGCCGGCAACGAGGTGCTGCAAATCCTCATCTTCGCCGTGTTCTTCGGCGTCGCCCTGGGCCACCTGCACAACCAGACCGCCCGCTCCCTGGTGAACACCATGGACGAGGTGGTGCACGTGATGCTTAAGGTCACCGACTACGTGATGCGCTTCGCCCCCTTCGGCGTGTTCGGCGCCGTGGCCGCCGCCATCACCATCAACGGCCTGGGCATGTTGCTGGTGTTCGGCAAGTTCATGCTCAGCTTCTACGTCGCCCTGGCCGCCCTGTGGGGCGTGCTGATCCTGGCCGGCTTCGCGGTGCTGGGCAAGGACGTGTTCCGCCTCCTCAAGCTGGTGCGCGGCCCGCTGCTGGTGGGCTTCTCCACCGCTTCCAGCGAATCCGTCTATCCCAAGCTGATGGAGCAGCTGGAGAAGTTCGGGATCAAGAACCGGGTCACCGGCTTCGTCCTGCCCCTGGGTTACTCCTTCAACCTGGACGGCTCGATGATGTACACCACCTTCCTGGCCCTGTTCATCGCCCAGGCCTACGACATCCCGATGAGCATCACTGCCCAGATCACCATGCTGCTGGTGCTGATGGTGTCCTCCAAGGGCATCGCCGGGGTGCCCCGGGCCTCCTTGGTGGTGGTGGCCGCCGTGCTGCCCATGTTCAACCTGCCGGAAGCCGGCCTGCTACTGGTGCTGGGCATCGACCACTTCCTCGACATGGGCCGCACCGTCACCAACGTGCTGGGCAACTCCATCGCCACCGCCGTGGTGGCCAAGTGGGAAGGCGCCATCGACCCGGTGCCGGCCGACCAGGCCGACGCCGAGGAATCCCTGCCGGTGGTGGACGAAACCTACCCCGAAGCGGCCTGACGCCGCCTCACCGGGCGGCGGCCCGACAACGCCGCCGCCCCAACCTTCCTCCAGTTCGCCCGGCACCTTTTTGCCGGGCTTCTTTTTCTCCCGCCATGACGCCCGACGGCAACCGCCCCGCGCCAGCCGCCCTCCGCCACCGCCATGCGTGACGAACCCCGCCCGGCGGCCGCCGCGCCTGATAGCATGGGGCCGTTTTCCGCCCCGGACCCGGCCCTGCCCATCATGCCCGCCCCGCAACGCCTGCTCCGCCTCCTGGCCCTGCTGCTGGGCCTGGCCGCGCTGATCGGCGGCGCCAGCTACGCCACCTTCCGGGTCAGTCAGGCCATGGGCCTGGCCGAACTGCAACTCACCGGCCGACACCGGCTCGACCTCTACACCGCCAGCCTGGAACGGGAAATCGACAAGTACGCCTACTTCCCCACCACCCTGGGGCTGGAGCGGGACGTGCTCGACCTGCTCGCCAAGGGCGAGCGGGACACGCCCCTGGCACGGCGGATGAACGTCTACCTGGAACAGCTCAACGACCGGGCCGGCACCCTGTCGGTCTACGTGCTCGACACCCGGGGCACGGTGCTCGCCACCAGCAACTGGCGCCGCCCGGACAGCTTTCTCGGCGAGGACCTGTCGTTCCGCCCCTACTTCCGCGACGCCATGGAAAACGGCAGCAGCCGCTTCTTCGGCATCGGCACCACCCGGGGCGAACCGGGCTACTACCTGGCCTCGGCCCTGACCAACGCCCAGGGCACCGTGGGCGTGGCGGTGGTCAAGGTCAGCCTGGAGCAGCTGGAAAAATCCTGGGCCACGGTGGAAGCCCCGGTGCTGGTCTCGGACGAGAACGGGGTAGTGATCCTGGCCTCGGTGCCGGACTGGAAGTTCACCGCCCTCGCCCCCCTGGACGAAGCCACCCGCCACACCTTCGACCGCACCCAGCAATACAACCGGCGCGCCCTCAACCCCCTGGGGGTCAAGGAAATCGCCGCCCTCGACCACGGCGCCCGCATGGTGAAGCTGCCCCGGGTCGGGCCGGAGATGGTGTCGGTGTTCCCGGTGACCGGCCAGTTCCTCGCCCAGTCCCAGCCCCTGCCCGGCACGCCCTGGAGCCTCACCGTGTTCTCCCACGTCGAGCCGGTGCGCGAGATGGCCGCCAGCCGGGCCGCCCTGGCCGGCATCGCCGCCGTGCTGGTGTTCATCGTGCTGATCATGTTCAACGAGCGGCGCCGCCACCTGCGCGACCGTCTGGCCGCCCGGGAAGCCCTGCAACGGGCCCACGACGAACTGGAGCGCAAGGTGGCCGTGCGCACCGCCGACCTGTCCGCCGCCAACGCCCGCCTGCAGGAGGAAGTGGCCGAACGCATCCGCGCCGAGCGCACCCTGCGCGCCGCCCAGGACGAGCTGGTCCAGGCCGGCAAGCTGGCGGTGATCGGCCAGCTGTCCGCCGGCATCGCCCACGAGCTGAACCAGCCCCTGGCCGCCCTGCGCACCCTGTCCGGCAACGCCGGCAAGTTCCTCGACCGGGGCGACCTGCCCACGGTGCGCGGCAACCTGACGCGCATCGCCCAGCTGGTGGACCGCATGGGCAGCCTCACCGGCCAGCTCAAGTCCTTCGCCCGCAAGTCCTCGGGACAGCCCCGGCCGGTGGTGCTGCAACAGGCCCTGGACAACGCCCTGGCGCTGCTCGACCAGCGCCTGCGCCAGAGCGGCACCCGGGTCGTGAGCCGCCTGCCCGCCGCCGACCTGGTGGCCCACTGCGACCCGAACCGGCTGGAGCAGGTGCTGGTCAACCTGATCGGCAACGCCCTCGACGCCATGGCCGGCCAGCCCGAGCCCTGCCTGGAACTGTCCGGCGAAGCGGCGGGCACCCTGCTGCGCCTGCGGGTGCGCGACCACGGCCCGGGCCTGAGCGACGACGTGCGCGCCCACCTGTTCGAGCCCTTCTTCACCACCAAGGAAGCCGGGGTCGGCCTGGGCCTGGGGCTGCCCATCTCCGCCGGCATCGTGCGCGACTTCGGCGGCACCCTGGACGGCGACAACCACCCGGAAGGCGGCGCCGCGTTCACCCTGGAAATCCCCGCCGCCGACGAGAACCGCCATGACTGACGCCCCCCTTACTTCGCCCACCCCCACCCTGTCCGTGCTGATCGTCGAGGACGACCCGGACGTGCGCCTGGGCTGCGAGCAGGCCCTGCAACTCGAAGGCATCGCGACCCAGTCCGCCGGCTCGGTGGAGCAGGCGCGCAAGCGGCTGGGGGCCAACTTCGCCGGGGTGGTGGTAAGCGACATCCGCCTGCCCGGCGCCGACGGCATGGCCCTGCTGCGCGAACTGCATGCCCTGGACCCGGAGCTGCCGGTGGTGCTGATCACCGGCCACGGCGACGTGTCCCTGGCGGTGCAAGCGATGAAGGACGGGGCCTACGACTTCATCGAGAAGCCCTTCGCCCCGGAGCACCTGGTGGACGTGACCCGGCGCGCCCTGGACAAGCGCCGCCTGACCCTGGAAGTGCGCGCCCTGCGCGCCCGGCTGGAGAGCCAGGACCAGCTGGAGGCCCGGCTGATCGGCCGTTCGCCGGCCATGGTGCGGGTGCGCCAGCTGATCGGCGACCTGGCCAACAGCGCCGCCGACGTGCTGATCTTCGGCGAGACCGGCACCGGCAAGGAGCTGGTGGCCCGCTGCCTGCACGAGGCTGGCCCGCGCCGCCACGGCAACTTCGTCGCCATCAACTGCGGCGGTCTGCCCGACACCCTGTTCGAAAGCGAGATCTTCGGCCATGAGGCCGGGGCCTACACCGGCGCCGGGAAGCGCCGCATCGGCAAGATCGAGCATGCCAGCGGGGGTACCCTGTTCCTCGACGAGATCGAGTCCATGCCCGTGGCGATGCAGATCAAGCTGCTGCGGGTATTGCAGGAGCGCTGCCTGGAGCGCCTGGGCTCCAACACCTCGGTCCCCATCGATTGCCGGGTGGTGGCCGCCACCAAGGAGGACCTGCTGACCCTGTCCGGCCAGGGGCGTTTCCGCAACGACCTCTACTACCGCCTGAGCGTCGCCACCCTGCCCCTGCCGCCCCTGCGCGAGCGCCGGGAGGACATCCCCCTGCTGTTCGAGCACTTCCTGCTCCAGGCCGCCGCCCGCCACCAGCGCCCGGCGCCCCCGGCCGATCCGGCCCGCTTGCAGCAGTTGCTGGCCTACGACTGGCCGGGCAACGTGCGCGAGCTGCGCAACGTGGCCGACCGCTGCGTGCTGGGCATCGAGGCCGGCGTAGCCCCCTTTGCCGCCGCCGCCCCGGCCGCGCCCCTGGCGCTGGCGGAATCCGTCGAATCGTTCGAGCGCGCCCTGATCGCCGACGCCCTGGGCCGCCACGGCGGCAGCCTCTCCCGCACCGCCGAAGCCCTGGGCGTGGCCAAGACCACCCTGCACGACAAGATCCGCAAGTACCGTCTCGGCGAGCAGGGCTAAGGTCCGCGCCAGTACTCGTTCTCCGGGGAGCGCCCCTTCCCGGCCGGTGGCGTTCCCCGCCGCTTTCGCCCCCCAATCGTTGGACGGGTCAGAGGTTTGTCAGGCCGTCGTCCTAGATTGACGACATTGGCAAACCCGTCGAAAGCCGGGGACGCAAAGCTGCGGGGCTAACGAGGAAACTCCAGGCCAGCCGGGCTGCCGGAATGCCGCAAGGGCGTTTCGTCATGCCGGGCCTCGCCCGCATCCCGCTTTGCATCCCGATTTCGCGCACTCCGGAAGGAAATCGAGATGCTCAACTCCCTCGTCAAGCGCACTCCCGTGGCCCTGGCGCTGCTTTCCGCCTTTGCCGCCGGCGCCCAGGCCGCCACCACGCCGGGGCCCGCCCCCTGGCTGGTTCAGATCGGGGAAACCAACGCCATCCTTTCCGCCGCCAACTGGGGCAAGGGCGTGATCATCGGCACGGTGGACACGGGCATCGTCGCCAGCAACCCGGTGTTCGCCAGCGGCCAGGTCTCCACCCAGCTGAGCGGCTGCGCCGCGGTGAGCTTCCGCTGCACCAGCGGTGCCCTGGACGACAACGGCCACGGCACTGCCGTGGCCTCGATCGCCGCCGCCAACAAGACCACCACCGGCACCTACAGCTACTCGGGCTACACGGTCGCCGCCGGCAGCTACATCGGCGTGGCCCCCAACGCCAACATCGTCGCCGAAAAGGCCCTGAGCAGCGCCGGCTCCGGCACCAGCACCGACGTGGTCAACGGCATCAACCGGGCCGTGGCGGCGGGCAGCGCCATCATCAACCTGTCGCTGACCTTCATGCCCACCGCGGACATCGTGGCCGCGGTCAACGCCGCCGCCGCCAAGGGCGTGTTCATCGTCTGGGCCGGCGGCAACAGCAGCCAGGCCCTGCTCAACAACGCCAACAGCCTGGGCTTCACCCAGGCGGCCATCAGCCATCTGATCCTGGCCGGCGCCCTGGACACCACGGCGGCCAAGAACGCCTCATACACCAACACCCCGGGCACCGGCAGCTTCGTCAGCACCAGCGGCACCCAGGCCACCTACGCCTCCCGCTGGATCACTGCGCCGGGCACCAACATCCTGGCCCCGGGCATCATGTACGGCTCGGGCGCCATGGCCCTGTGGTCCGGCACCTCGATGGCCGCCCCCGTGGTCAGCGGTTCCCTGGCCCTGCTCGAATCCGCCTGGCCGATCCTCAAGACCAACGGCACCGCCGCCAACCTGCTGCTCGCCACCGCCACCGACCTGGGTGCCAAGGGCGTGGATACGAGCTACGGCACCGGCCTGGTCAACCTGGGCACTGCCTTCCAGCCCTACGGGGCCCTGACCGTCACCCAGGCCAACGGCAAGACCGTCGCCCTGACCAGCCTGACCGGCTCCCTGATCACCGGCGGCGCCCTGGGCAGCCTTGCCTCGGTGCAGGCCAAGCTGGCCAACTACACCGCCCTGGACGGCTACCAGCGCAACTTCACGGTCAACCTGTCGGGCCTGATCCAATCCCGCCCCACCGCAGCCAGCGTGAACCCGCTGCCCAGCAACCCGAACACGGGCGTGGCGGTGATGAAGCTGAACGACGGCGGCCAGATCGCCACCTGGCAGGCGCCGGCCCTCAGCCCGGCGGACCGGCTGGGCGTGTTCGCCAACAACGACGGCAGCCCGGTACCCAACGTCGGCTTCGTCGCCTTCACCAACGCCGCCGGCAGCACCCTGGCCATGGGTTACGGCATCGCCTCCAAGTACGCCTTCTCCCGCGCCCTGTACGAGGACGCCAACCTTTCGTACCTGGGCAGCGAGCTGGGGGTTTCCAACCTTTCCGACCTGGCCCAGGGCGGCTACCACATGGCCTACGGCACCCGGCTCGACTCGGGCGTCCGGGCGGCCCTCTCCCTGACCCGCACCCCCACCGAGTTCTACGCCGGCAACCCGGCCTGGGGCCAGGTGACCGGCCCCACCAGCGCAATGAACCTCAACCTGGGGGTGACCTACAAGTTCGCCGACCGCTGGACCGGCGGCATCACCCTGGGACAGCTGAGCGAAACCTACGGGCTGCTCGGCAGCAGCTACGCGCCCAATAGCGCCCTGGATCTGGGCACCAACCGCACCACCAGCTATGGCCTCTCCCTGGCCTACGCCTTCGACGCCGACCGCAGCCTGCTGATGGAAGCGGGATTCGCCTTCACCCGGGGCGGCAGCGGCAGCGGCCTACTGACCGAGACGACCAACATCCAGTCCCGCTCCTACGGCGCCACCTACCTCGCCAAGCGCATCTTCGGCGATGAGGACCGGCTGACGATCTCCGTGAAGCAGCCGTTGCGCGTGACGGCCGGCCAGGCCGGCGTCGCCACCACCAGCATCGACCAGTTCGGCGTCGCCCACTACGGCACCGAAATGACCAGCCTGGTACCCACCGGCCGCCAAGTGGACGTGAAGCTGGCCTACGACACCCCGATCGCCCGCAACCAGTCCGTGATCCTGCAAGTCATCGGCCGCAAGGACGTGAACAACATCGCCGGCGCCCGGGACGGCCAGTTGGGCATGATCTGGTCGGCGCGGTTTTGAGGGGATGAATTACGGGGTAGGCCGCTCCCGGCCTACCCATAGCTGCACGGACGGGCGCTGCCATTGGCGCCGGGCGTAGGCGGCCAGGGCCGCCGGAACCGGGTCGCCGTTCAGAACGAGACGATTCAGCATCAAGGCCAGGTCCGTATCCGCGATGCTCCAGTCCCCGAAGAGATTCGTCTCCCCCGAGGGAAGCAGAAGCTCCGCAGCGGCAATGAGCTTGTCGGCGGCGGCCTGGGCCTCCCGGGATAACGGTGTGTCCGGTGTGTCGACCGGCCGAAGGAATACGACCTCGGTCGAGCGCTCGTTACGTAGCGCAACCAGATCGCTGCGCAGCCAGGCTTGAATCTGGCGGGCCCGGGCACGGTCGCGGACGTTGGCCGGGTAAAGTGGCGTTCCCGGGAAAACCTCATCGACGTACTCCGCAATCGCCGACGACTCGGACAGGGCGAAGTCCCCGTGAATGAGCGTTGGAACGCGCCTGGTGATGGACTGGGCGGCAAAGTGCGGCGCCTCGGTTTCCTTGGCGGCGAGGTTCAGCGGCACCAATTCGAACGGCAAGCCCTTTTCATGCAGCGCCACAAAGGCGGACATGCCATAAGGGCTGACGAATTGAGCGTCGACATAAAGATGAAGATCGGGGCGCGACATGGGAGCCTTTCAGGAACAATCGATGGGACCGGCCATACTTTTGGCCACCGCATGAGCAAGCGGCAAGTAATCGGCAACCTTCTTGGATTCGATTTCCGCCACGGTCTTGAGCTTGATGTGCCGCCGGCCCTTACCGGAACCTTCGAGATAACCATGCGGGTCTTGAATCTTTGCGCCATCGCCGAACTCGAGCGATACATGGGCCTTGTATGCGAACAGGCCACAGAAGCGGCCCCCGGACGAAAAGAGTACGCCGCCGTATTTGACCTCTTCCACACAGGGAGCAAACATCCGATGAATCAGCTTGCGCACGGACTGGACCACTTCATATTGCTCCGTTCCAAGCAGCTGGATGTCGGCGACGAGTGCTTCGACCGATTTTGTTGCCATCGAGATGATCCCAAGCGAAGTGATGACAACGCCATGCTACTGGCGGGTATGTCATCGCAGAAAGCGTCACTATAGGCCGCTTGCGGTGGGGCGGTTTGCTGGAGGAGTTTCCCCGCGCACCGGCACTGAAGAGGAAGCCAGCAGGCCTGCCGGGGGAAACAGCCGTGGGTTCCACACAGGCCGAACTCCCTTTCACTCCGCCGCCAGGGTATAGTTTCCGGTTGCCCCCAATCGAGCCGGACACCCCATGGACGAGATCAAGATCCGCGGCGCGCGGACCCATAACCTGAAGAACATCAGCCTGGACCTACCCCGGGACAAGCTGATCGTGATCACCGGCCTGTCCGGCTCCGGCAAGTCGTCCCTGGCCTTCGACACCCTCTATGCCGAGGGCCAGCGCCGCTACGTGGAAAGCCTCTCGGCCTACGCCCGGCAGTTCCTGCAACTGATGGAAAAGCCTGACGTGGACCTGATCGAGGGCCTGTCGCCGGCCATTTCCATCGAGCAGAAGGCCACCAGCCACAACCCGCGCTCCACCGTGGGCACGGTCACCGAGATCCACGACTACCTGCGCCTGCTGTTCGCCCGAGCCGGCACGCCTTACTGCCCGGACCATCACCTGCCCCTGGAAGCCCAGACCGTCTCCCAGATGGTGGACCACGTGCTGGCCCTGCCCGAGGACACCAAGCTGATGATCCTGGCGCCAGTGGTGGCCAACCGCAAGGGCGAGCAGCTCGACCTGTTCGCCGAACTGCGCGCCCAGGGCTTCGTGCGCCTGCGCATCGATGGCGAGATCCACGAGATCGACGCCCTACCCAAGCTGGACAAGAACAAGAAGCACACCATCGACGTGGTGGTGGACCGGCTCAAGGTGCGCGACGACATGCGCCAGCGCCTGGCCGAGTCCTTCGAGACCGCCCTGCGCCACGCCGACGGCCGGGCCATCGCCCTGGAGATGGATTCGGACACGGAACACCTGTTCTCGGCCAAGTTCGCCTGCCCGGTGTGCTCCTACGCCTTGCAGGAGCTGGAGCCGCGCATCTTCTCCTTCAACAACCCGATGGGCGCCTGCCCCAAGTGCGACGGCCTGGGGGTGATGCAGTTCTTCGACCCGAAGCGGGTAGTAGCCCATCCGGAGCTGTCCCTGTCCGCCGGCGCCATCCGCGGCTGGGACCGGCGCAACCAGTTCTACTTCCAGATGCTGCTGTCCCTGGCCCAGCACTACGGCTTCGACGTGGATACGCCGTGGAACGAGCTGCCCGAGGCGACCCGGGAGATTCTGCTGTTCGGTTCGGGCAAGGAGGCCATCGCCTTCCAGTACCTCAACGAGCGGGGCAAGTACGTGCTCAAGGAGCACGCCTTCGAAGGCATCATTCCCAACCTGGAACGGCGCTACAAGGAAACCGACTCCCTGACGGTCAAGGAAGAGCTGGCCAAGTACATCAGCACCCGCCCCTGCCCCACCTGCGAAGGCACCCGCCTGCGCAAGGAGGCGCGCCACGTGCGCATCGGCCAGGGCGACCAGGGCAAGACCCTGCACGAGATCAGCCGCATGCCCCTGGCGGCGGCCCGGGACTTCTTCTTCAACCTGGAGATGACCGGCCACAAGGCCCAGGTGGCGGAGAAGATTCTCAAGGAGATCACCTCCCGCCTGCAGTTCCTCATCAACGTGGGCCTGGACTACCTGTCCCTGGACCGCTCCGCCGAGACCCTGTCCGGCGGCGAGGCCCAGCGCATCCGCCTGGCCAGCCAGATCGGCTCCGGCCTCACCGGCGTCATGTACGTGCTCGACGAGCCATCCATCGGCCTGCACCAGCGCGACAACGACCGCCTGCTGAAGACCCTGGCCCAGCTGCGCGACATCGGCAACACGGTCATCGTGGTGGAGCACGACGAGGACGCAATCCTCACCGCCGACTACGTGGTGGACATCGGCCCCGGGGCCGGGGTGCACGGCGGCGCCATCGTCGCCGAGGGCACGCCGGGCCAGGTGGCCAAGAACCCGGAATCACTGACCGGCGCCTACCTGTCGGGCAAGAAGCGCATCGCCGTGCCCGCCCAGCGCCGCGCCCCGGACCCGGAGCGTGAACTGGTAGTGAAGGGGGCCCGGGGCAACAACCTCAAGGGCACCGACCTGACCTTGCCGGTGGGGCTGTTCACCTGCGTCACCGGGGTTTCCGGCTCAGGCAAGTCCACCCTGATCAACGACACCCTGTACGCGGTGGCGGCCAAGACCCTGTACGGCTCCAACACCGAGCCCGCCGAGCACGACGAGATCGTCGGCCTGGATCACTTCGACAAGGTGATCAACGTGGACCAGAGCCCCATCGGCCGCACTCCCCGTTCCAACCCGGCCACCTACACCGGTCTGCTCACCCCCATCCGCGAGCTGTTCGCCGGGGTGCCGGAATCCCGCTCCCGGGGCTACGGTCCGGGCCGCTTCAGCTTCAACGTCAAGGGCGGCCGCTGCGAGGCCTGCCAGGGCGACGGCGTGATCAAGGTGGAGATGCACTTCCTACCGGACATCTACGTGCCTTGCGACGTCTGCCACGGCAAGCGTTACAACCGGGAAACCCTGGAGGTGCACTACAAGGGCAAGTCGATCTACGACGTGCTGCAAATGACCGTGGAACAGGCCCGGGAATTCTTCGACGCCGTGCCGGTGGTGGCCCGCAAGCTGCAAACTCTGGTGGACGTGGGTCTTTCCTACATCACCCTGGGCCAGAGCGCCACCACCCTGTCCGGCGGCGAGGCCCAGCGGGTCAAGCTGGCCCTGGAACTGTCCAAGCGCGATACCGGCCGCACCCTGTACATCCTGGACGAACCCACCACCGGCCTGCACTTCGCCGACATCGAACTGCTGCTGACGGTGTTGCACCGCCTGGCCGACCACGGCAACACGGTGGTGGTGATCGAGCACAACCTGGACGTGATCAAGACCGCCGACTGGTTGGTGGACCTGGGCCCCGAGGGCGGCGGCGGCGGCGGCCAGATCATCGCCACCGGCACGCCGGAGGCCGTGGCCAAGGTCAAGCAGAGCCATACCGGCCGCTTCTTGGCACCGCTGTTGAAGCGGGGCTGACCCCGTTGCTCCCGCCACCTTGCCCGGCCCCCACGCCCGGCAAGGTGTATCCCCCGGTGCTGCCAGGAGCGGCCTGCCGCCATGGCGTTATGCCTGGCGGTCGCCGTGAGCACTCCGCCGGCCGGCCTCGATCCCCCGCCCAACCCGGCCTAAACGGGCAGAGAAGCCTTTACCCCGATGGATGCCGCACCAATAATGGAGGGCCTGCCATCTTTTCGCCGACCGCAACCCAATGACCGCCGCCCCCGGCCTTCTCGACACGCTATGCCAGGCAGGAGCTTCCACCCCGGACACGGACGCGGAGCAGCATAAGAAAGCCTTGCTGCTGGCCGCCACGGCCCTGGCGAGCCTCGTCTCCCTAGTCTGGTACGGCCTCTACTGGCTGCTCGGGGTCCGCTTTTCCGCCCTGTTGCCGGTGGTCTTCAACTTGCTGTTGGCGGTCAACCTGCTGGGCTACCTGAAGGGTGGCAACCTCGTCCTGTTCCGCAATGTCCAGCTGGGCTTTTTCCTGGTGATGCCATTCGCGGCCCAATGGGGTATGGGGTCGTTCGTCGCCGCCTCCGGCCTCTGCCTATGGGGCGTGCTGGCGCCGGTAGGCGCCATCATGCTGGTGGGCGTGGGCCAGTCCGTCGCCTGGTTCGCGGCCTACCTGGCGCTCATCCTGATCTCCGGCGTGGTGGACTACGCCCTGGCCGGCCATGCCCACGCGGTGCCGGCCGAGGTCAGCGGGCTGTTCTTCACCCTCAACCTGACCGCGGTTTCCGCCCTGGTCTTCCTGCTGCTGCGCTTCGCCTCCGTCGAGCGGGAGCGGACCCAGCAGCGCCTGGAAGATGCCCACCGCCTGCTCCAGGCCGAACAGGACCGTTCCGAGCGGCTGCTGCTCAACGTCCTGCCCGGCCCCATCGCCGAGCGGCTGAAGCGGGGCAACCAAACCATCGCCGACGGCTTCGCCGACGTCTCGGTGATGTTCGCCGACATCGTGAACTTCACCCACGTGGCCGAGGGGCTGTCGCCCCAGCAGGTGTTCTCGATGCTCAACCGCATCTTCTCCACCTTCGACGAACTGGCCCAGCAGTACGGGCTGGAGAAGATCAAGACCATCGGCGACGCTTACATGGCCGCCGGCGGGCTGGACGAGGGCAACAGTCTCGCCGAGGGCCTGCGCCCCGACTACACGGCGGCCATCGCCGACCTGGCCCTGGCCATGCGCGACCTGCTGCACCGGGATTTCGACGTGAACCGGCGCCACCTGGACGTGCGCATCGGCATCGGCACCGGCCCGGTGGTGGCCGGGGTGGTGGGCAAGAACAAGTTCATCTACGACCTGTGGGGCGACACGGTGAACACGGCCAGCCGCATCACCGGCGAAGGCCAGCCCGGCATGATCCAGGTGGACGAGGCCACCTACCAACGCCTGCGCGACCGCTTCGACTTCACCCCGCCCCTGACCCTGTCCCTCAAGGGCAAGGGCGACACGGTGATCTACCGCCTGCTCGGCCGCCAGGCGGCCCGCCCGGAAGACAACGGCAGCGCCGAACCCGCCCCGCAGCGGGCCTGACACTCCAGGCACGGCCCGCCGGGCGCCAAAAAATGACATTCACATTTTTCGGCGCCCGATAGATAATCCCCCGACCCATTTCCTCGCCTGCAAACCTAGGGCCTGGTCCGCCCGACGGGCCGCCCAACCGTCGGGAGGTCGCCCCATGCAGCAGCAGCGTGGTTTCACCCTGGTGGAAATCGCCATCGTGCTGGTCATCATCGGCCTCTTGCTGGGCGGTGTCCTGAAGGGCCAGGAGCTGATCAACAGCGCCAAGGTGAAGAACTTCGTCAACGATTTCCGCACCGTGCCGGTCTTCATCTACAGCTACCAGGACAAGTTCCGCACCCTGCCCGGGGACGACCGCCAGGCCACGGCCCACCTGGGCGGCAGCGCCGTCTCGGCCGGCGTGGCCCTGCTCGACCCCGCCGCCCAGGGCGGCGGCACCTCCGGCAACGGCCGGATCGAAGGTGCCTTCAATTCGGAATCGGCCGGCGACGAAAGCGTGGCCCTGTGGCAGCACATCCGGCTCGCCAACCTAGCCGCCGGCAGCACCAACTTCGCAGCACCCCGGGACGTGCTGCCCACCAACGCCGACGGCGGCCGCCTGGGCGTGCAGAGCACACCGCCGATCACGGGCATGAGCGGCTCGTTCTTCGTCTGTTCTTCCGGCATCCAGGGCAAGTTCGCCCGACAGATCGACGTCACCATGGACGACGGTGCCACCCATACCGGCTCGGTGCGGGCCACCGCCGGCACCATCTCGGCCGCCAGCCTGACCCAGGCCGCCGTCTCGGCGGCGGCGCTACAGGACGACCAGACCTACACCGTCTGCGCGGCGTTCTGACCCCGCCCCGATCGTCCCTCGGCCCCGCCCTATCAGCCCTTGAGCAGGCGAGTCTCGGCGGCACTCACCTCGTACTGGCCGCCCAGCAGCACCACCACATCGCCGGCCTGAAAACGCATGTCCGGAGCCGGCTCGACCCCGGTGATGCCGCGCCGGCGCACGGCGCTGACCTCGATGCGCATCTGGTCCAGGCCCAGCTCCTCGATGCTGCGCCCCACCCCGTGGGCCTGCTCGGTGAGCAGCACCGAGTGCAATCGGGGCGCCTGGATGTCCGGACTGTCGTCGGCCCGCTCGGTCAGGCCGTGGAAGAAGCCGCGCAGCAGCCGATACCGTTCGCTGCGGGTCTCGCGCAAGCGGCGCAGCACCCGGTTGAGGGGCACCCCGAGCAGCACCAGGGCGTGGGACGCCAACATCAAGGTGGCTTCCATCACGTCCGGCACCACCTCGGCAGCACCGGCCTTGGCGAGACGCTCCAGGTCCCGCTCGTCGGCGGTGCGCACCACCACCGGCAGGTCCGGCCGGAGTTGCTGGACATGGTGCAAGATGCGCTCGGCCGACGGGGTGTCGTTGAAGGTCACCACCAGCACCTGGGCCCGGGAGAGACCGGCCGCCACCAGGGTTTCCTTGCGCGTCGCGTCACCGTAGACCGCCGACTCGCCGGCCGTCACCGCCTCGCGTACGTGCTCCGGGTCCAGGTCCAGGGCCACGTAGGAAAACCCTTCCCGGGCGAGGAAGCGGGCCAGGTGCTGGCCGGAACGGCCGAAGCCGCAGATCAGCACGTGGCGGTCGGTGGCCATGGTCTGGGCGGCGATGCGGGTCAGCTGCATCGAGCGCAGCATCCATTCGCTGGTGGCCAGGCGCATCACGATGCGCTCGCTGTAATGGACGATCAGGGGCGCCGCCAGCATCGACAGCACCAGGGCGGCCAGCACCACCTGGAGCACTTCCATGGGCATCAGGGGCTGGTTGCCGGTGAGAGAGATCAGCACGAAGCCGAACTCGCCCCCCGCCGCCAGCCATAGCCCGCTGCGCAGGGCCGTGCCCGGGGAGGCGCCCATCAGCCGCGACAACCCCGCCACCAGGGCGAACTTGCCCAGGAGCAGGAGCACCAGGGCGAGCAGCACCCAGGGGAAGTAGTCGAGCACGGTGTGCGGATCGAGCAGCATCCCCACGGTGACGAAGAAGAGGCCCATCAGCACGTCACGGAAGGGCTTGATGTCCTCGTCCACCTGGTGGCGGAACTCGGTCTCGGAGATCAGCATGCCGGCGACGAAGGCCCCAAGGGCCAGGGACAGGCCGGCCAGCTCGGTGACGTAGGCCAGGCCCAGGGTCACCAGCAGCACGTTGAGCACGAACAGTTCGGCGGACTGGCGCCGGGCCACCACGTAGAACAGGCGGCGCATCAGCTTCTGTCCCAGATAAAGCACCAGGGTCAGCACGAACACCGCTTTTAGCGCCGCCAGCCCCAGGGTGCGCAGCATCTCGCCGGCCGGCTCGGCGAAGGCGGGGATCAGGATCAGCAGGGGCACCACCGCCAGATCCTGGAACAACAGCACCCCAATCACCTGGCGGCCGTGGGGCGAATCCAGCTCGAGGCGCTCGGCCAGCAGCTTGGACAACACGGCGGTGGACGACATGGCGACGATACCGCCCAGGGCGATGCCGGCCTGCCAGGTCAACCCGGCTGCCAGGCAGATCAGCAGCACCGCCGCCATCACCCCCAGGACCTGGGCCGAGCCCAGGCCGAACACCACCTGGCGCATGGCATGCAGCTTGGGCAGGGAGAATTCCAGCCCGATCGAGAACATCAGGAACACCACGCCGAATTCGGCCAGGTGCTGCACGCTGGCCACGTCGCGCAACAGGCCGAAGGCGTGGGGGCCGACCAGGGTGCCCACCACCAGGTAGCCCAGCACCGGCGGCAGCTGGAAGCGGCGGAACAGGGCCACGGCCACCACGCTGGCGGCAAGCAGGAGGATGGTGACGGGCAGGAGGTTCATGGCCAGGGGAGTTGGGGAAAAGGGCTCCGGCTGCCCCGCGCGGTCGCGAACCCCGGCCCACGCAAGGCCGGACGGGGTGGAGTGGTATAATTTGCGTCAATCATAACCGCAGCTTCCCGATTGCCCCAATGACCTCCGCATCGCCCGCCGCCACCGCGACGCCCCAGGCCCTCGAACTGGCCCGCGAGGTGCTGCGCATCGAGGCCGAGGCGGTCACGGCCTTGATCGGCCGCATCGACGGCACCTTCCTCGCCGCGGTGAATCTAGTGCTGGCCTGCCGGGGGCGCCTGATCGTCTCGGGCATGGGCAAATCCGGCCACATCGGCCGCAAGATCGCCGCCACTTTCGCCAGCACCGGCACCCCCGCCTATTTCGTGCACCCCGCCGAGGCCAGCCACGGCGACCTGGGCATGATCACCGGCGACGACGTGGTGATCGCCCTGTCTAACTCCGGCGAGTCCGAGGAACTGGTGCGCATCGTCCCCATCCTCAAGCGCCAGGGCGCCAAGCTGATCGCCATGACCGGCAACCCAGCCTCGTCCCTGGCCCGCCAGGCCGACGTGCACCTGGATGCCGCCGTGGCCCAGGAAGCCTGCCCCCTGGGGCTGGCCCCCACCGCCAGCACCACCGCCGCCCTGGCCCTGGGCGACGCCCTGGCCGTGGCCGTGCTCGACGCCCGGGGCTTCGGTCCCGAGGATTTCGCCCGCTCCCACCCCGGCGGCACCCTGGGTCGCCGCCTGCTCACCCACGTGCGCGACGTGATGCGCCCGGCCGAGGCCGTTCCCGCCATCGGCCCCGCCGCCACCCTGGCCGAAGCCGTGCTCGCCGCCTCCCGAGGCGGCCTGGGCATGACCGCGGTGGTGGACGAGCAGCGGCGCGTGCTCGGCATCTTCACCGACGGCGACCTGCGCCGCACCTTCGAAAAACGCCTCGATTTCAACGGCGTCGCCATTGCCGACGTGATGACCCGCTCGCCCCGCACCATCGGTCCGGAAAAGCTGGCGGTGGAAGCCGTCGAGATGATGGAGCGGCACCACATCAACCAGCTGATCGTCGCCGCCCCGGACGGCCAGCTCCTCGGCGCCCTGAACATGCACGACCTGTTCCGCGCCAAGGTCATTTGAGTTCCCGCCTCCCCATGTCCGCCACCACCCTCAAACTGATGGCCTTCGACGTCGACGGCGTCATGACCGACGGCCGCCTCTACTTCACCGACGACGGCAGCGAGGTCAAGGCCTTCCACACCCTGGACGGCCAGGGCTTGAAGATGCTGGCCGGCGCCGGCGTGCAGCTGGCCATCATCACCGGCCGCCGCTCCAACTGCGTCGCCCACCGGGCCCACAACCTGGGCATCGACCTGCTCTTCCAGGGGGTGCACGACAAGCACGCGGTGATGGCCGATCTGCTCAAGCGCCGCGGCTTGACCTTTGCCGAGGCCGGCTACATGGGCGACGACGTGGTGGACCTGCCGGTGATGCGCGCCTGCGGCTTTTCCGCCACCCCGGCCAACGGTCACGCCGTGGTCAAGCAGTACGCCACCCTGACCACTCAGCTGAAGGGCGGCGAAGGGGCCGTGCGCGAAGTGTGCGATCACCTGCTCGCCGCCCAGGGCCGGCTGGAGGCCGCCCTGGCCCCGTACCTGGTGACCTTCCCCGACGGCGCGGCGCAATGAAAGCCTCCTTCGGCCCCGGGCTGTTCCCCATCGGCGTGATGGCGGCGCTGGCCGGCCTCACCCTGTGGCTGTCCCAGACCACCCAGCTGCCGGAACCGGACCGCACCGGCAAGTTCCGCCACGATCCGGACTACCGCATCGAGCACTTCACCCTCACCAAGCTGTCGCCCCAGGGCCAGCCCCACCACGTCCTCGTCGCCGACAAGATGCAGCACTACCCGGACGACGACACCACCGACGTGACCCGCCCCCATCTCACCACCCTGGTGCCGGGCAAGCCCCGCACCCAGGTGAGCTCCGACACCGGCCAGGTCAACAGCGACGGCAGCGAAGTCCAGCTCACCGGCAACGTGCACCTGATCCGCGACGGCGAGAAGGGCAATCCGCCCCTGGAAGCCTTCGCTCCCGACCTGCTGGTCCTGCCCGACGACGAGAAGGCCCACACCGACAGCCCCGTGCGCTTCGTCCAAGGCGCATCCCGCCTGAGCGGCACCGGCTTCGACATCGACAGCGCCGCCATGCAGTCCACTCTTCATTCCCGGGTTTCCGGCCAGTTCGAAAGCCGCCATAAAAAATGACCCCCTCCCGCCACTTCGCCCGTCCCGCCCTCCTCCTCTCCCTGGCCTTGGCCTTCGCTCTCGGCGCCGGCCCGGCCCGCGCAGAAAAGGCCGACAAGGAGAAGCCCGTCAACCTGGAAGCCGACCGGGTCAGCGCCGACGACGCGCGCAAGGTCTACACCTTCGAAGGCAACGTGCGCCTGGTGCAGGGCACCATGAGCCTGCTCGCCGACCGAGTGGTGGTGACCCAGGACGAGAGCGGCTTCCAGAAGGGCGTCGCCTACGGCCTCAACGGCAAGCTGGCCAAGTTCCGCCAGAAGCGCGAGGGCAAGGATGAATGGATCGACGGCGAGGCCGAGCGCATCGAGCACGACGCCAAGACCGACACCACCGAGCTGTTCATCCGTGCCTGGGTCAAGTCCGGCCAGGACGAGGTGCGTGGCCCCTACATCCGCTACGACGCCCTGACCGAGCAGTACCTGGTGGCTTCCGCCCCCGGCGCCAAGCCCACCAGCACCGGCACCACCGCCGCCGCTCCGGGCGGCCGGGTACGCGCCATCATCCAGCCCAAGGGCAAAGGTGAGGCCGCCGGCACCACCCCAGCCACGGGTAAGAGCGATGGTGCGCCGCTCCGGATCGCACCCACGGTCAACACCGACCGCTGAGCGCCCGGCATCACCCGGCTGTCCTGCGGCGACGCGCAAGCCCGATAATTACACCGCGCCAACACCCTGTTTTTAAGCCGATTCCCGATTTTGTGCACTGCAACAAAAAAGTGTTGACATCGGAACGGGCATCCCTATAATGGCACTCATGTTGCGGTGCAACAGCACGCCGGGATCGTTCCGGATGCCGCCGCACAACGTCGAGAGTCCCTCGGGACTCCGGACCGGGGCCTAAAGCGCATGCTGGCATCGGTCTTCCCCGAAGGATGTTGAACGAGCTTAACTTCCGAAGGAGATGCACATGTTTGCCACCCCCGAGCAATTCGCCGCTGCCAACAAGGTCACCGTGGACGCCCTGCTGACCATCGCCAACACCGCCCTGGCCTCCGCCGAGCGCGTTGCCGCCCTGAACCTGCATACCGCCCGCGCCCTGCTGGAAGACAGCGTGTCCAACACCAAGACCCTGCTGGGCGCCAAGGACGTGCAGGAACTGGTTTCCCTGCAAGCTTCCCTGGCCCAGCCGAACGTGGAAAAGGCCGTGGCCTACTCCCGTAGCGTCTACGAGATCAGCGCCCAGACCCAGGAAGAAGTGTCCAAGGTCTTCGAAGCCCAGCTGACCGAGTTCAACAAGACCGTCGCCGGCGTGCTGGACAAAGTGTCCAAGAACGCCCCCGCCGGTTCCGACGTGGCCGTGGCCGCCGTCAAGTCCGCCATCGCCGCCGCCAACTCCGCCTTCGACAGCGTGAACAAGGCCGCCAAGCAAGTGGCCGAAATCGCCGAAGCCAACGTGGCTGCCGCGACCAACGCCACCGTCAAGGCCGTCGGCACCGCCGGCAAGAAAAAAGTAGCCTAACGGCTCTGCTTTAAAATCCCCCGGTTCGCCGGGGGATTTTTCCATGTGAGCGACCGACGAGGCCGCTTGCTAGAATGCAGTAGCGGTACCCAGCAGTCCGTAACACTCGCAGCAAACGCCACCACAACGGCAACACCACGACAAACGGCGACAACAACACTAGGCGCTCCCCACGCCAACCGCTCTTGGACGATCACCTTTGATCTCATCTAACCTGGAGGGTAGCACTATGTCGACGCAACAAAATCTGGACCAACTGAAGGCCGCGCAAAAGGTCAACGCCGAGGTTCTCCTCGAACTGACCCGTTCCACCTTCGACAGCATCGAGCGCCTGTCCTCGCTCAACCTGGAAACCGCCCGCGAACTCCTCAACACCTCGGTCGCCCAAAGCCAGACCCTGCTCGGCGCCAAGGACATCCAGGAGGCCGCCCGCCTGCAGACCGGCCTGGCCCAGCCCAATCTGGAACTGCTGACCAACTACTACCGCAAGCTCTATGAGCTGGTGACCGAGTTGCAGAAGGAAGCCACCCAGGTGGTGGAATCCCACTACAACCACCTGTCCAAGAACGCCACCGCCGCCATCGAGAAGACTGCTTCCCAGGCTCCCGGCGGCGACGTGATGGAAGCCGCCCTGAAGTCGGTCCTGTCCGCCTCCACCCAGGTGTTCGACAACATGACCAAGGCAGCCAAGCAGTTCGCCGACATCGCCGACGCCAACGTCAAGGCTGCCACCACCGCTACCAGCAAGGCAGTGGGCAGCGCCACCAAGGCCGCCAGCGCCGCGAAGAAATAAAAGCATCAACGCAAAACAAAAAGCCCCGGGAGTTTCCCGGGGCTTTTTGCGTTAACTGCGTCGCAGCCGCGTCGCTGGGTGGCACCGCAATGCCGTGCCTTAGTGCAGCCTCAGGGCCGCCAGGTCCAGGCGATGTTGCGGGCCTTCACCTCGGCCAATATCTCATCCATGGCCGCCGCCACCCGGGGCCCCAGGCCTTCGACGCCCAGCTCCAGGTGGCGCCGCTCGCCGTTGTCGGCCATGGACGGCAGGGAGAACAGGCGCAGGTCCGGGTAGGCAGCGACGATGCGCTCCATCAGCTCCAGCAGGTTGCTCTCGTAGGCACCGGGACCGGTCAGCAGCAGGGCCCGGTCCACCAGTTCCACGGGACGATGCAGGTCGCGGTGGTGGGTATCCAGGGCCCACTCGATCATCGGCCAGGCCATCTGGGGGAAGCCGGGCATGAAGTAGTGGTCGCGCACGAAGAAACCGGGGATCTGGTTCACCGGGTTGGGAATGATGCCCGTACCGGCGGGGAAGGTACCGAGCAGCAGGCGCTTTTCCGTCGCCTCGGCACCGAAGCGGCCGCGGATCAGGGCCTCGGCCTCCGGGTGCAGTTCCAGGGGCACGCCCAGGGCGGCGGCTACCGCCTGGCGGGTGTGGTCGTCCGGAGTGTTGCCGATGCCGCCGCAGGAAAAGACCAGGTCGCCGGAGGCCAGGCTGCGCCTGAAGGCCTCGGTGAGGCGCGCCCGGTCGTCCCCCAGGTACTGCACCCAGGACAGACGCAGCCCCCGGGCGGCAAGGAGCTCGGTCAGCTTGGCAAAATGCTTGTCCTGGCGTTTGCCGGACAGTATCTCGTCGCCGATGATGAAGGCGCCGATGGTCCGGGACGGGGCCGCCGAGCCGGCCGGAATGGAAACGTCGCTCACAACAGTTCTCCCTTGATGACGCGGACCCGGCCCTCGCCGTGGCCGCCGTCGGATTCAACGCTTACACCGCTGACCTCGATCACCTCGGCCTCACCGCTCATCACCGCCCCGCCGCGCATGCCGCGCAACAGGGACAGCCCCAGGTGCACGTAGGCCAGGGCGGTGAAGGACGGCACGAACAGGCCGAGGAACGGCACGTGGGCGGCCAGGGCCAGGATCAGGCCGAGCAGGTAGAAGCTGCCGGCATGGCGCTGCTTGATCTCCTGCCATTCGGCCGGGGTGGCGTGGGCCGCCAGGGCGTCGAAGGCGAAGGTGCGGCGGTTGAGCCAGGCCAGCAGCATGATCGGCAGCACCAGGGCAGCGCCGGGAATCAACCACAGGGGCAGGGTCACCAGCCAGCCGGCCAGGTAGCCGGCCACCGCCACCAGGCTGTTGACCGTGGAGGCGACGATGCTGTCGCGGCCCAGGGGCGCCACGTCCCGGTAATCGGTGCGGGCCAGGTGGCGCAGCAGCAGGGGCAGGATGACCACGGCGGCGATGACCACGGCGGTCAGGTAGGCCGCCGCCAGAATCACCACCCAGCCGCCGATGGCGGCCAGCAGGTGGGCCAGCCAGGCCACGCCCCAGTTCGAAATCCAGGAGAGCGGCGGCTGGATCGCCAGCCAGTCGATCACCCGGCCGAGAAAGGCGAAGGCAAGGACGATCCACACCACCAGGGAGAGGATCGCCGGCCCCAGGATGGCGGCCCACACGCCGCTCCGGGACAGGGAGGCGAAGCTGCGCGCCAGGGCGAAGAGGACCTCAGCCATGGCGGGCCTCCGTGGCAGCGTCAAAAACGCCCCCGACCAAACCCCGCGCCAGTCGGGAATCTTCAGGCAGGCACCGTGAAAGTCCGCGACTGGCGCGGCGTTTCAGGCAGGCATCGCGGAGAACAAGCACTGGCGCGGCGATCCGGGCAGAAGGCGGCGCGGTCATGCACAGCGAAACAAAGATCGGTTCCATAACCTCAACCATACTGGATTCCCTCCCACTGCTTCTGTAACCGTTTCACCGACACCGGCACCGGGGTGCGCAGTTCCTGGGCGAACAGGTTCACCCGCAGTTCTTCGAGCAGCCAGCGGAACTGCACCAGTTGCGGATCGGCAACGCCCTGCTTGGCCAGTTGCAGGGCGCGGCGCTCGTAATTGGTCCACAGCGGCGCGTAGTCGGCCAGATTGCGGGCGTCCCGGGCCGGGTCGGCCTTGAGCTTGTCCAGACGCAGTTGGGCGGCTTTCAGGTAGCGGGGAAAGTGTTGCAGGCGCTCGAAGGGCGTATCCGCCACGAAACGTTTGCCCATCAGCCGCTTCACCTGGGCCTCGATGTCCGCCACCACCGCCGGGAAGGCCTTGAAGCCGGGCAGCTTCTTGGCCAGGGCCTGCCACTCGGTGAGCACCTGGCCGGCCAGCCGGGCGACTTCCTGGAGCAGCAGGCCGAGGCGGCTCTTGGCCTCGGCGCAGCGGGCGCGGAACTCGGCCTCGGAAGCGGGCAGCGGGTCGCCGGCGGGCAGGCAGGCGCGCTCGAAGGTGACGGCGATGATCTGGTCGCGCAGCTCTTCCAGGCTGCCCAGGGCCATGTACTGCATGGCCATCTGGGTCAGGCCCGGGATGTTCTTCTCGAAGTATTTCACCTGCTCCTTGAATTGCAGCTGGAACAGGCGGCGCAGACCCTGGCGGTGCACCGTGGCGGCCTCTTCCGGCGAGTCGAACACGGCGAGCGACACCGTTTCGCCCTCGTCCTTCAAGCCCGGGTAGCCGACCACGGTCTGGCCGCCGGCGCGCACTTCGAGCAGTTCCGGCAGCTCGCCGAAGGTCCAGTCGGTAAGGCCGGTGTATTCGGAAGGCGCCTCGTGCAGGTTGGAGAACTCCTGCTTGGCCTCCCGGCCCCACTCGGCGCGCAACTCGGTAAGGCTGCGGCTCATGGCCAGTTGGCGGCCGTGCTCGTCCGCCAGCTTGTAGTTCATGGCTAGGTGGGGCGGCAGGGTGTCGGGACGGAAGGCGTCCGGGGTCACCACCCAGCCCCGGGCGTTGAGGCCCCGGGTGGCGTGGATGAAGTCGATCAGGGCCGGCAGCAGGCCGAAATTGAGCTTCTTCTCGTCCGCGCCGCAGGCGGCGACGAACTCGTCGGCGAAGTCCGGCACCGGTACCAGCTTGGCGCGGATCTTCTGGGGCAGGGTTTTCACCAGCTGCACCACCTTGTCCTTGAGCAGGCCGGGCACCAGCCACTCGCCCCGGGTGGCAGAAATGGCGTTGAGCTGGGCCAGGGGCAGGGTCAGGGTCACCCCATCCCGGGGGTTGCCCGGCTCGAAGTGGTAGGCCAGCTTGTACTCGATGCCGCCGATCTTCACCGACGGCGGGAAGGCGTCGGTAGTCACTCCGGCCGCCTCGTGACGCATCAGGTCGTCCTTTTTCAGGAACAGGACCTTGGGGTCGGCGGCCTCGGCTTCCTTGCGCCAGGCGTCGAAGCCGGCGCCGTTGTAGATGCCCTCCGGAATCAGGTGGTCGTAGAAGGCGAAGATCAGATCGTCGTCCACCAGCACGTCCTGGCGGCGCTGCTTGTGCTCCAGGGTCTCGATCTCGGCGATCAGCTTGCGGTTGTGCTGGTAGAAGGGCCAGCGGCGGACGTAGGCCTCGTCGATCTCGCCGGCCACCAGGCCGTCGCGGATGAAGATCTCCCGGGCCGCCTTGGGGTCCAGGGGGCCGTAGTGGATGCGCTTGCGCGGATTGACCACCACCCCATACAGGGTGGCCCGCTCGAAGGCCACCACCTGCATCGGCTTCTTTTCCCAATGGGGCTCGAACTGGCTGCGCCGGATCAGGTGGGCGCCCACCTCTTCCAGCCACTCCGGCTCGATCTTGGCCACGCAGCGGGCATAGAGCTTGGTGGTTTCGGTCAGCTCGGCGGCCATGATCCAGCGTCCGGCCTTCTTCTGCAGGGCCGAGCCAGGATGGATGAGGAACTTGATGCCCCGGGCGCCCAGGTAGTGGCCGCCTTTTTCGGCGTCCTCGGCCTTGCAGCCGATGTTGCCGAGCAGGCCGGAGAGCAGGGCCTTGTGGATGGCGGCGTAGGCGCCGGGAATGTCGTTCTCTTTCCAGCCCGCCTCCCCCACCAGGGCGTGCAGCTGGCTATGCACCTCGCGCCACTCGCGCATGCGCAGGGGCGAGAGGAAATGATCCTGGCAGGCCTGGGCCAGCTTGCGGTGGGAGAGGTGCTTGGCCTGCTCCAGGTACCACTGCCACAGGGACAGCCAGGCGAGGAATTCGGAGGATTCCTGTTTGTCGTCACCCACCTTGAACATGATGCGGCGGTGGCGCTCGTCGGCGGCCTGGAGCTTGTCCTGGGGCCGGTCCCGGGGGTCCTGCACCGACAGGGCGGCGGCGATCACCAGCAGCTCGCGCAGGCAACCGTTGTCCCGGCCGGCGACGATCATGCGGGCGATGCGCGGGTCCAGGGGCAGCTTGGCCAGGCCGTGGCCGATGCCGGTGAGGCGCTTGTCGTCGTCCAGGGCGCCCAGCTCCTGCAACAGGGCGTAGCCGTCGTTGATGGCCTTGGCCGGCGGCGGCGAGAGGAAGGGGAACTCCTCCACGTCGGAAAGCTTGAGGCCCTTCATGCGCAGGATCACCCCGGCCAGGGACGAGCGCAGGATTTCCGGATCGGGGAAGGCCGGGCGGGCCTTGAAGTCGGCCTCGTCGTAGAGGCGGATGCACACGCCGGCGGCCACCCGGCCGCAGCGGCCGGAGCGCTGGTTGGCCGAGGCCTGGGCGATCTTTTCCACCTGCAACTGCTCGATCTTGTTGCGGTAGGAGTAGCGCTTGACCCGGGCCAGGCCCGTATCCACCACGTAGCGGATGCCGGGCACGGTGAGCGACGTTTCCGCCACGTTGGTGGCGAGCACGACGCGGCGCGGCCCGCCGGTCTTGAACACCCGGTCCTGCTCCTGGGCCGAGAGGCGCGAGAACAGGGGCAGGATTTCCGGTTGCGGCCCGGTGAAATGGTGCTTGCGCAGGGCCTCGGCGGCGTCGCGGATCTCCCGCTCGCCAGGCAAAAAGACCAGCACATCGCCGGGGCCGACCCGGCACAACTCGTCCACGCCGTCGACGATGGCGTCGTACAGGTCGCGCTCCTCGTCCCGGGCCTGCTGGGCCTTCTCCCGGTCGCTGCGGGGGGCGCCGCCAGGGGTGGGTGCCGCATCGGCGGATTGGATCGGCCGGTAGCGCACTTCCACCGGATACAGGCGGCCGGACACTTCGATCACCGGCGCCGGCTTGCCGTCCGTGGCGAAGTGCGCGGCGAAGCGCTCGGCGTCGATGGTGGCCGAGGTGACGATCACCTTCAGGTCCGGCCGCTTGGCCAGGATCTGCTTCAGGTAGCCGAGCAGGAAGTCGATGTTCAGGCTGCGCTCGTGGGCCTCGTCGATGATGATCGTGTCGTAGGCGTTGAGGTAGGGGTCGCCCTGGGTCTCGGCCAGCAGGATGCCGTCGGTCATCAGCTTGACCACCGATTCGGGCACCGAACGGTCGTGGAAGCGGATCTTCACCCCCACCCCCATGCCCACCTGGGTGTTCAGTTCCTGGGCCAAGCGCGAGGCCACGGAACGGGCCGCCAGACGGCGCGGCTGGGTGTGGCCGATCAGCCCGAACACGCCGCGCCCCTGCTCGATGCAGATCTTGGGCAGCTGGGTGGTCTTGCCCGAGCCAGTCTCGCCGCAGACGATCACCACCTGGTGGTCGCGGATCAGCTTGGCGATCTCGTCGCGCCGGGCGTTGACCGGCAGGGCGTCGTCGAAGGTGGGCTGGGGCAGGCGCTTGCGCCGGGCGGCGACGATGGACTTGGAGCGCTCCAGCAGGGCGTCGAAGTCGGCCCGGGCCTTGGCCGCCCGGGGGCCGTTCTGCTTCATCTCGCGCGACAGGGCGCGCAGCTTGGGCCGGTCGGCGGCCAGGCAGTCGGCAAATGCAGTGGCGGGCGCAACGGCGCCCGGCGCCGGACGGGCGCCGGCGCGGGAATGGGTAACCTTCATCGATGCTGATCCAGCCGGGGGCAGAGGGCCCGCCGGGGTAGGTGGGGCGGCGGCATGGGGCTGCGGAAAGGCGCAATCCGAAAACCCGGGCCGCGCGGCGGGCGGCCATGGAAAGGCGCATACCGGGTCGGCGGTGCTTTTCCCGGCCCGCCGTGCCAGCCGCTTGAATGCACAGGGGGAATCGCCCCCACGACGAACCCCGCATCTTACCCGAGGCGGCGCCGGCTGGCGCCGCCCGCCCCGATCCGCACACCAACATGGACGACGGCCCGCACCGAATCTATGCTGCCGTGGTCGCCCTGGCTTTCTTCAGCCGGTTTTCCACGCCGGTCAGGCACTTGCAAAGGACGCACCATGACCCGAGCCCTCCTCATCACCGGCGGCGGCCGTGGCATCGGCGCCGCCACCGCCCGGCTTGCCGCCGAAACCGGCTACGCCGTGTGCATCAGCTACCGGGACAACCATGCCACGGCCGCCGCCGTGGTCGAGTCGATCCGCGCCCAGGGCGGCACGGCCCTGGCGGTGCAGGCCGACGTCTCCCGGGAGGACGAGGTGCTGCGCCTCTTCCGCCAGTTGGATGAAACCTTCTGTTCCCTGTACGGGCTGGTGAACAACGCCGGCATCCTGGAACCCCAGATGAGGGTGGAGACCATGACCGCCGAGCGCATCGCCCGGGTGTTCGCCACCAACGTCACCGGCAGCTTCCTGTGTGCCCGGGAGGCGGTGAGGCGCCTGTCCACGCGCCACGGCGGACCGGGCGGCGCCATCGTCAATGTCTCGTCCCGGGCGGCACGGCTGGGGGCGCCGGGGGAATACGTGGACTACGCCGCCTCCAAGGCCGCCGTGGACACCCTCACCATCGGCCTGGCCCGGGAAGTGGCGGCCGAGGGCATCCGGGTAAACGCCGTGGCCCCCGGGGTCATCGCCACCGACATCCACGCCAGTGGCGGCGAGCCCGGGCGAGTGGAGCGGGTAAAGGCAGGCATCCCGATGCAGCGCGGTGGCACCCCGGAGGAAGTGGCCCGGGCCATCCTGTGGCTGCTCTCGGACGAGGCCTCCTACACCACCGGTGCCATCCTCGATGTGGGGGGCGGACGCTGACGCCGCCGTGGATGAATCCCCCGCTTCCGTAGTGGACATTCCCCCCTTCCCCTCCTAGGCTGATCTCTCGACCCGCCACCGCCGCTCGCCTCGGCACGCGGAGCGCAACCGGTAGCGGCCAATTTGAGTCAAGGAGAGCGCCATGGGGTTATTGGACACACTCACCGGGCAGGTGCTCGGCTCCCTGTCGGGAGAAGGGACGCAACGTCCCGCCGGCCTGGCCGATGCCATCCTGGCCCTGGTCAACGATCCCCAGTCGGGCGGGCTGCGGGGCCTGATCGGCGCCTTCGAGCAGCAGGGGCTGGGAGGCATCGTCTCGTCCTGGATCGGCACCGGCCAGAACCAGCCGGTTTCCGCCGAACAGGTGCAGTCGGCCCTGGGCAGCGAGCAGGTCGACGCCATCGCCCAAAAACTGGGGGTGACCTCTCAGGAGGCCTCTGGGCACTTGGCCGAGTTGCTGCCCCAGATCGTCGACAAGCTGACCCCGAACGGCACCGTACCCGAAGGAGGCGACCTGGCCGGCATGCTGGGTTCCCTCAAGGACCTGCTGCGCTGAACGGCGGCATGCCGGCACCTGAAACCATGCCAGGCGTAGCCGGCAGACGATGAGCGCGGGCCTCAATCCGGTCCCCGGATACAGGCCCGGTCTATGGCATGTGCGAGGAAGCGTCCGGCCAATCACCTCCGGGCGGAGCACGTCTGCATTTGCCGCCATGCTCGTACTGTCTAATCCCGCGTAAACGGGTGGACCCCACAAGGGCTTTGCATTCAGCCTCGCTGACTTGGCCCCTCCCATCGCCCCGGCCCATCCAGCCTGGGCACTTTTACGGCTTGCCGGCGCCCGGCGGGCGAGGCAGGATCATGACCTTCGCCAAACGCCACCGCGCCCGCCGCCACCATGATCGTCCGCCCCAAACTCCACTGGTTCCGCATGCTGTTCGTCTGGCGCGGGTCCGTGCTGGGCATGGTGGCGCCGCGGCTGCTGGGCATCCTGGCGATTTCGGTGCTGGCCCTGGCGGGGCACCTGTGGTTCCGCGACTTCGGCGTGCGCCTCAACCCCGCTCCGTTCAGCCTGGTGGGCATCGCCCTGGCGATTTTCCTGGGCTTTCGCAACAACGTCAGCTACGACCGTTTCTGGGAAGGGCGGCGCCTGTGGGGGCAACTGGTGATCGCCGCCCGGGCCCTGAGCCGCCAGGCCATCACCCTGCCAAACCTGCCCCCCGGCGATGCCCGGGTGCGCCACTTCGCCGCCCTGGTGATCGCCCTGAGTCACAGCCTCAAGCACCAGTTGCGCGACGAGCCGCCCCAGGCCGACCTGGAGCGGCTGCTGCCGGCGGACCTGGCGGCCCGCGTCGGTGCGGCCCGGTTCGTCCCCGTAATCCTGCTCACCGAACTGGCCCGCTGGGTGCAGGAGCGGCGCCGCGAGGGAGCGCTGCCGGACATCCTGGCGGCCAACATGGACACCAACCTGGACCGCATCGCCGAAATCATCGCCAGTTGCGAGCGCATCGCCAACACGCCGATCCCCTACGCCTACAACGTGCTGCTGCACCGCACCGTGTATTGCTATTCGGCCCTGCTGCCCTTCGGGCTGGTGGACAGCATCGGCCTGCTCACCCCCTTGATGGCGGTATTCGTGGCCTACACCTTCATGGCCCTGGAGGCGATCGCCAGCGAACTGGAAGACCCCTTCGGCCGGGAGCCCAACGACCTGGCCCTGGACGCCCTGTCCCGCACCATCGAGCGCACGGTGCTGGAAATCGTCGGCGTGCCGCCGGCGAAGCTACCGCCGGCCATGGTGCCGGACCGCGACTACCGGCTCACCTGAACCGCTGGCCCCACGGCCGGATCAGCCCCAGATGCGGGTCGCCCCCAGGGTGGCCAGCCCCAGCCAGGTGGCGGTCAGCGAACCCGCCAGGTGCACCCCGCCGAGCAGCAGGGCCCAGCCGGGCTGGCCCGAGAGCAGGCGCTCCACCACTTCGGCGGAAAAGGTCGAGAAGGTGGTGAGCCCACCGAGGAAGCCGGTGATCACCAGCAGCTTGAATTCTGCCGGCAGGCCGCTGTTGAGGTGGAACACCGCCACCGCCACGCCGACCAGATAGCCCCCCAGCAGGTTGGCCGCCACCGTGCCCAGGGGCAGGGCCGGCAGCAGGGGGTTGAGGAGCAGGCCCAGGCCCCAGCGCAGCCAGGCGCCCAGGGCGGCACCGCCGCCGATGGCGGCAAAACTCAAACCGTAGTTCATGGGAAGGTTCCGAAAGGGATGGGGCCGGCGGCCCCGGCTGTCCGCCATTGTACGAAATGCGCGGCATCCCGCCGCCCCTCCGTCATCCCGAACCTCAGGCCGGCAGCGGCTCACGACGCGGAGCGGCTCCGCCCGCCGCCCCTGCATTCCCCAGGCCACCGGCCCGGCCCTGCCACAAACGGGCCTCGAACATCTCCACCAGCCGGGTGGCCGCCGGCCATTCGCCGTCGGGGGCGAACAGGGCCACCCATTCCACGTCCGGCAGGGCCGGCAGCCCGTCGCGCACCCGGGCCAGGCCCGGGCCGAGCAGGCTCGCCGGCAGGGGGGTGACCGCCAGCCCAGCCGCCACCGCCTGGCGCAGCCCCGTGTGGCTGTGGCCGGAAAAGGCCTGGCGCCAGGGGATGCCGGCCTGGCTGAGGGCGGCCTGGGCCACTACGCGGAAGATGCAGGTTTCCTGGAACAGGGCCAGGGGCAGGGGCCGTTCCTCCGCCGCGCCGCCCCGCTCGCCCGTGACCCACACCATGGGCTCGCGCCACAGGGGGCGGCCCTCGGCGGTGGGCTGGGTGCCGATGCGCTTGATCAGGGCCATGTCCAGCTCGCCGGCCTGGACCCGGGCGGCGAGGCGCGCCGACAGGTCGCACTCCAGGGCCAGGCGGACCCGGGGATAGGCCTGGTGGAAGTCCTCCATGACCCCGGCCAGATCCCGCTCCATGATCTCTTCGGCCAGGCCGACGCGCAGGCTGCCGGCCAGCTCGGGCTCGGCGAAGCAGCCCACCGCCTCGTCGTTGAGACGCAGGATGCGCCGGGCGTAGTCGAGCAGCAGCAGTCCTTCCGGGGTGGGGCCGTCGAGGCGCCCCTGGGAGCGCACCAGCAAGGGGTGGCCGACCAAATCCTCCAGGCGCTTGATCTGCAGACTGACCGCTGACTGGGTGCGGCCCAGGCGGCTGGCGGCCAGGGAAAAGCTGGCGGCGTCGGCGGTGGCGACCAGGGCGCGCAGCAGGTCCATATCCAGGTGGCGGGGCATGATTTCAATCGCTCATGTTGAATCCAGAATTATCAATTTATCAAATTTTGCCGCGACCGCTAGGGTATCGGGGTGACATCGTCGGCACGCGGTGCCGCCCCGCCACGGGGCCCGCTGCCGGCACGACGCAAACGGCGGACCACACCGACCCGCCTTCCCCCGGAGCCTTTCATGAACAACGCCACCGCCGCCCCTCTTCCCCTTGCCTCGGGAGCCACCGCAACCGGGCCCCGCCCCACCGCCGGCGCCCCCTCCCGGGCCGCCCTGGCGGCCGCCGGCCTGGCCTTCAGCGTCATCTGGAGTTCGGCCTTCATTGCCGGCAAGGTCGGCCTCCACTACGCCGGCCCGCTCACCATCCTGGCCATGCGCTTTCTCGCCGCCGGCCTGCTGCTCGCCGCGGTGTGCACCCTCCAGGGCCGCCGCCTGGGCGGCATGACCCTGCCGGGCCGCACCCTGGTGGCCGGGGTGCTGTACAACGCGGTTTACCTGGGTCTGGCCTACTGGGGCATGCAGGCCACCCCGGCGGCCCTCACCTCGATTCTGGTGAGCACCTGCCCCCTGCTCACCCTGCTCTTCGCCGCCCTGATCGGCGGAGAGCGGCTGACCCCGGCCAAGATTCTCGGCGTTCTCCTGGGCCTGGCCGGGGTGGTGTGGATCACCCAGCACCGGCTGGCGGTGGACCATCTCGACCTTCTCTCCCTCGCCGCCATTCTCGCCGGCACCCTGGCCCTGGCCTTGGGCACGGTGCTGACCAAGCGGGTGGCGGGTAGCCAGGACATGCTGGTGGCGGTGACCTTGCAGATGCTGTGCAGCGGTCTGGTGCTGCTCCTGCCCGCCTGGGGCTGGGAGGGGCTG
Organism: Oryzomicrobium sp.; assembly: GCF_036820405.1. Taxonomy (NCBI): domain Bacteria; kingdom Pseudomonadati; phylum Pseudomonadota; class Betaproteobacteria; order Rhodocyclales; family Rhodocyclaceae; genus Oryzomicrobium; species Oryzomicrobium sp. Next base: position 217,793 of record NZ_DAISLS010000002.1, read on the forward strand.
CGCTTCGAAAACGCCGCCGGGTTGTGGTGGAGCCTGGCCTACAGCGCCGGCGTGGCCTCCCTAGGCACCACCTTGCTGATGTTCTGGATGCTGCGCCACGGCCAGGCCGGCACCGCCAGCAGCTTCCACTTCCTCAACCCCTTCTTCGGTACCCTGTTCGCGGTGGTCCTGCTCGGCGAGCCGCTCTACGCCAGCGACCTGCTCGGGGTGGTGCCGATCGCCGTCGGCATCGTGCTGGTGGCTCGCGGTAGCGGCAACGGAAGGCCCCGCACCGCCCCGGGGACCCGGCCGGACTGATAAAATCGCGGTTTTGCGCGACCGGCTGGAAACGTCCGCCCCGGCCCTGCTCCGGCAGGCCTGCCCGGACGAGCTTTCCGGCCCGCGCCCCGGGGCGGGCCCCGTGCCGCCGCGCAGTACGCCGGCACGCCAACGTACCGCCCCGCCACCCCTCTTTCCGCCCGCGCCATGACCGACCGCAAGAACGAGCACGTCCCAGCCGCCAACTTCATCCGCAACATCGTCGAGGCCGACTTGGCTGCCGACAAGTTCGCCAGCCGCCGCTGGGCCGGCCGTCCCGGCCCCGCCGCCGCCCAGGCAGAGGCCGCCCCGGATGCAGCCAAGATTCGCACCCGCTTCCCGCCGGAGCCCAACGGCTACCTGCACTTTGGCCACGCCAAGTCGATCTGCCTCAACTTCGGCCTGGCCAAGCAGTTCGGCGGCCGCTGCCACCTGCGCTTCGACGACACCAACCCGGAGAAGGAAGAGCAGGAATACGTCGATTCGATCATCGACGCGGTGAAGTGGCTCGGCTTCGGCTGGCAGGACGGCCAGGAGGACAACCTCTACCACGCCTCTGACTACTTCGACTGGATGGTGCAGTTCGCCGAAAGCCTGATCGCCACCGGCCACGCCTACGTGGACAGCCAGTCCGCCGAGGAAATGCGCGCCAACCGGGGCACCCTGACCCAGCCGGGCAAGGACAGCCCCTACCGCAACCGCAGCGTGGCCGAGAACCAGGACCTGTTCCGCCGCATGCAGGCCGGCGAATTCGCCGACGGCGCCCACATCCTGCGCGCCAGGATCGACATGGCCTCGCCCAATATCAACCTGCGCGACCCGGCCATCTTCCGCATCCGCCACGCCACTCACCACCGCACCGGCGACAAGTTCTGCGTGTACCCCATGTACACCTTCGCCCACCCGATCGAGGATGCGCTGGAGAACATCACCCACTCCATCTGCACCCTGGAGTTCGAGGACCAGCGGCCCTTCTACGACTGGCTGCTGGAGCGCCTGGCCGACGCCGGCCTGCTGCTGCGCCCCCTGCCCCACCAGTACGAGTTCTCGCGCCTCAACCTGACCTACGTGGTGCTGTCCAAGCGCAAACTGATTCAGCTGGTGGAGGAAAAGCACGTCGAGGGCTGGGACGACCCGCGCCTGCCCACCCTGGTGGGCGCCCGCCGGCGAGGCTACACCCCGGAAGGCTTCCGCCTGCTGATGGAGCGGATCGGCGTGACCAAATCCGACTCCCTGATCGACTATTCGGTGCTCGAAGAGTGCATGCGCGAGACCCTCAACGAATCCGCCGAGCGCCGCATCGCCGTGCTCGATCCGTTGAAGCTCATCATCACCAACTACCCGGAGGGCCAGAGCGAGGAGTGCCACGCCCCCAACCACCCGCTCAAGCCCGAACTGGGCAAGCGGGCCATGCCGTTCAGCCGGGAGTTGTGGATCGAGCGCGAGGACTTCATGGAGGAGCCGGTCAAGGGGTACCACCGCCTCTATCCGGGCAATATGGCCCGCCTGCGCTACGGCTTCGTGGTCAAGTGCACCGGCTGCGAGAAGGATGCCGCCGGCAACGTCACCGCCGTGCTGTGCGAGTACCTGCCCGACTCCAAGTCCGGCACCCCGGGCGCCGACAACTACAAGGTCAAGGGCAACCTGCACTGGGTGTCCGCCGCCCATGCCTACACCGCCGAGGTGCGCCTCTACGACCGCCTGTTCAAGGTGCCCCACCCGGGCGCCCGCCGCGAGGGCGATCCGGAGGACCTGGAGCGCAACTTCCTCGACGACATCAACCCGAATTCCAAGGTGGTCATCACCGCCCAGTTGGAGCCCGCACTGAAGGACGCCCGGGCCGAGGAACGCTTCCAGTTCGAACGCCACGGCTACTTCGTCGCCGACCGGGTCGATTCCAAGACGGGTGCCCCGGTGTTCAACCGGGCGGTGACCCTCAAGGATTCCTGGGGCCACGGGGCCAAGTAAGGGACGAGACGATGACCACGACCTTTACCCAGTCCCTGGCTGCCGCCTGGCAGAAGAACGACTCGCTGCTGTGCGTCGGCCTCGATCCCGAGCCGACCAAGTTCCCCGCCCACCTCCAGGGCCGGCCGGATGCCATCTTCGAGTTCTGCAAAGGCATCGTCGATGCCACCGCCGACCTGGTGTGCTGCTTCAAGCCCCAGATCGCCTACTTCGCCGCCCACCGCGCCGAAGACCAGCTCGAAGCCCTGATCGCCCACATCCACGAGCGCCACCCGGGCATTCCGGTGATCCTCGACGCCAAGCGCGGCGACATCGGCAGCACCGCCGAACAGTACGCCATCGAAGCCTTCGAACGCTTCCAGGCCGACGCCATCACCGCCAGCCCCTACATGGGCCGGGATTCGGTCACTCCCTACCTGGCCTACCCGGACAAGGGCGTGATCCTGCTCTGCCGCACCTCCAACCCCGGCGGCAGCGACCTGCAATTCCTCGACGTGGGCAACGGCGAGCGCCTGTTCGAGCGGGTCGCCAAGCTGGTCGCCACCGAATGGAACACCACCGGCCAATGCGCCCTGGTGGTGGGGGCCACTTTCCCGGCTGAGATCGCCCGGGTGCGCAGCATCGTCGGCGACCTACCCCTGCTGGTGCCGGGCATCGGCGCCCAGGGCGGCGACATTCAGGCCACGGTGGAAGCGGGCAAGACCGCCGGCGGGACCGGGCTGATGATCAGCTCGTCCCGGGCCATTCTCTACGCCGGCAAGGACGAGAACTTCGCCACGGCCTCCCACCAGGTCGCACAGGAAACCCGGAATGCGATCAACCGCTATCGCTGACATGCGCCCCGTACTGCTGACCACACTGCTAGCCTTGGCCGGGTCTATCCAGGGGGCCCAGGCGGCCCCGCAAAACCTGCCCGTGCCCGGCGGCGTTGCCGTGGTGCCGCTCAACGCCCCCAAGGGCCAAGCGCCCAAAGCCCGCCTCGGTGACGCCCCGGTCGCAGTCATCCAGGAACGCGGCCGCTGGCTCGCCCTGGTCGGCATTCCCCTGGACACGCCAGCCGGGGAGCTTCCCCTTACCGTGGAAAGCGGCGGGAACACTGGTTTCGTGCCGATCTCGGTGCGCGACAAGACATACCCGGTGCAGCGCCTTACGGTCCGCAACCCACGCCACGTCAATCCCAATCCCGACGACGAGGTCCGCATCGCCCGGGAAACCAGCGTGCTCACCCAGGCAAAGCGCCACTTCTCGGCAGCGGCACCGCAAACGGATTTCCAACTGCCCGCCCAGGGCCGCCTGTCGTCGCGCTTCGGCCTGCGCCGCTTCTTCAACGGCGAGCCGCGCAACCCCCACAACGGCCTGGACGTCGCTGTCGGCACCGGCACCCCGATCCACGCCCCGGCAGCCGGCACCGTGCTCAATACCGGCAATTACTTCTTCACCGGCAACACGGTCTTCCTCGACCATGGCCAGGGCCTGATCACCGCCTACATGCACCTCTCGCGCATCGATGTACGCGAAGGCGACCGCATCGCCCAAGGCCAACAACTCGGCGCCGCCGGCGCCACCGGCCGGGTCACCGGCCCGCACCTGCATTGGGCGGTTTTTCTCAATGGCACGGCCGTCGAGCCTGAAGCTTTTCTAGCACCCAAACGTTGAAGCGAGGGAGTCGTCCACAAGGACGCCTGTCCTTAAGGCACCCGCTCGTCTGCTATACCACAAAGGAATAAGCCAGCCAATTGCTTTAGTGTTCGCAACCCTGCGCAAACCCACAAACGAAAAACGGGCACCCGAAGGTGCCCGTTTCAACTTCAGATCGTCGTAAGACGATTAGAAGGAGTGACGCACGCCCACTTGGACGCCGTTCAGAGTGGCACCCTGGCCGCCATTGGGGGCAGTGGAGAGACCAGTGGCGTTCACACCGTAGTCGTAGGCAGCACGCTTGTCGTTACCCAGGTAGGAGTAGACAGCCTTCAGAGTGGTGCGCTTGGACAGGCTGTGCTCATAGCCCAGTTCGAACAGCTTGGCGCCGGTTTCGGCGGCGTTACCAGCAACGAGCGGATGCTCACCAGACAGATTCTGGGCACGGTAGAACTGAGTGATGATCTTGCCGTTAGTGGTCACGTTGAAGGTGGCACCCAGACCCCAGACGGTCTGATGAATGCTGCCACTGCCGGCATTCAGCACACCGGCGCCGGTGGTCTCCAGGCTGGCACGCTCAACCAAGGCACGCACGGAGGCGATGCCGAAGTTGTAGGAGCCACCCAGGCGGACGTTGGAGACGCGAGTCTCGTTGATGTCGCGCAGGGTTACAGCGTTGTAGGTCAGGCCAGCCAGGATCGGACCGTTGTTGTAGTTAACACCGAGGTCGTAGCCTTGAGTGTTAACCTGATTGGCAGAAGCGGTGTAATCAAAGCTGCGACCTTCGTTGGCAACGTAGGCGGCGGTCACAGTCACGCCAGCAAAGCTGGGGGAGACGTAGGCGACGGCGTTCTTCCAGCGGGTGTCGAACAGGGAAGCGCAGGTGGTAGAACGATTGCAACCGTTAGCCGGACCATTAGCGTTCGGAGTGCCAGTGGCGGTGTAGTTGGAGTTGCCATCAGTGCCGTTAGTCAGCAGATTACCCAGCTTGCCGATCAGAGCAGAGTTAGCACCAATGCCGGTGGCACCGGAGTTCACGTCCAGAGCAGCGCCCAGGGCACGGGTCGGGCCGGTCAGGTTACCAGCGACCACGGTACCGAAACCACCAGCCAGACCCACGAAGGAGTCACGGTTGGTGTTCACACCACCGGCCGCATCGAAGGCCACGGTGTTTTCGAACTGGAACACAGCCTTCAGGCCGTTGCCCAGATCTTCGGAACCCTTGAAGCCCAGGTAGGAAGAGTTGGAGGAGACGCGGTTGGTGGAACCCAGGTTGCCGTTCACGCCAGCGGCGGTGGAGGAGGCGCTGGTGGCACGCACGTTGTCGAAGGTAGCGTCAGCAACACCGTAGATGGTGACGTTGGTCTGAGCGAAAGCCGGAGCGGCGGCGAGGCCGGCGACGGCGAGGGCGATCAGCTTCTTCTGCATATCGATCTCCTAATAATTGGCGGGGTGTTCCCGGAAAGCTCTCATTCGAGAGTTGAACGCATTCTGGCAAGGGGCACCGGGCCGGGGCAACCCGGTTTTGCCCTTGGGTGGCTATGAATCCGCAATACGTTGCAAAAAAACAACAACGCTGTGGATCAAATCGGGCCGTACTTCAACATTCGCCCACAAGCTTATGATTCGAATCGTCTTAAGGTACCAAAGACTGCCAACCCAGCCTTAGCGCGAATGAAACAGCCCGGCCAGGGCCAAACCCGGGTCCGGGGCGCGCATGAAGGCTTCGCCGACGAGGAAGGCGTCAACGTTATGCCCACGCATCAAAGCCACGTCCTCGGCCGCCAGGATGCCCGACTCGGTCACCACCCGGCGGCCGGCGGGGATGCGCGGCAGCAGGTCCAGGGTGGTTTGCAGGCTGACCTCGAAGGTGCGCAGATTGCGGTTGTTGATGCCGACCAGGGGTGTGCGCAGTTGCAATGCCAAGTCCAGCTCGGCGGCGTCGTGCACCTCCACCAGCACCGCCAGGCCCAGGGCTTCGGCTGCGGCCTCCAGGTCCTTGAGGCGCGGCAGATCGAGGGCGGCGACGATCAGCAGGATGGCGTCCGCGCCCATGGCGCGGGCTTCAGCCACCTGATACTCGTCCACCAGGAAATCCTTGCGGATCACCGGCAACGTGCAGGCGGCCCGGGCCTGTTGCAGATACTCGGGGATGCCCTGGAAGAACTGCCTGTCGGTGAGAACCGACAGGCAGGCGGCGCCGTGGGCGGCGTAGCTGGCGGCGATCTCGGCCGGGCGGAAGTCGGCGCGCAGCACGCCCTTGGACGGACTGGCCTTTTTCACCTCGGCGATCACCCCGGCCTGACCCGCGGCAATCTTGGTCTCGATGGCGCCGACGAAGTCGCGCACCGGGTTATCCCAATTGGCGGCCTCGGCCTCCGTGCGCAGCGCCGCCAGGGGCTTGGCGGCCCGGGTGGCGGCCACTTCCTCGGCTTTTACCGCGAGGATTTTCTTCAGGACGTCGCTCATGCCGACTCCTTGAACTGCCGGGTGAAGGCGATGAACTGGTCGAGCTTTGCCCGGGCCGCGCCGCTGGCGATGGTGTCCAGGGCCAGCTCCACGCCCTCGGCCAGGCTCGGCACATGGTCGGCCACGTAGAGGGCCGCCCCGGCGTTCATAGCGACGATGTCGCGGCCGGCGGTGTGGCGGTTCTCCAGGGTGGCGATAACCATCTCCTGGGACTCCTGCACCGACCCTACTTGCAGGGCGCGGGGATCGTGCACCGGCAGGTTGAAGTCCTCGGGATGAATCTCGTACTCGCGGATCTTGCCGTCCTTGAGCTCGCCGATCAGGGTGCGGCCGGACACGGAAATCTCGTCGAGCCCTTCCAGGCCGAACACGGTGAAGGCGCGCTTGGAGCCGAGCCGTTGCAGCACCCGGATCAGGATGCCCACCAGATCGGCGTGGAACACGCCGAGCACCTGGCGCTCGGCCCGGGCCGGGTTGGTCAGGGGGCCGAGGATGTTGAAGATGGTGCGCACCCCCAGCTCGCGCCGCACCGGGGCGGCGTGCTTCATGGCGCCGTGGTGGTTGGGGGCGAACATGAAGCCCATACCCACCTGGTCGATGCAGCGGGCGATGTGCTCCGGGGTCAGGTTGATGTCGGCGCCCAGGGCCTCCAAAGCGTCGGCACTGCCCGACTTGCTCGAAACCGAACGGCCGCCGTGCTTGGCCACCTTGGCCCCGGCCGCCGCCGCCACGAACATGGAGGTGGTGGAAATATTGAAGGAGTGGGCGCCGTCGCCGCCGGTGCCGACGATGTCCACCACCGCGTTGGGATCGGCCACCGGCACCGGGGTGGCGAACTCGCGCATCACCTGGGCGGCGGCGGCGATCTCGCCGATGGTTTCCTTCTTCACCCGCAGGGCGGTGGTGATGGCGGCGATCATCACCGGGCTCATCTCGCCTGACATGATCTGACGCATCAGATCGAGCATTTCGTCGTGGAAGATCTCCCGATGCTCGATGCAGCGGGTCAGGGCATCCTGCGGGGTCATCGTGCGTGCTCCTTCAAAAAGTTGGCCAGCAGGTCATGGCCGCGCTCGGTGAGGATGGATTCGGGGTGGAACTGGACGCCCTCGACCGCCAGGGTCTTGTGGCGCAGGCCCATGATCTCGCCGTCGTCGGTCCAGGCGGTGATCTCCAGGCAATCGGGCAGGGACTCACGCTCCACCGCCAGAGAGTGGTAGCGGGTGCAGGTGAGCGGATTGGGCAGCCCCTTGAACACGCCCACGTCCTTGTGGTGCACCGGCGACGTCTTGCCGTGCATCAGTTGCTTGGCGTGCACCACCTTGCCGCCGAAAGCCTCGCCAATGGACTGGTGACCCAGGCATACGCCGAGGAGCGGAATCTTGCCGGCGAACTCGCGGATGGCCGCCAGGGAGACCCCGGCCTGGGCCGGCGCGCAGGGCCCCGGAGAGATCACCAGATATTCCGGATCGAGCCGGGCGATCTCGGCCAGGGTGATGGCGTCGTTGCGGTACACCCGCACGTCCTGCCCCAGCTCGCCGAAGTACTGGACGATGTTGTAGGTAAAGCTGTCGTAATTGTCGATCATCAGCAACATGGCAATTCCTCACTGCAAGCGGGTGTCGAGGCCGCCTTCGGCCATTTCCGCGGCACGCAGCACGGCGCGGGCCTTGTTCTGGGTTTCCTGCCATTCGGCGTCCGGGTTGGAATCGGCGACGATGCCAGCCCCGGCCTGGACGAGCAGTTGGCCGTCCTTGATCACCGCAGTACGGATGGCGATGGCCAGGTCCATGTCGCCGTTGAAGCCCAGGTAGCCCACGGCGCCGGCGTAGATGCCGCGCTTGACCGGCTCCAGCTCGTCGATGATCTCCATGGCCCGCACCTTGGGGGCGCCGGAGACGGTGCCCGCCGGGAAGGTGGCCTTGAGTACGTCCAGGGCGTCCAGGTCCGGCTTGAGACGGCCTTCCACGTTGGAAACGATGTGCATCACGTGGGAATAACGCTCGATCACCATGGTGTCGGTGAGCTTCACCGACCCGGTGGTGGCCACCCGGCCCACGTCGTTACGGCCCAGGTCGAGCAGTTGCACGTGCTCGGCCCGCTCCTTCTCGTCGGCCAGCAGCTCGGCGGCCAGGGCGGCGTCCTCTTCCGGACTGGCGCCGCGCTTGCGGGTGCCGGCGATGGGCCGCAGGGTGACGCGCTTGCCCTGCCCCTGCTCATCGCCCTGCCCTTCGACCCGGACCAGGATCTCCGGCGAGGCGCCGACGATATGGAAGTCCTCCAGGTTGAAATAGAACATGTAGGGCGAGGGGTTCAGGCTGCGCAGCGCCCGGTACAGGGCCAGGGGCGTGGCGCCGAAGGGCTTGACCATGCGCTGGGAGAGCACCACCTGCATGATGTCGCCCTCGGTGATATAACGCTTGGCCTTGACCACGGCTTCCTTGAAGCGGGCCTCGCCGAACACCGAGACGGCGGGCTGGAAGGTGCAGGGGGTTTCCGTGGGCACGGCGGCGGGCTGGCGCAGCCTGGCGAGCAGTTCCTTGAGGCGCGCCTGGGCCTTCTGGTAGGCCCCGGGGAAGCCCGGCTCGGCATAGACCACCAGGGTCAGCTTGCCGGACAGGTTGTCCACCACCGCGATCTCTTCCGAGAGCAGCAGCAGGATGTCCGGGGTGCCCAGGTCGTCGGCCTTGGCGGTGCGGGTCAGGCGCGTTTCGATGTAGCGCACCGTGTCGTAGCCGAAGGCGCCCACCAGGCCGCCGCAGAAACGCGGCAGGCCGGCCACCGGGGCGACGCGGAAGCGCTTCTGGAAGCGGGCGACGAAATCGAGGGGATTGGTGTCGTCCTCCCGCTCGGCGATGCGGTTGTGGTTGAGCACCAGCACCTGGTGGCCATGTACCGCGATGCGGGTCGGGCTCTGCAGGCCGATGATCGAGTAGCGGCCGAAGCGCTCGCCGCCCTGCACCGATTCGAGCAGGTAGGTGTAGGGCGCGTCGGCCAGCTTCAGATAGATGGAGAGGGGGGTGTCGAGATCGGCGAAGGTCTCGAGGGTCACCGGGATACGGTTGTACCCCTGCGCGGCAAGCGCGTTGAATTCGGTTTCGGTCACAGCAACCTCGCAAGCAGGTTTTTACTTCTTTGAACGCCCCCGTGCGGGGAGGGGCGCGTCGTTGCCCGGGTGTCAGCCGTCCGGGCCCGGACGGGGGATTAATGTTGGCGCGGCGAGCGCCACCAACCCTGCCACGATTGCCAGCGCTGCTGGCCGATCAGGCATTCCGTCCGGAAAACGACGTTCTTGCGGGTCACGATGGGTAGGAAGTGAGGTTCTAGCTCAGGGTCATTGCCGGCGGAATCGTTACGCTTCAATCACGAGTGCCGCGCCGGCGGTGGAAGCTCCCCGCCTTGGCGGAGGCTTTCGTTCCATGCCGCCACCATGCGGGCGGCGTCATGAAGGTCCGATACTAGCGCATGGCAGGAAGCGACGTCTACCGATGACTCTGTCACCGGCCGTCCCTCGTTGTAGCCGTAGGGTACGCCGATGGTCAGACAGCCGGCGCCCCGGGCGGCGATGAAGTCGTTGCTCGAATCGCCGACGTGGACATTCTCCGCCGGCAGGCAGCCCAGCAGCTCGCAGGCGTGGCGTACCGGCGCCGGGTCCGGCTTTTTCTGCGCCAGGGTGTCGCCGGACACCACCGCGGCGAAGTAGTGGGCCAGCCCCTGGCGTTCGAGCAGCGGCAGGGTGAAGGCCTCGGGCTTGTTGGTCACCACCCCGAGCTTGAGCCCCTGGGCCGCCAGGGCGTCCAGCCCGGCGAACACACCGGGATAGGGCTGCGCCGTCCGGCCATTGGTTTCGGCGTAGTGGCGGCGAAAGGCGGCGATGCCGGCCTGCACCAAGGCGGGTTCCGGCGGCGCGCTCCAGGTCAGGCAGCGCTCCACCAGCACCGCCATGCCTTTGCCGACGAAATTGCGTATCTCGTCGTCGCTGCGCGGCGGCTGGCCCAACTCGGCCAGCATGGCATGGCAGGCGGCGGCCAGGTCGGGCACCGTGTCGAGCAGGGTGCCGTCCAGGTCCAGGGTTACCGAAAGGAGCGCCATGGCAGTCACCGGCCCGTCGCCCACTCAGGCCTTGGCCAGTTCGGCGCGCAAGGCGGCGATGACCGAGTCGTAGCGATTGCGGTCGCTGTCCTTGCCGGCCCCGTACACGGCCGAACCGGCGACGAAGGCGTCGGCCCCGGCCCGGGCGATTTCGGCGATGTTGTCCACCTTCACCCCGCCGTCGATCTCCAGGCGGATGCTGCGGCCGGTGCGGGCGGTGTAGGCGTCGATCTTGGCCCGGGCCTCGCGCAGCTTGTCCAGGGTGCCGGGAATGAATTTTTGCCCGCCGAATCCCGGGTTCACGCTCATCAGCAGCACCACGTCGAGCTTGTCCATGACGTAGTCCATGTAGGTAAGCGGCGTGGCCGGGTTGAACACTAGGCCGGCCTGGCAGCCGGAATCGCGGATCAAGCCCAGGGTGCGGTCCACGTGGTCGGAGGCTTCAGGGTGGAAGGTGATGATGTTGGCGCCGGCCTTGGCGAAGTCCGGGACGATGCGGTCCACCGGCTTGACCATGAGGTGCACGTCGATCGGCGCGGCGGTGCACGGGCGGATCGCCTCGCACACCAGGGGGCCGATGGTGAGGTTGGGGACGTAGTGGTTGTCCATCACGTCGAAGTGGATCCAGTCGGCGCCGGAGGCGATCACGGCGGAGACTTCTTCGCCCAGCTTGGCGAAGTTGGCGGAAAGGATGCTGGGGGCGATGACGTGCATGGCGGAGGCCGAAGGGGCAAAAAGGCGAAGGGGCGATTTTACCGCGAACCCCATCCTGACTCCGCTGTCAGAATGCAACCCCAACCCGGACGCTGCCATCCCGGCGCCCGGCCCACGAACGCTTACAACAAGACCGCCATGGCCACCATCACCAGCCCCGACCCCGAGCAGTCCCGGGACGACTACGCCGTCCGCGTCAGCGCCGTCCCCCAGTTCATCCCCGAGCAGTCCGACAGCGACGCCGGACGCTACATCTTCGCCTACACCATCACCATCGAGAACGTCGGTCGCGTCGCTGCCAAGCTGGTGTCGCGCCACTGGATCATCACCGACGCCCGGAACGAGGTCCAGGAAGTGCGCGGCATCGGCGTAATCGGCCAGCAGCCCCTGCTACGTCCCGGCGAGCGCTTCGAATACACCAGCGGCTGCTCCCTGCCCACCCCGGTGGGCACCATGCGCGGCACCTACCGCATGGAAGCCGACGACGGCACCGCCTTCGACGCCGACATCCCGGAATTCACCCTGGCCGCCCCCCGGGTGCTGCACTGAGCCGGCCTTTTTTCCCCGTCATGAATAGGCACGCCCTATCGCAGCCATAGGGCATGCCTATTGCAAGCCATTGATTTAAATCAACATTGATCCTGACGTGAAACGGACAATCCCCTTCTGATAACAAGGTTTTTCAACCAGCAAGGGAGATGTCATGAAAAAGAGAGTCGCATTGCCCCTCCTCGTCGCGGGGCTCCTCGTCGCCGGTGCCAGCCAGGCCGCCGACCCCTACGGCAAGTTCAAGGAACTGTTCAAGCCCCTGCCGGCCATCGCCCCGATTCCGGCGGACAACCCCCAGACCGAGGCCAAGGTCGAGCTGGGCAAGATGCTCTACTTCGACGCCCGCCTGTCCGGCGACGGCACCATCGCCTGCGCCACCTGCCACAACCCGGCCCTAGGCTTCACCGACCGCATCCCCCGGGCCATCGGCCACGGCGCCGCCCGCGGGCCGCGCAACTCGCCTACCACCCTGAACGCCGCCTTCCTCACCTCCCAGTTCTGGGACGGCCGCGCCCCCACCCTGGAAGCCCAGGCCCTGGGCCCCCTCCAGGCCAACATCGAGCACAACATCACCCTGGACAAGGCGATCGCCGTGCTGAAGGGCTTCCCCGAGTACCAGAAGCGCTTCGCCGACGTGTTCGGCGGCAAGGACCCGGTCAATCCGGACAACCTGGCCAAGGCCATCGCTGCCTTCGAGCGCACCCTGATCACGCCGAACTCCCCCTTCGACCGCTACCTGGCCGGGGATGAATCGGCGATCAGCACCCAGCAGAAGAAGGGCATGAAGGCCTTCGTCGAAAAGGGCTGCGTCGGCTGCCACAACGGCCCCAACTTCACCGACGGCAACTTCTACGCCATCAAGGTGCCGGGCTCCACCGACGAAGGACGCTACACGGTGACCAAGAAGGAGAGCGACAAGCACGCCTTCCGCACCCAGACCCTGCGCAACGTGGCCCTGACCTACCCGTACTTCAACAACGGCTCGGTGTGGAAGCTCGACGAGGCGGTGAAGATCATGGGCAAGGAAATGCTCAAGACCGACCTGAGCAAGGATGAGGTGGACGACCTGGTGGCCTTTCTGCACGGCCTGACCGGCGAGATGCCCAAGTTCACCATCCCGGCCCTGCCGTAAGCCGCCAGGCCCGCAGCAACCACGAACGGGGGCGCAAGCCCCCGTTTTCGTTGGGCACGCCTACTCCAGCCGCCCACCCCGGGCGCGGCCAAGGGAAGCGGACTTTTCCGGGCGCAGGGTGCGCAGGTGCGGCGTTCGTAGTAAAAGCGGGGATCTGCTCGATTGCGTGGGATTGGCGCGATGGCCCGCCCCGGTGCTGTGCAAGGCTAGAAACCGGCCCAGCCCGACCAACGCGCCCTCTGGCACGGAGTATCGCCCGGATATTTCAGGCCCAACCCCGGCTCTCCGCCCGCCAAGCCATCGTCAACCGCGATGGCTGTTTTTAGCCCCTGCTGAAACCCCACGACTGGCGTGGGGTTTGGCGGTGCATCAAAAAGTGCCATCGCCGTTGACGATGGCAAAAGAGAGTCTAGCCGCCGTAAAGCCAGGGCCGGAGTAGCGCCACCTGTCGGACCGGGGCCATGGCAAGGCACGGAGGTTTGCCCAGCGGCCGCCGCCATCGCCGGGGTGCCTCGGTGGACTCAACGATCCGCCGCGTTGGCGGGTGGGATGCGCCCCTCGTCCATGCGCTCGCCGTAGATTTCCACCGCCATCAGCCCGGCGATCAGGGCCACGATCACGGCGCAGGCGATCGCCCCGAAGATCAGGGTGCCGCGCCGTTCCGACTGCGCCGCTGCCCGCACTGCCGCCTGTTCCGCCGCCCGCTTGGCCGCGGCCGGGTCCTGGTGATCGCTCATGGCTGTCGCTTCCGCAAGATAAACGCCCATTATCCGCCCTTTCGCCCGCCGCCTTCCTGCCGGAGGTCAGCGCGGTCGCCAATGAAAAAGCCCGCGCGCAAATGCGGCGGGCTTTTCCGGAAGCCGGGTTCTTCGGGCCCAAGGCCCGAGAGCTGCAGCGCTGCGGTAATCGGCGTTAATGGTCTGAACACCACAGAACACAGGGGAGATGCCTTTTATATTTTTCTTCATACCAGCTTTATACCCACTTTAATTTTTGCAGGGTTCATTCTACCGGCAAGGCTCCCAGGTCCAATCAGCCCCAACTTGCCCATCGCGTCCCCAACACCAGTTTTTAGCCATTATTTTCGCAAGGACAAGCGTCCTTTACTCAGCATGATGGCGCGATGTCCCTCTCTCAACTATGGCTGGGGTGAGGCTCCGCTACGCAAGCTATCGTCAGAATGGATCACAAGAATAGTTAGGGCTGTCCCGACTGGTCTTGCTTATGTCGCGTCAACTCGCTGGACAGACCACGCTCGAAGCCCGTCATAGCTGAAGCCCACGAAGCATGTCACGAACACGTTTTCATCACGAGCTTTCGTAATTCCACATGACCCGGGAACGAAGAACGCCTTCAAGCCGCCATTGAGCTCAATTTCGCCGGACTGTGGCCCCAATATGGATGTGACAACTCCTTGTACTCTGCTCAACTTGTCATCGAGCTCCCAAAAATCTCTTTGTTCAGACCACGCCCCGAGTTCATTATGGTGGACCAGTTTGTCTAGGTCGCATCCATTTCCCAGCCACTCGAAACTGAAAGAGCGGTCCCGCCTGTAGCGCGCTCGGGCCCGTGTTTCCTCTAACTCCCGCTGGGAGCGCTCTGCAGCCAACGAAAGACCTGCCAGACCTTGGGTCGCATACAAGACGTACAAGTAGTAGCAGGCGTCTATGCTGTTGGCATTAGCTTTCCAGTACGCAATCTTTTCTATCGCAGCATCCAAGGACGGTGCTGGCTTCAAGTAACGGGCGCCCTGAAGCCAAAGCCTAGTAGAGCTATCATCCCCGGGTTCCTCGGTGATGTTCTGTTCAAGGAGATTGAGGCTCCTTCGTAGGTCCTTGGATGAAAGTTTCCCCCAATGGCGCCCAGTTCTGGCCAAGTAAGTCCAAACAATTTGACGCCGAATCGGTGGAGCGAAAACTTGCGACGCACCAGATCGATCCCGTCTATCAAGCAGGTTCTGCCAGCGCTGTAAAGCATCATCGTGCGCGCCATAAAGCACATCCAACTCAGCGCGACAGCGTTCCTCATAGTCACTCGGTCGTTCGCCGCGTCGAAGTTGTCGCGCGCCGGCTAACACATTTTCGACCCGCTGAAACGCTTCGCGTAGCCAGCTATCAGTTGATTCGGCCGAAGCCTGGATAGCTGACTTCTTTTTAACGCTTGCAGCATATTCAAGCACCCGTATGAGCAACTGAGCCTCGCTGATGTATCCGTACTCATCATCTGGAGCCATTTCTCTACTGACTTCGAAACTGGTGGATGCTTTCTTTCCGAGGTCAATGATCGTGTCGAGGCTTGCGTTCGCAGCAACCTGCGTGAACAAGGAATTTCTTAGCACCATACCTTTCATATGGTGGAGCAAATAATCGCTTTGATCGAGTTCGATTGCCCTCTCAATTGCATCTAGCGCATCGTCGAAACGCTGTAACTCAACCGAATAGAACCGCCCCAGATGTGCCCAGTAATGGGGCTTCCCTGGAAAAAGGTCAGTTAGGTGCTTAAATAATCGAAGCCTTGATTCAGACGACGGGAGATCGCTCACCAAAGAAGAGAACAATCGCCCCCCTGAACTGACAGTCCCCAAGAGATCAGAGTCATCACGGAACAGGAAGACTCGGTCCGAAATCGCACTGAGCTCTTCGGGCTGCACCGGTCGAGATGGATTACAAAAATCCGCCAACGAAATAGCGGCATCTGCTAAATGCGACCTCCAGTTTCGAGTGTCGTGCATATCAGCAGACAGTGTCTGAATAATAATTTCTGTCGCGATCAACTCATGCGCGGTGCGCCATTGGCTTTTCCCTGAACCGACCACAAGGCCCTTAGCCGCAGGACACAAGACATGATCGAGATTAACGGGACGAGATTGCGGCACGCCCAATAGATCGGCAAAATGCTGCTCCGAAACGGACTGGTGCCCATACTTGTGTACTAAAGCCAATATGAGCAGGATTTGTCGTTGCGCCGGAGAGACTTCACGAAGGTGGTTCGCAACAAATGGAGTAATGCCCATGAAATCCTGCTGAAACGCAGTAAGGCAAAAAACAAATGGCGTCTGATTTTCCGCCGGCCCGCGTGCGAGCCCCTCCAGCTTTTGACGCTGATTCGGAACTTCACTTGCCAAAACCTCTATAAACCTTGGCAGCTCCGAGCGGCTGACGGACGATGGCAACGTGAACGAACGATTTCCTTGTTTCGGAAGGTTATGCCGACGGAGAACCTGAAGGATGACGGAGGGAGTGCGCCGCGCTGTGAGCTGTCGAGCCAAGTCGGCTGCACTAGCATCGTCGACAATACTGCCTTCTCGAATTATCAAAACGGGCTTTTCGGTCCGCTGATAGATCCAGGCAATGCGCTCGACTGTTTCCTTCGGTTCGCATCTCGTCAATGCGACGCACGGAAAATCAGAACGGAGAGTCCATGCTATCCGTTTAGCGATAGTCGTTCCACCCGCGCCCGGCTTATGAAAAAGGTTGATGCGAGACGAAAGTCTGGCCGTTAAATCGGTCTGGACGGCATTTTGCACTTCCCTTGTCTTCTCGCGTTCAATATCGCAAGCAACCCCCAATTCGAACCATGCGATTGCACGGCCCCTCAGAAATTCGAATCCAAGTGGACCGAGTCGCTCCGGCTTCTGCCCGACGGTAGGATGGATAAGTTCTAGGTCTTCTTCGAGCCACGCAACATCCTTCGGCTCAATATGCTTCTGCACCCCTCCTATCCCCGGAAGAAATATTGCATGATCGGAGCCTTGCAATTGCGATGTGGCAAACGATGATAGGCCATCAAGGAAATGGCGAGGCTCGAAGGAAAACATTTCAGCACCGCAATCTTCCGCCGTCCGCCTTAAGGCGTCGTTCTCATCGGTCACGAGGATAGCCGTAACTGCATCACCGAAAGCTTCCGTCGACGATTCGAAACAGCGACGTAGATGCTGTTCAGAGCTGAGATCATTCCATAACGCAATTGCAACGACTGGTTCCGAACTCGCTGCAGCGTAAGCCAGTAACCTAGTTCGAAAATCCGCTGCGCATTTCTTCAGCCATTCTTGCCATTTCGGCCCCACCAACGAACTCGCCCGGCCCGTAATTCCTCTAGCAAGGTACCAAAGTGTGCTTTTGGAATACGCACCTCCAGGTGTATCACCATTCGTTACAGCGTGAACGGGGCGTCTCTTTTCCAATATGGGCCTAACCGCATTGAGCACCCCCGACCCAACACTGTTTGGATCAAAATCTGCGACAAATCCCCAGTCCAATCCCGCTAGAGCCTTCGCATATTCGGGGGACGGAATTTCCTTGAGCCCCAAGAACAAAACATAGCGAATTCCCTTTTCCCCCAAGCATGTGACCTCGGAAAATCGCGGCCATTGCGGCTCGTCCGATTGAAGTGCTGGTTTGGCAACTTGGGCCCCGATGAACCAACCAACAATGTTCTTAACTTCATCGGGATTTGCTTCAGAATTCTTCGAGCCACGTCGGGTGTAAAGGACGTTAGGCCTGAGTGCCTCCCCCCCTTTACTCTTGACTGTGGGATAGAACGGACCACTAGCGAAGTGATCGTTGTAGATCTCAATTACTCCAAACTGCTTTGAATCGTGCGTGATCTCGTGATAGGCAAACTTTGGATGCGGATACACCCAGTCGTCCAGTTGCTGCTGAAAGATATTGTCATCGACGTGCTGTACCACCCCCTTCTTCTCAACCGTCCCGTCGGCATGTCGCTTTACGCCGATAACGATAAACGCGCTGCACTCTCGTGGCGTGTTTGCAAAAGAGATAATGTCTTTAACGAATGCTGTTCTGTTCTTTTTCTTCTCATCAGGATCGGATGCCGAAAGATCGTAAGGATCCCGCTTGAAATCCAGAACGTTCGACTCGGATTGTTGGAGCAGTGACAACAATTGTTGTTCATTCATTACGTCACCTTGAGAAGTAGCGCCGTGGAATCTCGAATAGACCGTAGGCATCTTACACAAGGCATTGCCAGATGTGAAACGGGCTGAGATGACGGTGCTGGTGACGAGATTTCGCTCTGTCGCGGGCTCTCAGGCAATACCCGCTTTTTACAGAACCAAAATTGGTTTCGGTACACGCTTTTTCACCCGCTTTTTAGTTGGATGTCAATGGACATTACCGGACAGTAGCGTATAAAAAAGCCCGCATTTCGCGGGCTTTCTGGATCTCATCGGACAACACCGGATTCTGAACTTTACTAGCTGCGGTAGTCGGCGTTGATCTTCACGTAGTCGTAGGAGAAGTCGCAGGTCCACACGGTGCCGGCGGCGCTGCCCCGGCCCAGGTCGATGCGCACGGTGATCTCGGCGGACTGCATGATGCGGGCGCCATCCTCTTCCCGGTAGGCCGCGGCGCGGCCGCCGTTCTCGGCCACCAGCACGGCGTCGTCGCCGGCCGCCAGCCAGACGCGGATGCCGTCCACGTCCAGGTCGGCGATGCCGGCGTAGCCCACCGCCGCCAGGATGCGGCCCAGGTTGGGGTCGGACGCGAAGAAGGCGGTCTTGACCAAGGGAGAATGGGCAACGGCGTAGGCCACCTGGCGGCATTCCTCCCGGGTTTTGCCCCCTTCCACGGCGATGGCCATGAACTTGGTGGCGCCCTCGCCGTCGCGCACGATGGCCTGGGCCAGTTCCCGGGCCACTTCGATCAGGGCGGCGCGCACTTCGGCCCAACCCGGCTCGTCGCCGCGGGCAAAAGCCACGCCGGCCTGGCCGGTGGCGGCCACGACGAAGGAATCGTTGGTGGAAGTGTCGCCGTCCACGGTGATGCAGTTGAACGACTGGTCCGCCGCCTCCTTGGTCACCGCCTCCAGCAGGTCCTGGGCGATGCCGGCGTCGGTGGCGAGGAAGCCGAGCATGGTGGCCATGTTCGGGCGGATCATGCCGGCGCCCTTGGAGATGCCGGTCAGGGTCACGGTCTTGCCGCCCACCACCACGCGGCGCGAGGCGGCCTTGGCCACCGTGTCGGTGGTCATGATGCCGTGGGCGGCGGCGTGCCAGTTGTCGGCCTTGAGATCGGCAATGGCCGCCGGCAAGCCGGCCACCAGGCGATCCACCGGCAGGGGCTCAAGGATCACCCCGGTGGAGAACGGCAGCACCTGGCCCGCCGCCAGACCCAGCATTTCGGCCAGGGCGGCACAGGTGGCGTTGGCCGTGGCCAGCCCCGGGGCGCCGGTGCCGGCGTTGGCGATGCCGGTGTTGACCACCAGGGCGCGGATGCCCGCAGCGCCGTCCCGGGCCGCCGCCAGGTGGCTGCGGCACACCTGCACCGGCGCGGCGCAGAAGCGGTTGGCGGTGAACACGCCGGCCACGGTGCTGCCCTCGTCCAGGGCGATCACCGTCAGGTCGCGGCGGTTGGCCTTGCGAATGCCGGCCTCGGCAACGCCGAGGCGGACGCCGGCGACGGGAAACAGGGCTGCGGGAGCGGGGGTGGCGTAATTGACGGGCATGGCGGGTACCTGGAAAGAAAACCGGCCGGGCGCGGGGTCATCCCCGGCCCGGCCGCACGGTCGTCAGTTGAGTTTGCCGTGGCAGTGCTTATACTTCTTGCCGCTGCCGCAGGGGCAGGGATCGTTGCGACCGACCTTGTCGGCACCGGCCGGCAGGGGCGTCAGTTCGGTTTCGGCACCGTCGGCGCTGGACAGGGCTTCGTCGTAGTCGGCGTGGTGGTATTGGACATTCTCCACGTCGGCGTGGGGCGCCGTCTCGGCCACTTCCTCGGCGGAACGGATCTGCACGGTCATGAGCAGGCGGGTGACCTCGTTGCGCACCGCGTTGAGCAGTTGCTCGAACAGCTCGAAGGACTCGCGCTTGTACTCCTGCTTGGGGTTCTTCTGGGCGTAACCGCGCAGGTGGATGCCCTGGCGCAGGTGATCCAGGGCCGCCAGGTGCTCGCGCCAGCGCTCGTCGAGGCGTTGCAGCATGACGTTGCGCTCGAACTGATGGAAGGCGTCGTCGCTCACCAGGGCGATCTTGGCGGCGTAGGCGGCGTCGGCGGTTTCCACCAGGCGGTGCAGCAGGTCGTTCTCCTGCAACTGGGGCTCGCTCTTCAGCCATTCGCCCACCGGGGCTTCCAGCAGCAGTTCGGCGGCCAGGGTCCGTTCCAGGCCCGGAATGTCCCACTGCTCTTCCACCGACTCTTCCGGCACGTGGGCGCGGAACAGTTCTTCCACCACGCCGTGGCGCATGGCGGTGATGGTCTCGGAGATGTCGGCGCTTTCGAGCAGCTCGTTGCGCTGGGCGTAGATCACCTTGCGCTGGTCGTTGGCCACGTCGTCGTATTCGAGCAGCTGCTTGCGGATGTCGAAGTTGCGGGCCTCGACCTTGCGCTGGGCCGACTCCAGGGAGCGGGTCACCAGGGGGTGCTCGATGGCCTCGCCCTCGGGCATCTTCAGCCGCTCCATGATCGCCTTGAGGCGGTCGCCGGCGAAGATGCGCAGCAGGGGGTCGTCCAGGCACAGGTAGAAGCGGGACGAGCCCGGGTCGCCCTGGCGGCCGGCGCGGCCGCGCAGCTGGTTGTCGATGCGGCGGGATTCGTGGCGCTCGGAGCCGATGATGTGCAGGCCGCCGGCGGCCACCACCTGCTCGTGCAGGGGCTTCCACTCGGCCTTGAGGGCGGCGATGCGCTCGGCCTTTTCCTCGGCGGACAGGGCCTCGTCCTCGCGGATGGCGTCCACCTTCTTGTCGATGGCGCCGCCGAGCACGATGTCGGTGCCGCGGCCGGCCATGTTGGTGGCGATGGTGATCATGCCCGGGCGGCCGGCTTCGGCCACGATCTCGGCCTCGCGGGCGTGCTGCTTGGCGTTGAGCACCTGGTGGGGCAGCTTTTCCTTGTCGAGCAGGGCCGAGAGCAGCTCGGAGTTCTCGATCGAGGTGGTGCCCACCAGCACCGGCCGGCCCTTGCCGTACTGCTCGCGGATGTCGGCGACGATGGCGGCGTGCTTCTCGTCGGCGGTGCGGAACACCTGGTCGTTCAGGTCCTGGCGCACCACCGGCCTGTTGGGCGGGATGACCACGGTTTCCAGACCGTAGATCTGGTGGAATTCGTAGGCTTCGGTGTCGGCGGTACCGGTCATGCCGCCGAGCTTTTCGTACATGCGGAAGTAGTTCTGGAAGGTCACCGAGGCCAGGGTCTGGTTCTCGGGCTGGATCGATACGCCTTCCTTGGCCTCCACCGCCTGGTGCAGGCCGTCGGACCAGCGGCGGCCGGCCATCAGGCGGCCGGTGAATTCGTCCACGATGACGATCTCGCCCTGGGGGCTGACCACGTAGTGCTGATCCCGGTGGAACAGATTGTGGGCGCGCAGGGCGGCGTTCAGATGGTGCATCAGGGTGATGTTGCCGGCGTCGTACAGGCTGCGGCCGTCGGCGAGCAGGCCGATTTCCACCAACAGCTGCTCGGCGTGCTCGTGGCCGGCGTCGGACAGGTGCACCTGGTGGCCCTTCTCGTCCACCCAATAGTCCCCCTCGCCGTCCTCGGTCTCCATGCGCGTCAGGCGGGGCGCCACCTGGTTGAGCTTGAGGTAGAGGTCGGTGTGGTCGTCGGCCTGGCCGGAGATGATCAGCGGGGTACGGGCCTCGTCGATGAGGATCGAGTCCACTTCGTCCACGATGGCGAAGTGCAGGCCGCGCTGCACCCGGTCGTCCTCGTCGTAGACCATGTTGTCGCGCAGGTAGTCGAAGCCGAACTCGTTGTTGGTGCCGTAGGTGATGTCGGCGGCGTAGGCGGCCTGCTTGGAGTCGTGGTCCATCTGGGACAGGTTCACGCCCACGGTGAGGCCCAGGAAGCGGTGCAGGCGGCCCATCCACTCAGCGTCGCGGCTGGCCAGGTAGTCGTTCACCGTGATGATGTGCACGCCCTTGCCGGTGATGGCGTTGAGATAGGACGGCAGGGTGGCCATCAGGGTCTTGCCCTCGCCGGTGCGCATTTCGGCGATCTTGCCGTAGTGCAGGGCCATGCCGCCGATCATCTGCACGTCGTAGTGGCGCATGCCCATGACCCGTTTGCCGGCCTCCCGGACCACGGCGAAGGCTTCCGGCAGCAGGGCGTCCAGGGATTCGCCCTGGGCGTGGCGCTGCTTGAACTCGGCCGTCTTGGCGGTCAGGGCCTCGTCGCTCAGGGCGGCGATGCCCGTTTCCAGCTCGTTGATGCGGCGGACGGTCTGGGTGTATTGCTTGATCAGCCGGTCGTTGCGGCTGCCGAAAAGCTTTTTGAGAAGGCCGGAAATCATGTCGGGAAGGACCCTGAACTCACGCAAATCGCGAAAGGCGGGATTCTAGCATGGGGGAATGACCGCCCCGACGGGGCGAGCCCGGGGCGGTACCAGAAGGCGGCGGGGACGAGCCGCCTGGGGAAAGCGGAAGGCCGAGGCGGGGCGGGGCCAGCCTCTGAGAGGATCAGCGCTGCGCCAGGCGCGGCAGGGCCCGCTCCAGGAAGCGGTTGGGGTTCTGCGCCACGCCGTTCATGCGCACCTCGAAGTGCAGGTGGGGGCCGGTGGAGCGGCCGGTGGTGCCTACCTCGGCGATGCGCTCGCCCGGCTTGACCACCTGACCTTCGCGCACCACCAGCTTGGAGCAGTGAGCGTAGCGGGTGGTCAGGCCGTTGCCGTGGTCGATCTCGACCATGTTGCCGTACTGGGGATGGAGTTCGGCGGCGATCACCACCCCGCCGGCGGCGGCAACGATCTCGGTGCCCACGCCGGCGACGAAATCCACCCCTTCGTGAAGGGCCCGGGCGCCGGTGAAGGGATCGATGCGCCAGCCGAAGGTGGAGGCGTTCCACTGGGAATTGACCGGCAGCACCGTGGGCAGCCGGCTCTTTTCCGCCCAACGGGCGAGCAGCTCGGATTCGAGCAGGGAAAACTGTTCGCTCTGCACGTCCAGGCGTTCGGAGAAGCGGTCCAGCTCCTGGTGCAGGTCGCCCAGGGACATGGCCGGCCGGGCCAGCACCAGGGGCCCGCCCTGTCCGCCGGCGGACAGGGCGTCCAGGGGCTTCAGGGCCGCCCCGCCCTGGCCCACCTTCTCGCCGGACTTCACCCCGGCCAGGCCCATCAGGCGCTCGCTCATGGAATCTAAGCGCAGCACCTGGGCCTGGAGTTGCCCCAGGCGCAGAGCCATGGCATTGACGTTGTCGCGCAGGAAGGCCTCGCGCTTTTGCGCTTCATGTTCACGGACCGCCGTCAGCATCTGCTCGGCCACGGGCAGCCGGAAGTGCAGCGACAGGTAGGCGAGGATCAGGCCCACCAGCAGGACGCCACCCAGCAGCGCCAGGCCCGCCAACAGCAGGTGTCGCCCGGTCAGGGTGACGGTCTTGGCGGTGGCCAACCGGTTTGAGACTACAATGATGTGCATACGCTGATCTCCCCATGCCCAACTTCATCAACGCTTATTTCGACGCCCCCGACGGCCTGGGCCGAATGATGGCCCACGCTCGTCTGCTCAAGCGGTTGCAAGCCGCCTATGAACAGGCGGCACCAGCCTATCTGGGACAAGCGAGCCGAGTGGCGAACTACAAGCAGGGAATGGTGGTTATCCACGCCGACAGCGGCGGCGTGGCGGTCAAGCTGAAGCAGCTAAGCCCCTCATTGACCGGTGTTTTTCTTGGAATGGGGATCGAGTGTAGCGGCATCCAGGTGAGGGTGCAACCCGCCCCGGAAGGCCCGGAAGCCCGCCCCCGCCCGAACCGGGCGCTCACCCCCAACGCCCGCCAGGGCCTCGGCGAACTGGCCGCCGGCATGGCCGACAGCCCCCTGCGCCGCGCTCTGGAATCCCTGCTCAAGCGTAGCGCCTGAGCGCTGTTCCCCACCCTGGGCGTGGTGATTCAGCGATTTCAGTAGGTCGATCAGCCAGGAAGCAGCGTCGCGCCTCCGGCCAACAAGCACCTCAGACCAGCAACGGCGCAATCACCGCCACCCTCTCCAGCAGCAACAGGCCGAAGAAGCACAGGGCGACGATCAAGGCCCAGCGGAACAGGCGGAACGCGATGGTCAGGTAGCGCCGGTCGGCGGTGAAGAAGTAGGCGGCCACGCAGCCGGCCACGCCGATCACCACCAGCACCGCCAATATCCGCAGGACGAGCATGGCGGCGGCGCGGAGTCAGAGCACCCGGCTCAGGCGGCCAGGGCGGCCGGCTGTTCCAGCCAGCGGGAAACGGCGGGCGGGGCCTCGCCTTCCTTCTCGAAGGTGACGAACTCCCAGGCGTCCTGCTGGGCCAGCAGGGCCCGGGCCAACTGGTTGTTCACCCCATGCCCGGACTTGTGGGCGGTGAAGGAGGCCAGCAGCGGGTGGCCGAGCAGGTAGAGGTCGCCAATGGCGTCTAGCACCTTGTGCTTGACAAACTCGTCCGGCAGACGCAGCCCGTCGGCGTTGAGCACCCGGAACTCGTCCAGCAC
The DNA here is from genome assembly GCF_036820405.1 of Oryzomicrobium sp. NCBI lineage: Bacteria > Pseudomonadati > Pseudomonadota > Betaproteobacteria > Rhodocyclales > Rhodocyclaceae > Oryzomicrobium > Oryzomicrobium sp. The sequence goes on from NZ_DAISLS010000002.1 coordinate 242,058, forward strand.
CACCGCGTTGTCCAGGCCGCCGCCCAGGGCCAGGCCGTTCTCGCGCAGCCACTCGACCTCCTGCATGAAGCCGAAGGTGCGGGCCCGGGAGACTTCGCGCACGTAGGACTGCTCGGCGAAGTCGAAGGTGGTTTCCTGGGCGGTACGGTCGATGGCCGGGTGGGAGAAGACGATGGAGAACGACAGCCGGTAGCCGTCGTAGGGCTCGAAGCGGGCCCACTTGTCGCCGTCGCGCACCTCGATGGGTTTCAGCACGCGGATGAATTTCTTGGCCGCCGGCTGCTCCTCGATCCCCGCCGACTGGATGAGGAAGACGAAGGGTGCCGAGGAACCGTCGAGGATGGGCACCTCGGCCGCATCCAGGTCCACGGTGGCGTTGTCGATCCCCAGGCCGGCCATGGCCGACATGATGTGCTCGACGGTGCCGACCTTGACCCCGTCGCGCTCGACGCAGGAGCACATGCGGGTATCCCCCACCAGCAGGGCGGAGGCGGGCAGATCCACCGGCTCGGGCAGGTCCACGCGACGGAAGACGATGCCGGTGTCGGGGGCGGCCGGGCGCAGGGTCATGGTGACCCGGGCGCCGGAATGGAGGCCCACGCCGGAGGCGCGAATCGTCGATTTGAGGGTGCGCTGCCTGAGCATTTTTATACCGAAGCGAACCTCCGCGTCGCCGATGGCCCGCAACGGGCCGGCAACGGAAGGCAAAAATTCGTTTTCGCGTTGAAAAAGGGGGGAAGAACGCATTTTAGCACGCGCACGTCCTTCCCCCTTTCAAGAGGCGAGTATCGATACGTTAGGCTGGATTAATCAGCCTGCCGGCGCAGGAAGGCCGGGATGTCGTAGCGATCGACGCCGGAGGAGACCATGGCCTCCACCTTGGCGTTGCTGCGGTTGGTGCGGAACACAGCCGGCACTTCCAGGCTGGCGTAGTCGGGACCGGCGGCCATGGGGGCGTCGTCGGTGCCGGTACGGGCAGCCACCACCAGCTGGGGCTGCTTGACCGCCTGGCCGAGGCCGGTGGCGACCACGGTGACGCGCAGGGCGTCGCCCACGTTCTCGTCGAACACGGCGCCGAAGATGATGTGGGCGTCCTCGGCGGCGAAGGCGCGGATGGTGTTCATCACCTCGTTCACTTCCTTCATCTTCAGGGAGCGGGAAGCGGTGATGTTGACCAGCACGCCCTTGGCGCCGGACAGGTTGATGCCTTCGAGCAGCGGGCTGGCCACGGCCTGCTCGGCGGCGATGCGGGCGCGGTCCACGCCGGCGGCAACGGCGGAACCCATCATGGCGCGGCCCATCTCGCTCATCACGGTGCGCACGTCTTCGAAGTCCACGTTCACCAGGCCGGGGAAGGTGATGATCTCGGCGATGCCGCCCACGGCGTTGCGCAGCACGTTGTCGGCGGCCTTGAAGGCCTCGTCCATGGACACGTCGTCGCCCAGCACTTCCATCAGCTTGTCGTTGAGGATGACGATCAGGGAATCGACGTGCTGTTGCAGCTCGGCCAGGCCGGCTTCGGCCAGCTTCATGCGCTTGCCTTCGAAGCCGAACGGCTTGGTCACCACGGCCACGGTGAGGATGCCCAGCTCGCGGGCCACTTCGGCCACGATCGGGGCGGCGCCGGTGCCGGTGCCGCCGCCCATGCCGGCGGTGATGAACACCATGTTGGCGCCCTTGAGGGCTTCGGCGATCTGCTCACGCTGCTCCATGGCGGCGCTGCGGCCGGCTTCCGGCTTGGCGCCGGCGCCAAGGCCGGTGGCCCCGAGTTGCAGCTTTTGGACGGCCACGCTGCGGTTGAGCGCCTGGGCGTCGGTGTTGGCGGCGATGAATTCCACCCCCTGCACCCCTTCCCGGATCATGTGGTCGACGGCGTTGCCGCCGGCGCCACCCACGCCCACCACCTTGATGATGGTGCCGCCCACTTCCTTATCGATGATTTCAAACATACTCGCCTCCGTTACAAGAGATTCATTGATATTGTTTGCTGCTTAAAACGGAACTACCGAAAACACGGGTACTGCCTGACACCTGAAGCGCCCGGGCTGCAAAGGTCGCCCGGGATGCCGCGAAACCTTAGAAGTTCTTCTCGAACCAGCCCTTCATCACCGAGAACACGTCCTTCACCGAACGGGTCTCGCGCACCTTCATGCCCCGCTTGTGCTGGGTCTGGGCTTCGAGCAGCAGGCCGTAGGCGGTGGAGAAGCGCGGGCTCTGCACCACGTCGGCCAGGCTGCCCACGTACTTGGGGATGCCCAGGCGCACCGGCATGTGGAAGATTTCCTCCCCCAGCTCGACCATGCCCGGCATCAGGGCGGCGCCACCGGTGATGACGATTCCCGAGGACAACACGTCCTCGAAGCCGGAGCGGCGCAGCTCGGCGTGGATCAGGTCGAAAAGTTCCTCGATGCGCGGCTGGATCACGTCGGCCAGCGCCCGGCGCGACAGCTTGCGCGAGGGGCGGTCGTCCATGCCGGCCACTTCGAACACGTCTTCCGGATCGGCCAGGTCGGACAGGGCGGTGCCGTACTGGCGCTTGATCTCTTCCGCTTCCCGGGTCGGGGTGCGCAGGGCCATGGCGATGTCGTTGGTCACCTGGTCGCCGGCGATGGGGATCACCGAGGTGTGGCGGATGGCGCCCTGGGTCCACACGGCGATGTCGGTGGTGCCACCGCCGATGTCCACCAGGCACACACCCAGATCCTTCTCGTCCTCGGACAGCACGGCGTAGCTCGACGCCAGGGGTTGCAGCACCAGGTCGTTCACTTCCAGGCCGCAGCGGCGCACGCACTTGACGATGTTCTGGGCGGCGGACACGGCGCCGGTGACGATGTGCACCTTCACTTCGAGGCGCATGCCGCTCATGCCGATGGGCTCGCGGATGCCGTCCTGGCCGTCGATGACGAATTCCTGGGTGAGGATGTGCAGGATTTCCTGGTCCGCCGGGATCGGCATGGCGCGGGCGGTCTCGATCACCCGGTCCACATCCATCGGGGTGACTTCCTTGTCCTTGATCGCCACCATGCCGTGGGAATTGAAGCTCTTGATGTGGCTGCCGGCGATGCCCGTGTAGACGTCCTTGACCTTGCAGTCGGCCATCAGCTCGACTTCCTGCACCACCCGGGAGATGGTGGCCACGGTTTCCTCGATGTTGACCACCACGCCCTTCTTGAGCCCCTTCGACTCCTGGGTGCCCATGCCGATGACGTTGAGGCGTCCTTCCGGCGTGATCTCCGCCACCAGCGCGACGATCTTCGAGGTGCCGATATCCAGGCCGACCACCAGATCCTTGGTATCCCTGCTCATTTCTTTTCCTTGCCGTCAGGCTTCGTTCCAGCGTTGCCGGTGCCCATCACCCGCAGCGCAAATCCATTGGGGTACCGCATGTCCACCACATCCAGCCGCGGCGTGCGCACGGCCAGGGTGCCGGGGTAGTAGGTGACGAAGCGGGCCAACCGCGCCGCCACCGGCGCCTTGGCCTGCTCCCGCCCCAGTTCCACCACCATCCCGTCGTCCAGCTTGAGGTGCCAGGCCAGCCGGGGCGACAGGGTCAGCTCCACCGGCCGTCGCGCGATCGGCTTGAGGGCGGCCTGGGTATCCACGTAGCGGCGCAGCACCTCGGCGCTGGAGCCGGCCGGTCCGTAGAGCATGGGCAGGCGCGCCAGCGCCAGACCGCGGGCCTCGCCCTCTTCCCCCGGCACCGGCGCCGTGGCCCCGGTGGCGAAGACCTCGCCGTAGGTATTGACCATCTGCCCCGGCTCGGCACCCCAGCGAGCGGCGGCCTGATGCTCTTCCAGGCGCACTTCCAGCTTGCCCGGCCAGCGCCGCCGCACCTCGGCCTTGCGCACCCAGGGCAGTTTTTCCAGGGCGCCGCGCACCGCTTCCAGGTTCACGTTGAAGAAGTTGCCGCGCAGCAGCCCGGACCCGGCCAGGGCGCCTTCCAGCTCGTCCGGACGCACCGACTGGAGCCGCTCCAGCAGCACCACCTGGTGCAGCGGAAAAAGAGGCAGCCGCGCCGCCGCCAGCACGCCCGCGGCGAGAATGGCCGCCGCTCCCGCTGCGAACAGCAGGTCGGCCAGGACATTCAGCAGGTGCGGTTTGTGCCACATGCGCGGGAGCCATTTCGTCGGATCAATCGTTGGCCGCCAGGGCCAGGACCTGGAGCACCAGGGCCTCGTAGTCGAGGCCGGCCACCCGGGCCGCCATCGGCACCAGGGAGTGGTCGGTCATGCCCGGGGAGGTGTTGGCTTCGAGGAAGTAGGGGTTGCCGGCCTCGTCCATGAGGAAGTCCACCCGGCCCCAGCCGCGCCCGCCCAGCACCCGGAAGGCCTGCAGGGCCTGGGCCTGGATGGCGGCCTCCTGCTCGGCGGACAGGCCGCAGGGGCAGCGGTAGGCGGTGTCATCGCGCAGGTACTTGGCCTCGTAGTCGTAGAACTCGGTGGCCGGCTCGATCTTGACGATGGGCAGGGCGCGCATGTCCTCGCCGCTGCCCAGGATGCCCACGGTGTATTCGCCGCCCAGCACCGCCTGCTCGGCGATCACCAGGGAATCGTGGCGGGCGGCCTCCTGGTAGGCGCTGCGCAGCTCGGCGGCGGTCTTGACCTTGGTCACGCCGATCGACGAACCCTCGCAGGCCGGCTTGACGAACAGGGGCAGGCCCAGCTCGCGGGCCACGGCGTCGAAGTCGCTGCCGGCGTCGAGCATGCGGTAGGCCGGCACCGGCAGGCCCGCGGCCTGCCAGAGCAGCTTGGTGCGCCACTTGTCCATGCCCGCGGCGGAGGCCAGCACGCCCGGGCCGGTGTAGGGGATGTGCATCAGTTCCAGGGCGCCCTGGATGGTGCCGTCCTCGCCGTGGCGGCCGTGCAGGGCGATGAACGCCCGGTCGTAGCCCTTGAGGGCGTCCAGGGGCTGTTCCGCCGGGTCGAAGGGATGGGCGTCCACGCCCTGCCGTTGCAGCGCCGCCAGCACGCGGGAGCCGCTGTTCAGGGAAACTTCCCGTTCTGCCGAGGTGCCGCCGAACAGCACCGCCACTTTTCCGAATTCCTTGTTCATAACCACGTCACACCGTTGCAAGTTTGGCGGGAACGGCGCCGATCGACCCCGCTCCCATCGTCAAAACCACATCGCCGTCCTGAGCCACGGCGCGGATGGTGGCCGGCATCTCGGCCATGTCCTCGACGAACACCGGCTCCACCTTGCCCGCCACCCGCAGAGCCCGCGCCAAAGCCCGACCGTCGGCGGCGACGATGGGCGCCTCGCCGGCGGCATAGACGTCGGCCAGCACCAGGGCATCGACGGTGGACAGGACCTTCACGAAATCCTCGAAGCAGTCCCGGGTGCGGGTGTAGCGGTGGGGCTGGAAGGCCAGCACCAGGCGGCGGCCGGGGAAGGCGCCGCGGGCGGCGGCCAGGGTCGCGGCCATTTCCACCGGGTGGTGGCCGTAGTCGTCGATCAGGGTGAAGCTGCCGCCGCTTTCCAGGGCCACTTCGCCGTAACGCTGGAAGCGCCGGCCGACGCCGCGGAATTCGGCCAGGCCCTTGGCGATGGCCTCGTCCGACACGCCGACCTCGGTGGCCACGGCGGCGGCGGCCAGGGCGTTGCGCACGTTGTGCAAGCCGGGCAGGTTGAGGGTCACCGGATAGCGCACGGTGGTGCCGTTGACCCGCACCAGGTCGAACTTCATCTGGGCACCGGCGGCCTCGATGTTCTCGGCGCGGAAGTGGGCCTCGGCGGCATGCTCCGGATCGATGCCGTAGCGCACCACGTGCTTGGAGACGAAGGGCAGTATCTCGCGCACGTTCGGGTCGTCCACGCACACCACCGCCACGCCGTAGAAGGGCAGGCGGTTGAGGAAGTCGATGAAGGCGTGCTTGAGCTTGCCGAAGTCGTGGCCGTAGGTCTCCATGTGGTCGGCGTCGATGTTGGTCACGATCGACATCACCGGCGTCAAAAACAGGAACGAGGCGTCCGACTCGTCGGCCTCGGCCACCAGGAATTCGCCGGTGCCGAGCCGGGCATTGGCACCGGCGGCGTTGAGTCGGCCGCCGATGACGAAGGTCGGATCGAAGCCGCCCTCGGCCAGGATCGAGGCTACCAGGCTGGTGGTGGTGGTCTTGCCGTGGGTGCCGGCCACGGCGATGCCCTGCTTGAGGCGCATCAGCTCGGCCAGCATCTGGGCCCGGGGCACCACCGGGATGTGGGCGGCGCGGGCGGCGATCACTTCCGGGTTGTCGGCCTTGACCGCGGTGGACACCACCACGGCGTCGGCGCCGGCCACGTGGGCGCCGTCGTGGCCCAGCAGCACCCGGGCACCGGCGGCGGCCAGGCGGGCGGTGGTGGCGTTTTCCGCCAGGTCCGAGCCGGACACGGTGAAGCCCAGGTTCACCAGCACCTCGGCGATGCCGGACATGCCGGAGCCGCCGATGCCGACGAAGTGGATGTGTTTGACCTTGTGTTTCATGGTCGTCGATTCCTCAAACGTTCTTTTCCGCCGCTTCGGCGCAGATCGCCGCCACCCGCTCGGCAGCGTCGGTGCGGGCCACGCCCCGGGCCTTGGCGGCCATTTCGGCGAGTTGTTCCCGGGGGATCGCGGCCAGTTCGGCCAGGGCCGCCGGGGTCAATTGGTCCTGGGGCATCAGCACGGCGCCGCCGGCGTCGGCCAGATGGCGGGCGTTGGCGGTCTGATGGTCGTCCACCGCATGGGGGAAGGGCACCAGCACGCTGGCCACCCCGGCGGCGGCCAGTTCGGCCACGGTCAGGGCCCCGGCGCGGCACACCACCAGGTCGGCCCACTCGTAGGCACCGGCCATGTCGGTGATGAAGGGCACCAGGAAGCCGTTGGCGCCGGCCACCTCGTAGTTCTCGCGCAGGGCCTTCATGTGCTTTTCGCCAGCCTGGTGCACCACCTCGGGCCGCTCTTCCTCGGCGATCAGGGCCAGGGCCTGGGGCACGGCGGTGTTGAGGGCCGCGGCGCCCAGGCTGCCGCCCACCACCAGGATGTGGCGCACGCCACTGCGCTCGGCGTAGCGGGCGGCCGGCGGAGCCTTGTCGGCCACGGCGGCGATCTCGGCGCGCACCGGGTTGCCGACCCACTCGCCCTTGGGCAGCACGTCGGGGAAGCCGGTGAGGACGCGGTCGGCCACCTTGGCCAGAACCTTGTTGGCCAGGCCGGCCACGGCGTTCTGCTCGTGGACGATCAGGGGGATACCGGCCAGGGAGGCCATCATGCCGCCCGGGAAGGTGATGTAACCGCCCATGCCCAGCACCACGTCGGGCTTGATCCGCTTCAGGGCGCGGCGGGCCTGCCAGAAGCCGGACAGCAGGGTGAACGGCAGCAGCAGCTTACGGGCCAGGCCCTTGCCGCGCAGGGCGCCGAACTTGATCCAGACACACTCGAAGTCCTGCTCGGGCACCAGGCGGGCTTCCATGCCGTCCGGGTTGCCCAGCCAGACCACGCGCCAGCCCTGGCTGCGCAGCACCTTGGCCACGGCCAGGGCGGGGAAGATGTGGCCGCCGGTGCCGCCGGCCATCACCAGGAGGGTTTTCGGGCTAGTGCTCACAGCTTTCCTCCCCGCATCAGCTGGCGGTTTTCCCAGTCGATGCGCAACAGCACGGCCAGGGCGATGCAGTTGGCGAGGATGCCGGAGCCGCCGAAGCTCATCAGGGGCAGGGTCAGACCCTTGGTGGGCAGCAGGCCCATGTTCACCCCCATGTTGATGAAGGACTGCACCCCCAGCCAGATGCCCACGCCCATGGCCACCAGGGCCGGGTAGAGGCGGTCGAGGGTGACGCACTGGCGGCCGATGGCGAAGCAGCGCTGCACCAGCACCGCGAACAGGGCCACCACCAGCAGCACGCCGGCAAAGCCCAGTTCCTCGGCGATCACCGCCAGCAGGAAGTCGGTATGGGCTTCGGGCAGGTAGAAGAGCTTCTCGACGCTGGCCCCCAGGCCGACGCCGAACAGCTCGCCGCGGCCGAAGGCGATCAGGGCGTGGGACAACTGGTAGCCGCGGCCGAAGGCGTCGGTCCACGGGTCCATGAAGCCGAAGATGCGCTCGCGCCGGTAGGGCGAGACGATGATCAGGATGGCGAAGGCCACCAGCATCACCACGATCAGCACGGCGAACAGGCGGGCGCGCAGGCCGCCGAGGAAGAGGATGCCCATGGCGATGGAGATGATCACCACGAAGGCGCCGAAGTCCGGCTCCTTGAGCAGCAGCATGCCGACGAAGATCATGGCCGCCGCCATGGGCAGGAAGGCCTTCTTCAGGTCGCGCATGTGGGGCATCTTGCGCACCGTGTAGTCGGCGGCGTAGAGCACGGCGAACAGCTTCGTCAGCTCGGACGGCTGCAGGTTCACCGGCCCCAGGGGCAGCCAGCGCCGGGCGCCGTTCACGTCCCGGCCCAGGCCGGGGATGAGCACCACCACCAGCAGCAGCACCCCGGCCATGAACAGGTAGGGCGCCCACTGCTGCCAGGCGGTGAGCGGCACCTGGAAGGCCACCACGGCGGCGACGATGCCGACGGTGAGGAAGACGCCGTGGCGCACCAGGAAGTAGGCCGGCTGGTGGCCGGTGAAGCGGCTGCCCTCGGCGGTGGCGATGGAGGCCGAATAGACCATCACCATGCCGAGCAGCAGCAGGACCAGGCCGGACCAGAGCAGCAGCATGTCCACCTCGGTGGGCGCGCGGCGGGTGTTGTCGAGGATGGCCCTCACCGCTCCTCCCCCTGACCCTTGGCCACGGCGGCCAGCTCGGCCACGGCGTCGATGAACACCTGGGCCCGGTGGGCGTAGCCGCGGAACATGTCGAAGCTGGCGCAGGCCGGCGAGAGCAGCACGGCGTCGCCGGATTGGGCCCGGTCCGCCAGCCAGCGCACGGCGGCGGGCAGGTCGGCGCAGCGCTGCACGGGCACCCCGGCGGCGGCCAGGGGCGCGGCGATGGCGGCGTCGATCAGCCCAGCGTCGCGGCCGATCAGGGCCACGGCGCGGCCGTGGGCGGCCAGGGCGGCACCCAGGGGTGTGAAATCCTGACCTTTGCCGTCGCCGCCCAGGACGATGCCGACCTTGCGGCCCAGGCCCTCGATGGCGGCCAGGGTGGCGCCCACGTTGGTGCCCTTGGAATCGTCGATGTAGGTCACGCCGCCGACCTCGGCCACGGTCTCGACCCGGTGCGGCAGGCCGGCGAAGGCCTTGAGGGCCGGCAGCACCCGCTCGGCGGCCACGCCCACCGCCTCGCACAGGGCGATGGCGGCCAGGGCGTTGGCGGCGTTATGGGCGCCGGTCAGCTTGAATTCGTCCTGGCGCACCAGGGCCTTGTCACCCTTCACCAGGGCTCCGCCCACCAAGCCGAAGTCGCCGGCGCGGCCCGGGGCGTCCAGGCCGAAGGTGACAAAGGGCACGCCGCAGCGGCCATTGGCCAGGCTCCAGTCGTCGTCCCGGTTGAGCACGGCCACCTTGGCCCCCTTGAAGACGCGGGCCTTGGCCGCGGCGTAGTTGGCCAGGCTGCCCTGGTAGCGGTCCAGGTGATCCTCAGAGACGTTCAGCACCGTAGCCGCGTCGGCGTTCAGGGTATGGGTGGCCTCCAGCTGGAAGCTGGACAGCTCCAGCACCCAGGCCTGGGGCAGGTCGCCGTGGTCCACGGCGTCCATCAGGGCGTCCAGGGCCGAGGGCGAGATGTTGCCGGCGGCCCGGGCGGTGACGCCGGCGCCGTTGAGCAGGTGAGCGGTCAGCGCCGTGGTGGTGGTCTTGCCGTTGCTGCCGGTGATGGCCACCACTTTGGTGGCCGGGGCCAGGGCGCGCAGGCCCCAGGCGAACAGTTCGATTTCCGAGACTACCGGCACGGCCAGGGCCGGCAGGGTTTCCCGAGGCACGCCGGGGGAGATGGCCACCACGTCGGCGCCGGCGAAGGTGTCGGCAGCGAAGGCACCGCAAACGAGTTCGGCCGCCGGCACGGCGGCGGCCAGTTCGGCTTGGTTGGGCGGCACGGCACGGCTGTCGGCGACCCGTACCCGGGCGCCTTGCCGATCCAGCCATTTGGCCATGGCCAGGCCGGACTCGCCGAGCCCCGCCACCACGACCGTTTTACCCTTGAGTTCCATGTTCGCTTACCGCAGTTTCAGGGTGGAGAGGCCAAACAGCACGAGCATGATGGTGATGATCCAAAAGCGCACCACCACTTGGGTTTCCTTCCAGCCGCTCTGCTCGAAGTGATGGTGCAGAGGCGCCATCAGCAAGATGCGGCGGCCTTCGCCGAAGCGCTTCTTGGTGTATTTGAAGTAGCCGACCTGGAGCATCACCGAGAGGGTCTCGACGACGAACACGCCGCCCATGATGAACAGCACGATCTCCTGACGGACGATCACCGCCACGGTGCCGAGGGCCGCGCCCAGGCCCAGGGCGCCCACGTCGCCCATGAACACCTCGGCCGGGTAGGCGTTGAACCAGAGGAAGCCGAGGGCCGCGCCGGCCATGGCGCCGCAGAACACCGCCAGCTCGCCGGCACCGGGGATGTAGGGCACCCCCAGGTAGCGGGAGAACACGGCGTGGCCGGCCACGTAGGCGAAGATCGCCAGGGCGCCGCTGACCATGGCGGTGGGCATGATGGCCAGGCCGTCCAGGCCGTCGGTGAGGTTCACCGCGTGGCTGGTGCCGGTGATGACGAAGTAGGTCAGCACGACGAAGCCGATGGCGCCGAGGGGATAGGCCACGGTCTTGAAGAAGGGCACGATCAGTTCCATCTGGGACGGCACACTGGCGGTCAGCGCCAGGTAGAGGGCCGCCCCCATGGCCAGCACCGAGGTCCAGAAGTATTTCCAGCGCGAGGCCAGGCCCTTCGGGTCCCGGTACACCACCTTCTTCCAGTCGTCGTAGAAGCCCACCGCACCGAAGCCCAGGGAAACGATCAGCACCACCCAGATGTAACGGTTGGTCAGGTCGCCCCACAGCAGGGTGGTGATACCGATGGCGATGAGAATCAGCACCCCGCCCATGGTCGGGGTGCCCGACTTCTTGAGGTGGGTCTGGGGGCCGTCCTGGCGCACCGCCTGGCCGATCTTCTTGGCCGCCAGCCAGCGGATCACGCCGGGGCCGGCCCAGAAGGCGATCAGCAGGGCAGTCATCGCCGCCAGCACCGTGCGCAGAGTGATGTAGTTGAAAACGTTGAAGGCCCGGATGTCCTGGGCCAGCCACTGGGCGAGAAGCAGCAGCATCAGTGGGACTCCTGCACGGGTTCGTCGGCGAGCAGGGCGACGACCCGCTCCATCTTCATGAATCGGGAGCCCTTGATCAGGACGGTGACGTCCGGGCCCAGCTCGGGGATCAGGGCCTGGGCCAGGGTCTCGGGGCTGCCGAAGTGCTGGGCGCCCTCGCCGAAGTTGCGGGTCGCCACCTCGGCCAGGTCGCCCAGGGTGTACAGCCGGTCCACCCCCTGGCTCTTGGCGTAGCCGCCCACCTCGTCGTGGAACTGGCCGCTCATCTCGCCGATCTCGCCCATGGCGCCGAGCACCATGACCTTGCGGCCGACGGTGGCGGCGAGCACGTCGATGCCGGCGCGCACCGAATCCGGGTTGGCGTTGTAGGTGTCGTCGAGCAGCTGGGCGCCCTTCTTGCCGGCGCGGCGTTGCAGCCGCCCGGCGACGCCGGTGAAGCGGGCCAGCCCCTCGGCCACCTGGGCCAGGGGGATGCCGGCGGCCAGGGTGGCGGCGGCGGCGGCCAGGGCGTTGGCGGCGTTGTGCCGGCCGGGGACGGCCAGGCGCACCATGGCGCTGCCCTCGGCGCAGGCGAGGTCCAGCTCCAGGTCGAGGCCGTGGGTGCGCACCGCGCCGCGCACGCTGGCGCCCTCGGCAAAACCGAAGGTACGCACGGTGCGGCCGCAGTTGAGGCCCTGCCAGTAGCCGGCGAACTCGTCGTCGGCATTGACCACCGCCACGCCCTTGGCGTCGAGGCCGGCGTAGATGCTGCCTTTCTCCCGGGCCACCTCGTCCAGGGTGCCCATGCCTTCCAGGTGGGCGCGCTGGGCGTTGGTCACCAGGGCCACGGTGGGCCGGGTCAGGCCGGTCAGGTAGGCGATCTCGCCGGGGTGGTTCATGCCCATCTCGATCACCGCCACCTTGTGGGCGGCGGTGAGGCCGAGCAGGGTCAGGGGCAGGCCGATGTCGTTGTTGAAGTTGCCTCGGGTGGCCAGCACCGCTTCGGCACCGAAGGCCACCGCCAGGATGCTGGCGATCATTTCCTTGGTGGTGGTCTTGCCGTTGGAGCCGGTCAGGGCGATCACCGGAATGGCAAACTTGGCGCGCCAGTGGGCGGCCAGCCGGCCCAGGCCGTGGCGGGTGTCGGCGCAGGCCACCAGGGGCAGGGCCGGCGCTGCGGCGCGCGCCTTGGCCAGCTGGTCGTCGGCCACCAGGGCGGCGGCGGCGCCCTGGGCGGCCACCTGGGCGATGAAGTCGTGGGCGTCGAAGCGCTCACCCTTCAAGGCGACGAACAGCTGCCCGGGGGCCACGGCCCGGCTGTCGGTGCTCACGCCGGCGACGTTGGCCGGGCCGCCATGGACGGTGCCGCCGACGGCGGCGGCGATTTCAGCCAGATCCAGGATCACGTGTTGGCTCATTGTTGGTTGCTCCACGCAGCCAGGGCCGCCTTGGCCTGGACCACGTCGGAATAGGGCCGGCGCACGGCGCCGACCTCCTGATAGTTCTCGTGCCCCTTGCCGGCGAGCAGCACCACGTCCCGGGCGCCGGCTTCGGCGATGGCGCGGGCCACGGCCCGCTCCCGGTCCAGGTCGTGCTCGGCGCCCGGGGCCCCGGCCAGGATGGCGGCGACGATGGCCGCCGGGTCCTCGCTGCGCGGGTTGTCGCTGGTGACGATCACCCGATCGGCGCGGCGCATCGCCACTTCGCCCATCAGGGGGCGCTTGCCGCCGTCCCGGTCGCCGCCGCAGCCGAACACGCAGACCAGCTTGCCGCCCCGGGCCATGGCCACTTCGCGCAGGGCCGCCAGGGCGTTGTCCAGGGCGTCCGGGGTGTGGGCGTAATCCACCGCCACCAGGGGCTGGCCGTCGCCGCCCAGGCATTCGAGGCGCCCGGGGGGCGGCGCCAGGCGGGACAGTTGCTCGGCCACCTCTTCCACGGGCAGGGCCAGGCTAACGAGGGCGCCGGCCACCGCCAGCAGGTTGGCGGCGTTGTAGCGGCCGATCAGGCGGGAGGCCACGGGAGCGCGGCGATGGCCGTCGCTCAGGGTGAAGTGCAGACCGGTGGCGGCGATGGCCAGGTCCTCGGCGACCAGGGTTCGGGTGGCCCGGGGATGGCTGGCGCCGGCGAGGCTGTAGGCGATGCGTTCCCGGGCGTCGGTGACGGCCAGCAGGTGGGCGCCGTAGGGGTCGTCCAGGTTCACCACCACCGCGTCGAGGCCGGGCCAGCGGAACAGCTTTTCCTTTTCCGCCGCGTAGCGCTCCATGGAACCGTGGTAGTCCAGGTGGTCCCGGGTCAGATTGGTGAACACGGCGGTGGCGAAGCGGCAGCCGGCCACCCGGTCCTCGGCCAGGCCGATGGAGGACACCTCGATGGCGCAGGCCCGGGCGCCGGCGGCGACGAAGCCGGCCAGCTTTTCCTGGAGGTGGGCCGGTTCCGGAGTGGTGAAGCCAGACGGGACCAGGGCCCCTGGGAAGCCGTCGCCCAGGGTGCCGACCACGGCGCAACGCCGGCCGGCGCCGTCCAGGGCCTGGGCGATCCACTGGGTGCAGGACGTCTTGCCGTTGGTGCCGGTGACCCCCACCAGGGCCAGCTTGCCGGTGGGCGCGCCATAGACGGCGTCGGCCAGGGCGCCGCACCAGTGCTTGAGCTGCGGGACGGCCACGGCGGGAACGGCCAGGGACGCGGCATTCCAGCCGGCGGCCTCGTAGACCACCGCCACGGCGCCCCGGGCGATGGCGTCGCCGATGTAGCGGCGGCCGTCGGCGGCGTCGCCCGGGTAGGCGAGGAAAACGTCGCCCGGACGCACCCGGCGGCTGTCGTTTTCCAGCCGGGCCACGGCCACGCCCTGGGCGCGCAGGGCATCGAGCACGGAGGCGATCACGGTTTGGGCGTCCATCACATGCCCTCCGGTTCGGCGACCACCTGGGCCACTTGCAGATTGCTGTTCAGGGGCGCGTCGTGAGGCACCCCCAGGGTGCGCAGGGCGCCGGCCATGATGCGCGAGAAGGCCGGGCCGGCCACGTCGCCGCCGAAGTGGCGGCCGTTGGAGGGCTCGTCGATCATCACCGCCACCACCAGGCGCGGGTCCGAGGCCGGGGCCAGGCCGATGAAGGAGGCCACGTACTTCCGGGCGTAGACGCCGTTCTCGATCTTGTAGGCAGTGCCGGTCTTGCCGGCGACGCGGTAGCCCGGCACCTGGGCCTTGGGCGCGGTGCCGCCGGGCTGGGTGGCCATCTCCAGCATGGTGCGCACTTCCTGCACGGTCTGGGGCGAGAAGATGCGGGTGCCGGTGACCGGGCCCGGAGGCAGCTTGGTCAGTGACAGGGGCAGCAGCTCGCCGTCGGTGGCGAACACCGAGTAGGCCCGGGCCATCTGCACCAGGGACACGGCGATGCCGTGGCCGTAGGACATGGTGGCCTGCTCGATGGGGCGCCAGTGGGCGTAGGGCCGCAGCCGGCCGCCGACTTCGCCGGGGAAGCCCAGGCGCGGCGGCTTGCCGAAGCCGACGCTGTCGAACATTTCCCACATTTCCTTGGGGGCGAAGGTGCCGGCCACCTTGGCGGTGCCCACGTTGGACGACTTCTGGATCACCTGGGCCAGGGTCAGCACGCCGTGGGGGTGGGCGTCGGAAATGGTGGCGGTGCCGATGGTGAGCTTGCCCGGGGCGGTGTTGATCAGGCTGTCGAAGCGGAACTTGCCCTTTTCCAGGGCGAGCGCCGCGGTAAACGGCTTCATGGTCGAGCCGGGCTCGAAGGTGTCGGTCACCGCCCGGTTGCGCAGCTGGGCGCCGGACAGCCGCTCCCGGTTGTTCGGGTTGTAGGTGGGCCAGTTGGCCAGGGCCAGCACTTCGCCGCTCTTGGCGTCGAGCACCACCACGCTGCCGGCCTTGGCGGCGTTGTCGGTCACGGTCTGCTTGAGAGTGCTGAAGGCCAGGTACTGGATCTTGCCGTCCAGGGCGAGCTGGATGTCGCGGCCGTCCTGGGGCGGCTTGATCGAGCCCACGTCCTCGACGATCTGGCCGCGCCGGTCCTTGATCACGCTGCGGCTGCCGTTCTTGCCTTCGAGCTGGTTCTGGAAGGCCAGCTCCACCCCTTCCAGGCCCTTGGCGTCCACACCGGTGAAACCAACGATGTGGGCAGTCATTTCGCCGGAGGGGTAGTAGCGGCGGTATTCCTTTTCCTGGTGGATGCCGGGCAGCTTGAGGGCAGCGATGCGGTCGGCGGCGTCCGGCGGGATCTGCCGTTGCAGGAAGACGAAGTTGCGGTCGGTGGCCAGCTTGCGGTTCAGCTCGCGCTGCTCCAGGTCGAGCAGCTGGGCCAGAGCGCGGGACTGGTCCGGGGCCAGCTTGACGTCGCTAGGGATGGCCCAGATCGACTTCATCGGCGTGGAGATGGCCAGCACCTCGCCGTTGCGGTCGGTGATGCGGCCGCGGGAGGCGGACACCTCGATGTCGCGGCGGTAGCGGGATTCGCCCTTTTCCTGGAGGAAATCGTTGTTGATCACCTGCAGGTAGAACGAGCGCCCCACCAGGGACACCATGGCGGCCATCAACAAAACGACGATCGCCCGGCTGCGCCAGGCGTCGAGTTTGAGGTGGAGCACGGGGCTCTCGGTGTATTTGTGGGGCTTCATTTCGCCCCCCCGCCGCCCCGGGGCGAGGACTCCCGGGCCACCACCACCTTGGCCGGGTCCGGGGTCTGCATTTTCAAGCGCTCCCGGGCGATTTTCTCGATGCGCGGATGGGTCGCCCAGGTGGACAGTTCGAGCTGGATCTGGCCGTACTCCACGTCCAGGCCGCGGGCGTGCTCCTGTTCGGCCTCCAGGGCCTGGAACAGCTTGCGCGCCTTGTGCTGGGCGGTGATCACTCCCAGGGAGCAGAGCATCACGGCGAGGAGCAGGGCCATGTTGAAGCGCAGCATGGTCGCCTCAGGCCGCCAGCTTTTCGGCGACGCGCATCACGGCGCTGCGCGAACGGGGGTTGGCCGCCACTTCAGCGGCGGAGGCCTTGACCGGCTTGCCGACGATCTTGAGGCGCGGCTGGGGCAGCTGGGCGGCGGTCAGGGGCAGGTTCTTGGGCAGGTCGTCCGGATTGGCCTCGGCCTTCATGAAGCGCTTGACGATGCGGTCTTCCAGGGAATGGAAGCTGATCACCGCCAGGCGGCCGCCGGGGACGAGCAGGCCCATGGCCGCGGGCAGGGCTAACGCCAGCTGCTCGAGCTCCTGATTGATATGAATCCGTAGAGCTTGAAAGCTCCGCGTCGCCGCATCCTGCCCTGGCTCGCGGGTACGCACGGCCTCGCGCACGAGCGCAGCGAATTCACCTGTGGTTGCAATACGCCGTTCCCGCCGAGCAGCCACAACCTTCTTTGCAATCTGGAAAGCAAACCGTTCTTCGCCATAATCCCTGATCACCTCCGTAATTTCCCGCTCGCTGGCGCGGTCGAGCCACTCGGCGGCGGTTTCGCCCCGGGAGGTGTCCATGCGCATGTCGAGGGGCGCGTCGAAACGGAAGGAAAACCCCCGCTCCGCTTCATCCAGCTGGGGAGACGAGACGCCCACATCGAGCAGCACGCCATCCACCGCCGGGTAACCCGCACCCCGGACCACCTCGCCCATTTCGGCAAATGGGGCGTGGAACAGGGTGAAGCGGGGGTCGTCGATGTTGCCGGCCGCAGCGATCGCCTGGGGATCGCGGTCGAAGGCCAGCAGCCGGCCATTGGGGCCGAGTTTGGAAAGGAGCAGGCGGCTGTGGCCGCCACGGCCGAAAGTCCCGTCGACGTAAACGCCGTCGGCTTTCACCGCCAGCGCCTCGATCGCCTCTTCAAGCAGGACCGTGACGTGGGTGAGGGGCGCGGTCACAGCGAAATCGCCTCGAAGCCCGGCGGGGGAACGTCGCTCTGCAGCGCCGCCAGGGCCGCCGCGTTCTGGGCCTGCCAGCCCTCGTCGCTCCAGATTTCGAAGTGGGAACCCATACCCACCATCCACACCTGCTTTTCCAGCTTGGCGTGGCCGCGCAACTCGGGGGCGATCAGCAGGCGCCCGGCGGAATCCATCTCTTCTTCCCGGGCGTTACCCACCAGCACGCGCTTGAGGGCGGCGGAGCGGGGATCGAAGCTGGGGGCCTTGAGAATCTGGTCGCGGATCGGCTCCCAGGCTTGCAGGGGGTAGAGCAGCAGGCAGCCATGGGGATGGGCGGTCAGCACCAGCCCGCCGGCCGACGCCTGGGCGAGCGCCTCCCGGTGACGCGCCGGAATGGCGAGCCGCCCTTTGGCGTCGAGGCTGATCGAAACCGTCCCCTGGAACATGGCGCCCTGTCGCTTCCCCTGTTAAACCCGTTTTCGCCTCACCGAGGCGAAGCCCAAAAAACCCGTTTTTCCCACTTCCTACCACTTTCACCCACTTTAGAGGAATGATTTCCCACGGTCAAGCAAGAAAACGGGTTTTTCTCAATGGAGACAATGACTTAGAAGCGCTTTTGCGCAAAAAACCTCGAAAAATAAACCTTATGAATCAATAGGGATACAAAAGCATCTGAAAGTGCTTTGTGAGGAATACAACCGTTATTCCCGGGCGACGGACGGTCATGCCGGACGCATCGGCCGATACCAGGGGCGAACAGGCGGGGAAAACGGCAGTGAGGGCAGCGGCAGGCGCGATGCCCAGAGGAGACGCCACGGCGCGCTCGGCGCGGGGCGGATGGCCGACCCAGAAGGGGCACGGCCGGAAGGAAGTGCGACACAGCAGATAACGCCAGACAGCCAATACCGATAAAACAGCCCGGCACCCGGACAGGTGTGCCGCGGCAAGAAACGCGAAGTGGGAAGCCGGCCGGTAAGCCGGGTTCTGTCGATGCCCGAAGGCACCGTGGCAGCCATTCCTCTAGGCGACGCGTTGCCACGCCGCTCAAGCAGCCTACCCGGGAGCAGCGCGAGCCACGCCATTGCTCCCCTATTTGGCCTTGCTCCGGATGGGGTTTACCGTGCCGTCCGGCGTTGGCCCCGGACGCGGTGGGCTCTTACCCCACCATTTCACCCTTACCTGGCGTGCGGCGCCATCGGCGGTATCTCTCTGTTGCCGGAATCAGGCGGCGCGAAGGTTGCCCTTCAAGCCGCACCGCCGCCTGATCCGCCCACCCCTGCGGGCGGGACTTTCCGTCACCTTGGTTATAGTGCCCGGCCGTTAGCCGGCATCCTGCTCTGCGGAGCCCGGACTTTCCTCCCCGTGCTTGCGCACGCGGCGGCTGCCTGGCCGACTTCCCGGGGCGGATTATACCCCGAGAGGTGCCCTCTCCCGCCGCCCCGGGCGGAATTGCCGTGTGTCGTCGTAGTAAGCCGGATCGGCGTTGGCCGCAGTCGCCCCGGGAATGCCCAGCAGCGGCACCGGCTGGAGCGCCCGGGGAGCATCGTAGCTGCCGGCGGCCAGGTCCCGGGCCAGCCAGCCGTCCAGGGCCGCGCGCAGTTCGTCCGCGGGCAGGGCCAGGGCGTCCGCCGCCACCGGATAGAGGATGGCCTTGGCGGTGAGGCCGAAGAACGGCGCCAGCAGGGCCTCGTAGGTGGCGTGGCCGAAAACGATGAAGCGCATGTGCCGGGCCACGTCGGCGCGGCGCTCCCAGAACAGGGTCTTCCACTGGAAGCCGCGCAGCAGGTCGAGCAGGGACGGATCGGAGGACAGCACCGCCATGCCGCACTCGTCGAAGTGGGTCATGGCGTCCCGGGCATGGCCGCGGGCCTGGCCGGGGGCCGGTTCGCCGCCCGCCTCGGCGATGCCGCGCAGGTGGCGGGCGTTGAGCGCCGCCTTGGCCCGGGGAAAGGCCAGCCAGACCAGGGCATTGAAGAAGTCATGCCAGTTGTCGGGGCGGGTTTCCACCTCGCCCCGCTCCCACACCCGGCGCTCGTAGCCCAGGCCGTCGTCGGCCGGCGGGACGAAGCGCACCGGCAATCCGGATTCGGTGAACACCGGCAGGGCCGCGGCCAGCGCCGCCAGGACCTGCCCGTCGGGCCGGCCGGGCAGGCGGTCGAGCCAGGGGCGCAGCGGGTCGAACAGGGGATGGGCGTAGGCGCCCGGACCGCCGGTCATTGCCCGGCGGCAGCCCCGGCAACCCCGGCCGTGCCGCTGGCGCCCTCGGCCTGGAGGTCGGGATTGGCGGCGAAGCGCAGCTTGCCGCCCTCGACCTTGAAGGTGCCGAGCCACTCGCCCAGGCCGCCCGGGGGCTCCTCCTCCAGGGCGCGGAAGCCCTCGCAGGTCTGGGTTTCCACCAGGTAAAGCTTCTTGCCCTGGCGCAGCACGTAGGTCTTGTCGCCGGCCCGATGCACTTCCATGGCGATGCTGGCGATCGGCACCGCCTTCAGGTTGTGGCGGCGCTGGCAGTCGGGCAGGCGCGCCGCCACCACGGCCAAGTCGGCCTCCGGCTTCCAGAACCAGGGCTGGTCGGCGATCAGGGTCAGGGCATGGTCGCGGCCGGCGATCTGGTACGACGCGGCGTCGTGCATGCACCCGGCGAGAAGCGGCAGGGCGATGAGGGGCAGGAGCAGGTGGGCGCGCATGGGGGCCTCGGCTGGGCTGGGCGGTAGGGGGAAGAAGGTCGCGGGGTCAGTCCTGCAAGCGCCAGGCCAGGGTCTCGCCGGCACGCAGCGGGGTAAGGGTTTCGCCCGGGGCGTAGTCGTAGGCATCCGGCACGGTCCAGGGCTGCTTGACCAGGGTGACGGTGCCGGCATTGCGCGGCAGGCCGTAGAAGTCGGCGCCGTGGAAGCTGGCGAAACCCTCCAGCTTGTCCAGGGCACCGGCGGCCTCGAAGGCCTCGGCGTACAGCTCCAGGGCGGCGTGGGCGGTATAGCAGCCGGCGCAGCCGCAGGCGGCTTCCTTGGCGTGGCGGGCGTGGGGGGCCGAGTCGGTGCCGAGGAAGAACTTCGGGTTGCCGCTGGTGGCGGCCTCCACCAGGGCCAGCCGGTGGGTTTCGCGCTTCAACACCGGCAGGCAGTAATAGTGGGGGCGGATGCCGCCCTGGAAGATGGAGTTGCGGTTGTAGAGCAGGTGGTGGGCGGTGATGGTGGCCCCCACGTTGGGGCCGGCGGCCTTGACCAGTTCGGCCGCATCCTTGGTGGTGATGTGCTCGAACACCACCTTGAGGCCGGGGAACTTGGCGATCAGGGGCAGCATCACCCGCTCGATGAACACCGCTTCCCGGTCGAAGATGTCGATGGCCGGGTCGGTGACTTCGCCGTGGACCAGGAAGGGGATGCCGCGCTTTTCCATTTCGGCGATGGCCGGGAAGGCCTTTTCCAGGGCGGTGACGCCGGCGTCGGAGTTGGTGGTGGCGCCGGCCGGGTAGAGCTTGACCGCCTTGACGAAGCCCGACTCGGCCGCCTTGACGATCTCGGCCGCCGGGGTGTTGTCGGTCAGGTACAGGGTCATCAGCGGCTCGAAGGCCGCGCCCGGGCCTTGCTGCGGCAGGGCCGCCAGGATGCGCTCCCGGTAGGCGCTAGCGGCCTCGACGGTGGTCACCGGCGGGCGCAGATTGGGCATGATGATGGCCCGGCCGAACTGGCGGGCGGTATGGGGCATCACCGCGGCCAGGGCGGCGCCGTCGCGCACGTGCAGGTGCCAGTCGTCGGGACGGGCGATGGTCAGGGGGGTCAAAGCGGAAGAAGGCTGGGTCACGGCAGGCTCGGCAGACGGCGGGTTACGGACAATGGCGGGATTTTACCGGGGAACCGCCCCGGCTCCGATGGAATCCGCACAGGTGCCGCCGGCACCGGTCGAAACCCCGCGCCAGTGCTTGCTTTCCGGGCATCCCATGGGAAGGCCCGCATCCCGGGCCGGCTTCCGCCGCCCCACCGCCAAGCACCAGGACAGGCGCGGGATTCGGCGGATTCGGCGGATTCGGCGGACCCGCCAACCTCGCGCCTGCCCCGCCTTCCGCTCGCACCGTACTAAATAGGCGCCGCCCCCAGCCGCCCCCGATGCCGCGCCGGAACATGGGCACATGGGAGGCCATCATCGATACATTAATTTTCTTAATGTATTTCTGGAGACACCAGGCCAAACCCCAATACTGGCGCGGACCTTGGTTTTTTCGCCCGCCGCTTACTTGAATTTTTTTAATACATCGGCCGACAGCAGCGGCTGCACAAGCCACACAAGCCGCGCCTGCTGCGGCCGGTGCCGCGTCACGCCGCCCCGTCCTTAAGCTCCAAGGCCCGGGCGTAGAGGGCGTTCTTGGCGGTGCCGGTCAGGGCCGCCGCCAGCTTGGCCGCCTGCTTCACCGGCAGCCCCTCGTCCAGCAACAGGACCAGGGCGCGCTCGGCCTCGGCGGGCAGGCCCTCTTCCACCGCCGCCGGCGCTGCGCCGACGATGACCACGAACTCGCCGCGCTGGTGGTTGGGGTCTTCGGCCAGCCAGGCCGGGCCGTCGGCCAGGGGGCAGGCGTGGATTTGCTCGAAGGTCTTGGTCAGCTCCCGGGCGATCACCAGGGGGCGCGCCGGCTCCAGGGTGGCGGCCAGGTCGGCCACCATGTCCACGATGCGGTGGGGAGCCTCGTAGAAGACCAGGGCGGCGTCCACCGCCTTGAGGGCTTCCAGCTCGCGCCGCCGCTCGCCGGCCTTGGCCGGCAGGAAGCCGACGAACAGCCAGCGGGCATCCGCCAGCCCGGCGGCGGAAAGGGCCGTGACCGCCGCGCTCGGCCCGGGGATGGGGATCACCTTGAAGCCGGCGGCGCGCACCGCCTCCACCACCTTGGCGCCCGGGTCGGACACCGCCGGGGTGCCGGCATCCGAAACCAGGGCCACGGATTCGCCAGCGGTGAGCTTGTCGATGATCTGCCCGGCAGCCTGGCGCTCGTTGTGCTCGTGGGCCGCCAACAGGCGCGCCGAGATAGCGAAATGGCTAAGCAGCCCCTGGGTGTGGCGGGTGTCCTCGGCGGCGATCCAGCCCACCCCGCGCAGCACCTCCTGGGCCCGGGGGGAAAGATCGGCCAGGTTCCCCAGGGGGGTGGCCACCACATACAATGCGAAAGATTCAATCGTCATTTTTTTGCATTCACATCGGCCGCCGCCGGCAAGGTGCAACCACGCGGAACAGGCGGCCGCAAGCGCGCAGGCACAGGCGCGGGGCGGCTTCGGAAACAAAGGGGAAGCGCAATGGCGACGCACGATAGCACACCGTCCGGCACCACCGCCCGGGGCGCCGCCGCCGAGCAGGCGGCCGCCGACCACCTGGTCCGCCACGGGCTGACGGTGCTGGCGCGCAACTACCGGGTCAAGGGCGGCGAGATCGACCTGATCTGCCGCGACCGGGGGGCGCTGGTGTTCGTCGAGGTGCGCGCCCGGGCCGGCTGGGCCTTCGGCGGCGCGGCGGCGAGCATCGACCCGCGCAAGCAGGCCCGCCTGGTGCTGGCTGCCCGCCATTACCTGCAACGGACCCGCCAGGACGACATGCCCTGCCGCTTCGACTGCGTGCTGTTCGACGCCGGCCGGCTGACCTGGCTGAAGGACGCCTTCCATGCCCCGGACTGAGGCCGCCCGGGCCGTACGGCTGACCACCCTCATCTTGCTGCTTGCGGTCTGGGCGGCGCCCGCCGCCGCCCAGACGGTGCGCATCCTGGTGCAGGACTCGCCCCTGGCCGGCAGCCAGTACTATGCGCTGGAAGCGCGCTTTGCCGACCTGCGGGTAGGCGATTCCCTGGCCTTGATCCGGGAGCCGGACAACCGCCACGACCGCAACGCGGTGCGGGTGGACTGGCGCGGCGAGAAGCTCGGCTACCTGCCCCGGGCGGAAAACCGGGCGGTGGCGGCAGCCATGGACGGCGGGCTGGCGGTGGAGGGACGCATCGCCGCCCTGGTGCCCCATTCCAACCCCTGGAAACGCCTGCGCGTCGAAGTGTGGATCGCCCCCTGACGCGCCGGCCGAACACTGCTCCGCCATGACCGGCCTGCCGGAGCAAAAACGGCCCCGTGTTAAACTTGAAGCTTCATTTCTCCCTACGCCCGACGACGACTCGCCATGGATCTCATCGCCCGCATCAGCCAGCAATTTCAGGACAGCGCCGACACCAAGCTGGCGGCCGTGGAACTCCTCGCCGCCCCCATCGCGGCGGCCACCGAGCTGATGACCGGTGCCCTGCTCAACGGCGGCAAGATTCTGGCTTGCGGCAACGGCGGCTCCGCCGGCGACGCCCAGCACTTCGCCGCCGAGCTGGTGGGCCGCTTCGAGCGCGAGCGTCAGGAACTGGCCGCCATCTCCCTGTCCACCGACACCTCGATCATCACCGCCGTGGCCAACGATTACGCCTTCGAGCAGATCTTCGCCAAGCAGGTGCGGGCGCTCGGCCATCCGGGGGACGTGCTGCTGGCCATTTCCACCTCGGGCAACTCGGCCAACGTGATCGAGGCCATCCGCGCCGCCCATGACCACGATATGAAAGTGGTGGCGCTGACCGGCAAGGGAGGCGGAAAAATCGGGGAACTGCTGCGTGACGACGACATCCACCTCTGCGTGCCGGCCAAGCGCACGGCGCGCATCCAGGAGGTGCATCTCTTGACCATCCACTGCCTGTGCGATGGCATCGACTGCATGCTGTTAGGAGAAGACGAATGACCGAGCGCGTTTCCCGATCCGCCCCCACCCGCAACACCCTCCCCCGCCGCGCCGTCCGCGGCGTGGCCGCCGCCCTGGTGGCCGCGACCCTGGCCTCCGGCCTGGCCGGCTGCTTTCCGGTGGTCGCCGCCGGCGTCGGCGCCGGCGCCCTGATCGTGGCCGACCGCCGCACCAGCGGCACCTACACCGAAGACCAGGGCATCTCGCTCAAGGCCGGCCAGCGCATCGGCCACATCATGGGCGAGAACTCACACATCAATTCCACCAGCTACAACCGCAAGGTGCTGCTGACCGGCGAGACCGACAGCGAGGAGCTGCGCGCCAAGATGGAAGAGACGGTGCGCGGCATCCCCAACGTGGCGGGCGTGTACAACGAGATCAAGATCGCCCCGCCGACGCCGTTCACCTCCCGCTCCGCCGACACCTTCATCACCTCCAAGGTGAAGGGCCGCTTCGTGGACGCCAACAAGTTCTCCGCCAACCACGTCAAGGTGGTGACCGAGGCCGGCGTGGTCTACCTGCTTGGCCTGGTCACCCAGCGCGAGGCCGACGATGCGGTGCAGATCGCCCGCACCACCGGGGACGTGCGCAAGGTGGTGAACGTGATGGAGATCATCAGCGACGCCCAGGCCAAGGAGATCGACGCCAAGCCGGCCACCGATGCCAACAACGACGCCACCTCGCGCTGAACGCCCCGTTCCCGCCGCGAGGACGAAAAAAGCCGGAGCCAACGCTCCGGCTTTTTTCATGCCCGTGCGGATCGCGGGGGCCGCGGCTCAGCCGTTGACCGGCATGACGAACTCCGGCCCCTTGCCGAGGCTGTCCGGCCAGCGCTGCATGACGCTCTTGTAGCGGGTGTAGAAGCGCACGCCCTCCTCGCCGTAGGCATGGTGGTCGCCGAACAGGCTCTGCTTCCAGCCCCCGAACGAATGCCAGGCCATGGGCACCGGGATCGGCACGTTGATGCCGACCATACCCACCTCGATGCGCTGGGCGAATTCCTGGGCGGTGCGGCCGTCCCGGGTGAAGCAGGCGACGCCGTTGGCGAACGCGTGGCCGTTGACCAGGGCCACCGCCTCGGCCAAGGTGTCCACCCGCACCACGCCCAGCACCGGGCCGAAAATCTCGTCCCGGTAGATGTCCATCTCCCGCCGCACCCGGTCGAACAGGGTGGCACCGAGGAAGTAACCCTGGGGCCGTGCCGGCACCGGATGGGCGCGGCCGTCGAGCACCAGTTCGGCCCCGGCGGCGATTCCCGATTCGATATAGCCAAGGATACGCTCCCGGTGGGCGGCGGAAACCACCGGCCCCATGTCCACGCCCGGCTCCAGGCCGTCGCCGATGGTCAAGCGGCGGCTCCGCTCCGCCACCTTGGCCACCAGCTCGTCGGCAATGCCGCCCACCGCCACGGCGACGGATACGGCCATGCAGCGCTCGCCGGCCGAGCCGTAGGCCGCCCCCACCAGGGCGTCGGCAGCCTGATCCAGGTCGGCGTCGGGCATCACCACCAGGTGGTTCTTGGCCCCGCCCAGGGCCTGCACGCGCTTGCCATGGCGGGCGCCGGTCTCGTAGATATGGCGGGCGATCGGCGTCGAACCGACGAAGGACACGGCCTGCACGTCGGGGTGGGCGAGCAGCCCGTCCACCGCCACCTTGTCGCCCTGCAGGACGTTGAACACCCCGGCCGGCAGCCCGGCCTCGGCCCACAGGGCAGCGGTCATCAGGGAGCCCGACGGGTCCCGCTCCGAGGGCTTGAGGACGAAGGCGTTGCCGCAGGCAATCGCCACCGGCGCCATCCACATCGGCACCATGAAGGGGAAGTTGAACGGCGTGATACCGGCCACCACGCCCAGGGGCATGCGCTGGCTCCAGTGGTCGATGCCGCCGCCGATGGCCGGCGAATGCTGGCCCTTGAGCAGTTGGGGCGCGCCGCAGGCGAATTCGATCACCTCCAGCCCGCGCTGCACCTCGCCCAGGGCATCCGGCAGGGTCTTGCCGTGCTCCCGGGTGATCCAGCGCGCCAACTCCTCGGCGTGGCGCTCCACCAGTTCGCGGAAGCGGAACAACACCCGGGCGCGCTTCTGCGGCGGAGTCTCGGCCCAGGCGGGAAAGGCCGCTTTCGCCGCGGCCACGGCGGCCGCCACGTCGGCGGCGTCGGCCAGGGCCACCTGGCGCGCCACAACGCCCCGGGCCGGATCGAACACGTCGCCCCGGCGCCCGGAACTCCCCGGCGTATTGGCGCCAGCGATCCAGTGGCCGAGCAGAGGCAGGCCGGAAGCGGCCTGTTGTTGCGGTTCGGTCATCGATGCATCTCCTTTGTTCATGCCTGGCTAAAATCTGGCGGCCGGTCCGGCGGCGCGCCACTCCATACTGTGTTATGGGCCTGCCAGAACCAGGCCGCATACTGCGCCGGATGCCGCCGGCCGCCAACAATGCTGCCACGCCAGCGGCCATACCCATTCGCCCACCGCCATGACCGACGCCCCGCCCAATCACCCGCCGCCACCCGCAGTTTCCTTCGCCGCCGCCTTCCGCTTCTGGCTCAAGCTGGGCTTCATCAGCTTCGGCGGGCCGGCTGGGCAGATCGCGGTGATGCACCAGGAGCTGGTGGAAAAGCGCCGCTGGATTTCGGAGCGGCGCTTTCTCCACGCCCTCAACTATTGCATGCTGCTGCCCGGCCCGGAGGCCCAGCAGTTGGCCACCTACATCGGCTGGTTGATGCACCGCACCTGGGGCGGCATCGTCGCCGGCGGGCTGTTCGTGCTGCCGTCCCTGCTGATCCTGACTGGCCTGTCCTGGCTGTACGCCGCCCAGGGCCACACGCCCCTGGTGAGCGGCCTGTTCTACGGCATCAAACCGGCGGTCACCGCCATCGTCCTCCACGCCGCCCTGCGCATCGGCGGCCGGGCCCTGGGGCGCCCCCTGCACTGGGCCATCGCCGTGGCGGCCTTCGTCGCCATCTTCGCCTTCGCGCTTCCCTTCCCCCTGATCGTTGCCGGTGCCGCCCTGACGGGCTACCTGGCCAACCGATTCGCCCCGGCCACGGCGGCGGCACAAGCCGCCGCACCCAATTCCCAGGCCCAGGACGGGCATGCCCCCTGCCTGATCGACGACCACACCCCATCGCCGCCCCACGCCCGCTTCCGCTGGCCGCTGCTCGCCCGGGTGGCGGGCATCGGACTACTGCTATGGCTGCTGCCCCTGGCCCTGCTGGCACTGGCCGGCGGCTGGCAGGCCCCCCTGCCCCAGATGGGCTGGTTCTTCACCAAGGCGGCCCTGCTGACCTTCGGCGGCGCCTACGCGGTGCTGCCCTACGTGTACCAGGGGGCGGTGGTCCACTATGGCTGGCTGTCGCCCGCCCAGATGATCGACGGCCTGGCCCTGGGCGAAACCACCCCGGGACCGCTGATCATGGTGGTGGCCTTCGTCGGCTTCATCGGTGGCTACGGCCACGCCGAGGCCACCCTGGCCATGGCCGGGGCCAACCCGTTCCTGGCCGGCGCCGCCGCCGCGGCCGTGGTCACCTGGTTCACCTTCCTGCCCTCCTTCCTGTTCATCCTGGCCGGCGGCCCCCTGGTGGAATCCACCCACGGCGACCTGCGCTTCACCGCCCCCCTTTCGGCGATCACCGCCGCCGTGGTGGGGGTGATCGTCAACCTGGCCCTGTTCTTCGCCTACCACGTCTTCTGGCCCGCCGGCTTCGGCCCGGACCTGGCAGCCCTGGCCCGGCCCGACTGGCCATCGCTGGTCATAGCCGCCCTGGCAGCCACGGCCCTGCTGCGCTTCAAGCGCGGCGTGGTGGAGGTGATCGGCGGCTGCGCCCTGCTGGGGCTTCTGCTGAGCCAATTCCCCCACTAACCGGCCGCCTATTACCCGCTGACCCACGGTTTTTTTCGTGGAAATTTCCCCTTCCCCCCCACGAGCGGCGATAATGCGGGGTTAGGCATAAAAAAACCGGATTCAAAATTACATGAAGCGAGTGGATGACTTTCGCCTGCGCCTGGGCAACCAGGAGCTGGTTCCGATCGTAATTGGTGGCATGGGGGTCGATATCTCGACCGCCGAGCTTTCGCTGGAGGCCGCACGCCTGGGTGGCATCGGCCATATCTCGGACGCCATGGTCCCGACCGTGTCGGACCGGCGCTTCAACACCAAGTACGTGCGCAACAAGCTCGCTCAGTACAAGTTCAACGTGGCCAACCCGGACAAGTCGGTGGTCAAGTTCGACCTGGGGCTGCTTGCGGAAGCCACCAAGCTGCACGTCAGCCGCACCATGGAAGCCAAGCGCGGCCCCGGACTGGTGTTCATCAACTGCATGGAAAAGCTGACGATGAACGCCCCCAAGGACACCCTACGGGTGCGCCTTTCCGCCGCCCTGGACGCCGGCATCGACGGCGTCACCCTGGCGGCCGGCCTGCATCTGGGCACCTTTTCCCTGATCGAGGATCACCCGCGCTACAACGACGCCAAGCTGGGCATCATCGTCTCGTCCCTGCGGGCGCTGCAAATTTTCCTCAAGAAAAATTCCCGCCACGGCCGCCTGCCCGACTACGTGGTGGTGGAAGGCCCTCTGGCCGGCGGCCACCTGGGCTTCGGCATGGACTGGGCCAAGTACGACCTGGCCGCCATCGTCGCCGAGATCCATGCCTGGCTGGTGGCGGAAAAGCTGGACATTCCCCTGATCCCCGCCGGCGGCATCTTCACCGGTAGCGACGCGGCAAACTTCCTGGAGATGGGCGCCGGCGCCGTCCAGGTCGCGACCCGCTTCACCGTGACCCACGAATGCGGCCTGCCCGAAGATGTACAGCAGGAATACTTCAAGGCCAGCGAAGACCAGATCGAGGTCAACCAGATCTCGCCCACCGGCTATCCGATGCGCATGCTCAAGAATAGCCCCGCCATCGGCAGCGGCATCCGCCCCAACTGCGAAGCCTACGGCTACCTGCTCGACGCCTCCGGCAACTGTCAGTACATCGAAGCCTACAACCGCGAAGTGGCCGCCCACCCCGAGGCACGCAAGGTCAAGGTATTCGACAAGACCTGCCTATGCACCCACATGCGCAACTTCGACTGCTGGACCTGTGGCCACTACACCTACCGGCTGAAGGACACCACCCGCAAGAACGAGGATGGCAGCTACCAGCTGCTGACGGCTGAACATGTGTTCCATGACTACCAGTTCAGCACTGATGGGAAGATTGCGCTGCCGGAGTAAACAGCACTTTGTACTCTTGCAGTGCCAAGACGCAAAAAAGGCCAGAGATTTCTCTCTGGCCTTTTTCATGTTCCGGTGGTGAGTTCCCCAGTACAGGAAACCGTCCTGCCTCGCAAGCAAGCTCACCATTTGCCCCCCAACTAACCGAGCGGTCGAAGACGGCATCGTGTTCGACCCTGCCTCCGTCATGGCCGAGGAGATCCACAAGGAAGCTGGCTACGGCGGCGTTCGCGTGATCATTGCGGCCGATCAGTCGTACTCCGGCTGAGTCAGATCAGTACTTTTACTCCCGCTGCCATCAAGATCAAGGCCAAGGCAATCTGAATTCCTCGACCAGGAATCTTCCCGGCTAACAAGCTTCCCAAGAGCACGGTGGGAATTGAACCCGCTAACAAACTGGCCAGCATCCACCAGTCAACCATGCCTGCGAACAGATAACCCAGCCCGACCACCACCGCCAAGGGAATGGCATGCACGATGTCGGTTGCCACCAACCGATGCGGTGTCATCCGCAGCGGATACAAGTAGAGCATCATCACGCTACCCAATGCGCCTGCCCCTACCGAAGTCAGCGCAACACACAGGCCCAACACGCCGCCGGACACTACCGAGAGCGCAGGCTGGATGGCCTTGAAACGCTCGGGCTGCCCAATGCGCCGACCTCGGGCATACGCCACCAGCTTAGGGGCAACCAGCAAACCGATGGCAGTGATCAGCACCACTATGCCTATGGCTTTCGTCAACCAACCCACTTTCGCAACCTGCGCCCCCAGGCTGACAATCACCACAATCAACAAAGCCATGGGCAGACTACCTAACCACAGACGTTTAGCAACCTGCCAGTCGACATTGCCATTGGTATGATGAACTCTGGCCCCCACCAACTTGGTGATGGCTGCAAACCAAAGGTCTGTGGCAATGGCCGTCGTGGGCGACACACCAAAAAAGATCAGCAGGATGGGCGTCATCAAGGCACCGCCACCGACTCCGGTCAATCCCACTACAAAGCCAGTTAACGCTCCAGCCAAGGCATACGCGGTATCGATCATGTTGGAATCAAAGCCGTATTGCGGGTGGCGATGAAGGAAGGATTGAGTACATCGGGCTTTCCGTACTGCAACGGCACACCCTGAAGATCCACAACCGCGCCCCCGGCGCCCTCCAATACCGCCTGGGCTGCCGCCGTGTCCCACTCACAAGTCGGTGCTAACCGGGGGTAGATGTCGGCAGCGCCCTCAGCCACCCGGCAGAACTTGAGTGAGCTGCCGGCCTGAAGCAGGTCTAACTCACCCAGGCGATCAATCATTGCTTGGGTTGCTTCGTTCAAATGGCTTTTGCTGGCCACCACCCGGCATACGTGGTCTGTCTTACTGGCGCCTACCTTGATGGCAACCGTTTGAGCACCCATGCAACGAAACGCCCCCAGCCCGGCGCCGCCCCAGTACAGCGCATCGATGGCGGGGGCATACACCACCCCGAGCGTGCAGCGGCCATCTTCAATCAGGGCGATATTGATCGTGAACTCACCATTGCGGGCGATGAACTCCTTGGTGCCATCTAGAGGGTCAATCAACCAGAAACAACCTGTATTTCGACGGTACACCAGCGACGCAGAGTCTTCTTCAGAGACGACTTGGCAGCCTGGCAACAGGTGGGCTAACTGCGTGGCCAGCACACAATGCGCCGCCAAGTCAGCCTCCGTCACCGGGCTGGCATCCACTTTGTGGCGCACTTCCGTCGATCCGCGCCTGTAGATCGCCATGATGGCGTCTCCAGCTGTACGGGCAATGGGAATCAATTGCTCCATCAGGTCTTTGCGGTCAATTTGTCGCATTGCGTATGTTTTTGTGATTTAATTTTCAAAATAATCATAACACAGCCAATTGGCAATAGCCTTCATGGACAAAAAACAATCTGCGACAAAATCTGAAGTCGGCCTGCTTGGCTTGGACGCCCCCCGAGTCTGGGACACCGAACTCGCCTTCGCCCACCTGCAAGCAATGGGCGAAGCCGATACCAAACGCACGGCCGAGCGGCGCCTGAACTCCTTAGGCCTGCTGCCGCAGGAACTGGCGCCCGCGTTGCTGCTGGACGAGCGCGACCGTTCTCCCAACCGGCTGGTACTGGAATGGGCCGTGGAGCAAGCCCGCAAGCGACGCGACCGAGTGCTGTTTGCCCAGTTGTATTCCTTGCCTGGCGGCCGGCCCTGTTTACACGCCAACGACGCCCGTGGGGCCCGTTTCTGGGTACCTTTGGCCAGTTTGTGCGATACGGCCATTCAAAAAGCACTGACCGACCTGCAGGGCCACATCAACAAACCCGTCGCCGTGTTTCCGCATAGCGCGTTGGTCGGGCACTTGCGCCATGCCCCGAGCACCACCGAGATTCAGCTATGTCCGCAAGCCTATCGCCCTGTCTTGCATACGGGGTTGAGCCTGAGCGGCAACGCTAAACCCAGTCTGGCACCTTCTCCCCACCTCAAACGGTTGGAGGCAGAAAGCATCCACATCCTGCGCGAGGCGGTCGCCGAAGCGCAGAACCCGGTGATGATGTACTCCATCGGCAAAGACAGTGGGGTCATGCTGCACCTGGCGCGCAAGGCGTTCTACCCGGCACCTCCACCGTTTCCGCTGCTGCACATCGACACGCGCTGGAAGTTCCAGGAGATGTACCTGTTTCGGGATTTCATGGCGTGCGAAAGCGGCATGGATCTGTTGGTGCACACCAACCCCGAGGCAATCGAAAAGAACATCAACCCGTTTGACCATGGGTCAGCGCTGCACACCGACATCACAAAGACCGAAGGACTGAAACAAGCACTCGACCATTACAAATTTGACGTCGTCTTTGGTGGCGCCCGACGCGATGAAGAGAAGTCCCGCGCCAAAGAGAGGGTGTTCTCATTCCGAACCGCCACACACCGCTGGGACCCGAAAAACCAGCGTCCAGAACTCTGGAACCTCTACAACACCAGAAAGAGCCCCGGCGAGAGCATCCGGGTGTTCCCATTGAGCAACTGGACTGAGCTCGACATTTGGCAGTACATCTATCAGGAGAACATTCCCATGGTGCCGCTGTACTTTGCAAAACCCCGGCCGGTGGTGGTGCGGCCCGATATGATCATGATGGTGGACGACGAGCGCTGCCGTCTCCTGCCGGGTGAGGAAGTTCAAATCAAGAAGGTGCGCTTTCGCACCCTGGGCTGCTACCCGCTGACCGCTGCGGTGGAGTCCAACGCCGAAACGCTGGAAGACATCCTGCTCGAAATCATCCACGCCCGCCAGTCCGAACGCCAGGGCCGCAAGATCGACACCGATAGCGCCGGCTCCATGGAAAAAAAGAAACAGGAGGGCTATTTCTAATGGTACGCCCCCAGAAAACCTCTTCGGCGCCCCTCCAGCAAGCCACGTCCCAGGTCCCTAAAGATGCCACCATCCACGACTGGATGACCCAGCAAGCCCAGCAGGATTTGCTACGCTTCATCACCTGCGGAAGCGTGGACGACGGCAAGAGCACCCTCATTGGCCGTCTGCTGTGGGAGTCCCAGCAGGTATTTGACGACCAGCTCACCGCCTTGCAGGCCGACTCCAGGCGGCATGGCACGCAAGGGCAGGACATCGACTTTGCCTTGCTGGTAGATGGTCTCGCCGCGGAGCGCGAGCAAGGCATCACCATCGACGTGGCCTACCGCTTTTTTGCCACGCCAAGACGAAAATTCATCGTGGCCGACACCCCGGGGCACGAGCAATACACCCGCAATATGGTCACCGGCGCCTCAACCGCCGATGTAGCAGTACTACTGATCGATGCCCGCCAGGGTGTGCTCACCCAAACGAGGCGGCATGCCTACCTTGTGTCGCTGGTCGGCATCAAACAAGTGGTCCTCGCCGTCAACAAGATGGACCTGGTGGGCTACAAGCCAGAGGTATTCGATACCATCGTGGCCGAATTCCACACCCTGGCCCAACCGCTAGGTTTCACGGGCATCACGCCTATTCCGCTGTCGGCCCTCAAGGGCGACAACATAACCGAGCGCTCCAGGCATACGGCCTGGTACCAAGGCCCCACCTTGGTGGGGTGTCTGGAGACCCTCCACATCGACCAGCCAAGCCACAGCAAAGCTGTGTTCCCGGTGCAATGGGTCAATCGGCCGAATGCCAGCTTCCGAGGCTTCAGCGGCACGCTCGCTGCGGGCCAGTTAGCGGCAGGCGATGCGCTTCGCATCACGGCTTCTGGCCAGACCGCCACCCTGGCGCGCATCGTCACGGCGGATGGGGACTTGAATACGGCTTATGCCGGCGATGCCATCACCTTGGTGCTGGACCGTGAGGTGGATGCCTCGCGCGGCGATGTGATGGCCTTGGCCGACAAGCCACTGGAAATGACCGATCAGTTCGAGGCGACACTCGTTTGGATGCACGATGAGCCTGGGCACATGGGCCGGGCCTACGAGTTGAAACTGGCTAACCAATGGGCCAGTGCTAGCCTCACCAGCCTGAAGTACCGGGTGGACGTTAATACCCAGGCGCACGAATCGTGCAAACAACTGGCCTTGAACGACATTGCTGTGGCTAACCTGGCATTGAGCAAGCCACTCGTATTTGCTCCCTACGGTGACAACCGTACCCTGGGCGGCTTTATTTTGGTGGACAAGTTCACCCATGCCACGGTGGCAGTTGGCATGATCCGACACAACCTGCGCCGCGCGCAGAACGTGCACCGGCAGGCACTGAGTATCACCCGCGAAGATCGCGAGCGCCTCAATGGCCACAAGGGCAAGGTCATCTGGTTCACCGGGCTGTCCGGCTCAGGCAAGTCCACTCTTGCCAATACCCTGGAAAAAGAGCTGCACACCCAGGGCAAGCGCACCTACATCCTGGACGGAGACAACATCCGCCAGGGGCTGAACAAAGACCTGGGCTTCACCGATGCCGACCGCGTAGAGAACATCCGACGAGTAGCAGAAATGGCCAAGCTGATGATGGACGCCGGCCTGATCGTGATGACTGCATTCATTAGCCCCTTCAGGGCAGAGCGGGAAATGGCACGAGAACTCATTGGTCCCGAAAATTTTGTCGAGGTGTTTGTGGATACGCCACTAGAAGTCTGCGAACAGCGAGACCCTAAAGGGCTGTACAAAAAGGCACGTAGCGGGCAGTTGCCGAACATGACGGGTATCAACAGTCCTTATGAGCCCCCTTTAAGTCCTTCATGTGTGTTGGTACATGGGGGTCAGGATATGGAAGTAGCGATTAGTTTGCTCACGAATTTGTTACACCCATAGCGAGTGCCTCCGCCTCCTGTTCTAGGTACACCCAATCCACGATCTCATCGCTCGGCGTGTAGCCAGTGACGAACTTTTCCATCATCAAGCGGATGACGCCGACGTCGTTCACAGTGAGCGCCATCTCCAAGGCGTTTAACTTGGATTCCAAGTCTGTCCAGGGGATGAATTCCTCGTGCGCTTTCATAATTCGCGAATGGGATGTGGGCTTGGGGTTGTCGCCAATTAGTAGCTCCTCGTAGAGCTTCTCACCAGGGCGCAGACCAGTAATCTCGATCTCGATGTCTCCGTCGGGATTCTGCGCATCCTTCACGGCGAGCCCGGACAGCTCGATCATCCGCCGCGCTAGGTCGAGAATCCTGACCGCCTGGCCCATGTCGAGGACGAACACGTCGCCGCCGCGGGCCATCGCCCCGGCCTGGATCACCAGTTGTGAGGCTTCCGGGATGGTCATGAAATAGCGGGTGATCTCCGGGTGGGTCAGGGTGATCGGTCCGCCATCGCGGATCTGCTGCCGGAACTTGGGCACCACCGAGCCCGACGAGCCGAGCACGTTGCCGAAGCGGACCATGCTGAACTTAGTCCCCGGCTGGGTCGCCGCCAGGGCCTGCAGCACCATCTCGGCCAAGCGCTTGCTGGCGCCCATGATGTTGGTCGGGCGGACCGCCTTGTCGGTGCTGATCAGGACGAAGTCGGTCACCCCGTTGGCCGCAGCCGCCCGCGCGGTGCGCAGGGTGCCCAACACGTTGTTCTTGATGCCCTCGGCCGGGTTGTGCTCGACCAGGGGCACGTGCTTGTAGGCGGCGGCGTGATAGAGCGTGTCAGGATGCCAGGTGGCGATGATCTCGCCCATCCTGTCGTCATCCTGAACGGAAGCCAGGAGCGGGACCAGGGCGATCTCGCGGCCGGCGACCTTGGCCTCCAACTCCTGGTGGATGGCATACAGGGCGAACTCGCTCTGCTCGATCAGCAGCAGCTTGGCCGGTCCCACCGCAACGATCTGGCGGCACAACTCGCTGCCGATCGAGCCGCCAGCACCGGTGACCATCACCACCTTGCCGCGGATGTTCATCGCCAGCAGGATGTGATTGGGCATCACCGGCTCGCGGCCGAGCAGGTCGTCGATGTCCAGTTCGCGCAGGTCCGACACACTGACCCGGCCCTGAGCAAGGTCGATCACGCTGGGCAGGGTGCGCACCGAGACCCGGGCGGTGCGAATCTGGCCAAGAATCTCGTTGCGCCGCTTGCGCCCGATCCCCGGCATGGCCAGCAGCACGTCGCTGATCGCCAGGGTCGCGGCCAGGTTGGGCAGGTCGGCTGGGTTGTAGATCGGCTGGCCGTTGAGCACATGCCCGTGCAGCCTGTCGTCGTCGTCGAGGAAGCCGACCACCTGCATCTCGTGGCTGTTTGCCATCGCCGCCACAAGCTGGCGGCCGGTATTGCCGGCGCCGTAGATCAGCACCTTGGGCCGCGAGGCGTGTTTCAGGATGGTCTGGTACTGATCGCCCAGCCAGACCCGGGCCAGGGCCCGCGAGGCGCCGACGAAGAGCAGCAGCAGGATCGGCTGGATGATGCCCACGGTGCGCGGCACGCCGGAGACGCTCATCGCGGTGAAGATTGCCGCGTAGAGCAGGCCGTAGATGCCCACCGCACGGGCCACCGTGAGCAGGGCCGGCCAGCCGCTGTAGCGGAAGATGGCGCGATAGAGTCCCGAGATGATGAAGATCGGCAGGGCGATCCCGATCGCCGCGGCGACGGCCCACAGGGCGGTGCCCGAGAGGGCGACGAATTCGCCCAGGCGCAGGTAGAAGGCCAGCCAGACGGTGAGCACACACAGGCCCAGATCCACCGACAGGGCGACGACGCGCTTGGACGTTCGCGGCAGGGCGAGGACCGGAATTGCTAATTCATAGAGGGGCTTTTTCATGGCTGAGCATCCGCTGAAGCTTGCGTCGTTTCAATGGAACACGCCGTCCCTTGCCAACACCTTCACCGCAGTCAGCCAGAGAATTTTCAGGTCGAAGAGGAAGCTGCGCCGCGCCAGGTATTCGGTATCCAGCGCCACCTTCTGCGGGATCAGCAACTCGTCGCGACCATTGATCTGGGCCCAGCCGGTCAGCCCGGGAACCAATTCGTGTACCCCGCGCTCAGTGCGCAGGGCGATCAGATCATCCTGATTGAATAGGGCCGGCCGCGGACCGACGAAGCTCATGTCGCCGACCAGTATGCTCCACAGCTGAGGCAGTTCGTCCAGGCTGCTCTTGCGCAGGAAGGAGCCGATCGGGGTCAGCCACTGGGCCGGGTTGTCGAGCAAATGGGTGGCCACCGCCGGGGTGTCGATGCGCATGCTACGGAACTTGGGCATCCGGAAGATCCGGTTGTGTCGCCCGACCCGGTCGCTCCAGTACAGGGCCGGCCCCGGCGAGGTCAGGCGCACGGCCAGCGCGACCAGCAGGATGGGCAGGGCCAGCACGGCGGCGGCGAACAGTGCGAGGAGCAGGTCGAAGGCACGTTTCATCGATCGTATCCTTTCGCGGCGAGGCGCAGGCCCTCGTCCACGGACAGGGGCGGCGTCCACCCGAGCCGACGCCGGGTATCGCCGATATCGAGTTGCAGGGAACTGCACAGGCGCCGATAGACGCCCCCGCTGCCGACCAGGGTGGCGGCCATGCGAAGTAGGCCAAGGGGCACCCGGACCAGCCGCGCCGGCTTGCCCAGGGCGAGGCCCAGGCGGCACAGCAGATCGGCGGTAGACAGGTCCTCGCCGTCACTGACGAGGAAGGTCCCCGCCGCCGCGGCGGGATGGTGAAGACAGACCACGATTAGGTCCACTAGGTTGTCCAGGGCCAGCAGGCTGCGCCGGTTGCCGCTCACCGCGCCCAGGGGGAGCGGCAGGCCGCGCTCGACCCAGCGCATCATGGTGGCGAAGTTGGCCTTCACCCCCGGGCCGTAGATCAGCGGCGGCCGGATCACCACTAGCTCCATGCCGGTGCTCGCGGCGACCTGGCCGAGGGCCTGCTCGGCCTCCCATTTTGATATGCCATATGGGTCCGCAGGGGCGGCCACGTCGGTGGCCGAAAAGGGCCGTCCCGGCAGGGTGGATTCGCCATTGACCTTGGCCGAGCTGAGATAGACGAAGCGTCGCACCCCGGCGGCGGCGGCCTGGCGGGCCAGGTTCACGCTGGCCTCAACATTGACCCGGCGGAACTCGGCGAGGGGGTCGGCGCTGGGGTCGTCCATCACATGTACCCGGGCCGCCAGGTGCACCACCTGATGCACCCCGGTCAGGGCGGCGCGCCAGTCGGTGTCGGCGGCCAGGCTGCCAACCGTGACCTGATCGTCACCCGCCGCCTGCCTGAGCACCCGCCGCAGGGCCGCGCCGTCCCGGCACAGGCGGGCGCAAAGAGCGGTGCCGACGAAGCCGCTAGCCCCAGTGACCAGGATCATCGGCCGCAGCCTCCACGCCGGCCGCGGGCGGCCACCAGCTCTTCCAGCCAGCCCTCCAGGCGGCGAATCTGGTGCTCGCGCTGGAATTCCTGGGCGCACAGGCGCCGACCGTTGTCGCCCATGGCCTTGCGCGCCGCCGGGTCCAGAGCTGCCATCCGTTCGACGATGTCCGCCAGCCCGGCGCCATCACCGGCCCGGCAGACATAACCGGCCACTGCCTCGGCGACGATCTGCGCGCCCTCGCCGTTGAGCATCGCCAGCACCGGAATGCCGGCCGCCAGATAGGACTGGAGCTTGCCGGGGATGGTCAGGGAAAAGATCGGCTCGTCGCGCAGGCTGACCAGCAGCGCGTCGGCGTGGGCGAAGAATGAAGGCATCCGTTCGAGGGGATGGCGGCCAGCCATGGTGACCCGCTCGCCCAGACCGCGGGCCTCGATTTGCTGACTCACCCAGGGCGCCAGGCGGCCGTCGCCGACTATGATCCAGCGTATGTCCTGGCGCGCCTTGAGGCGCTCGATGGCGTCGAGGATGGACGGAAAATCCTGGGCCTCTCCGATATTGCCGGCAAACATCACGGTGAACACCCCGGGAGCGGCGCCGACTTCCGCGGCCGGCACTGCGTCCTGGGCATCGAAGATCGATTCGGCCCAGGCCGGGAAATACTCGACCCGCTGCCCGGGCGGTGAATAGCTGGCGATATTGCCGACGAAACTCTTCGACTGGGCGAGGATCAAGTCGCAGCGTGCATAGATCCAGTGCACCAGACGGCCAACCAGGTCGAGCATCCAGCGGGCACGAACCACCCCGACGGCGACCAGGGTCTCCGGCCACAGGTCGAGGACCCAGAACACCTGAGGCGCCCGCTTCAGCCAGCGCAGGCAGGCCGAGGGCAGCCCCACGGTGATCGGCGAGGGCTCGAAGGTGAAGATCACGTCCACCGCCTCGCCGCGCAGCTTCCAGGCCCCCAGCAGGCTCGCGCTGAAGGCGAAGCTGAGGTAGTTGAGGACCAGCCACAGCTTGCCCTGGCGGCGCGGCGTCATCGCCACCCGGACGACCCGCGCACCCTCGTACTCGGCGTAGCGTCCGGGATCGGCGCGGTACTGGGGAAACACGTCGCCGGCGGGATAGTTCGGCAGGCCGGTCAGCACCGTGACCTGGTGGCCGTGGCGAACCCACTCGGCGACCAATTCATTGACGCGGAAGTTCTCGGGCCAGAAATACTGGCTGACGACAAGGATTCTCACAGTATGTTCAGGTCCGCTTCCAGACCACCCGATTCACATAATCGGTGTAACTGTGGATCAGACGGACTACCTTGTCTGCCACGTTGGGCATCGAGTAATCGGCGACCTGGCGCAGGCTGCGCGTCGTGCCGCGGCCCTGCTCCTCGAGGATGGCCAGGGCCTGCAGGGCGCGCCCGGTCTCCAGGCCGACCATCATCACTGCGGCCTCCTCCATACCTTCGGGGCGCTCGTGGGCCTCGCGCAGATTCAGCGCCGGGAAGTTTAGTATCGAGGACTCCTCGTTGATCGTGCCGCTATCCGACAACACCGCCCGGGCATGAAGCTGGAGATGGTTGTAGTCGGAAAAGCCGATGGGCTTCAGCAATCGCACTTGGGGATGGAAGCGGGTCCCAGTGGCATCGATGCGCTTCTGGGTGCGCGGATGGGTGGACACGATCACCGGCAGCCCATAGGTCTCGGCCAGGGTGTCGAGCAGGCTGGCCAGCTTCTGGTAGTTGCGCTCCGAATCGACGTTCTCCTCGCGATGGGCGCTGACTAGGAAATAGCCCTCCGCAGAGAGGCCGAGACGGGCGAGGACGGCGGACTGGTCGATCTGCGCCCGGTAGTAGGAGAGCACCTCGTACATCGGGCTGCCGGTCTTGATCACCATGTCGGGTGGCAGCCCCTCGCGCAATAGGTACTCGCGGGCGATCGAGCTGTAGGTCAGATTGATGTCGGCGGTGTGGTCGACGATGCGCCGGTTGATTTCCTCCGGCACCCGCATGTCGAAGCAGCGGTTGCCGGCCTCCATATGGAAGGTCGGGATCTTGCGCCGCTTGGCCGGCAGTACCGCCATGCAGCTGTTGGTGTCGCCGAGGAGCAACAACGCGTCGGGCTGTTCGGTGGCGAGGACGCCGTCGACCGCGATGATCACCTTGCCAATGGTTTCCGCGCCGCTGGCCCCGGCCGCGGAAAGGAAGTAATCGGGCTTGCGGATGCCCAGATCGTCGAAGAAGATTTGGTTCAGTTCGTAGTCGTAGTTCTGCCCGGTATGCACCAGCACGTGCTCGCAATATTCGTCGAGCCGGGCGATCACCCGAGACAGGCGGATGATCTCGGGACGCGTGCCGACCACGGTCATGACTTTGAGCTTGTTCATGGGTTTCACCTGTTCAGCCCCGTCACAGGGGACAACTGTAGGTATCGGGCCGCTGGCGATCGAAGATCTCGTTGGCCCACAGCATCACCACCATTTCCTCGGCGCCCACATTGGTGATGTCGTGGGTCCACCCGGGCACCGTCTCCACGATCTGCGGCTCCTCGCCGCGGGTGTGCAACTCGTGGGTCTCGCCGCTCTGCATGTGGCGGAAGCGGAAACGGGCCGTGCCCTTGATGACCAGGAATTTTTCCGTCTTCGTGTGGTGGTAGTGGCCGCCGCGGGTCACCCCTGGATGGGCGGTGAAGAAGGAAAACTGCCCGGCGTCCGGGGTCTTCAGCATTTCGACAAAGCTGCCGCGCGAGTCGCGATGAGCCGGCACCGCGTAGGCGAAGGCGGCCGGCGGCAGATAACTGACATAGGTCGCGTAGAGGGCGCGGCCGAGGCCCACGCCGACCCGCTCGATGCACAGGGTATCGCGCCCGGCGCGGAAGTGTCGCAACTGTTCGGCAAGGGCTCCGATGGTGGTCTGGTACACCGGCGCGACCTCGGCGTAGGCGCCCGGCGCCACCTCACCGTCCATGATCGCCAGGAAGCGGGCGATCACGTCGTCCACATAGACCAGGTTGAGGACCGCGGCGGGATCATTGATCTGGATCGGCAGATCGCGGGCGATCTGGTAGCAGAAGGTTGCCACCGCCGAGTTGTAATGGGGCCGCGCCCATTTGCCAAACACATTGGGCAGGCGGAACACATGCACCGGCAGGTCCGCTGCCCCGGCCGCGGCGAACAGGGCCTGTTCCGCCTCGCGCTTGCTGCGTCCGTAGGGATTGTCGAGGGCCGCCTGGGTGGACGAGGCATAGACCAGGGTCGGCCGCCGCCCGGCACGTGCCGCCGCGGTGGCAGCCGCGGCCAGCAGGCGGCTCAGGTCAGCGTTGCCGCTCTGGAATTCGGCTGGATCCTGGGGACGGTTGATACCGGCTAGGTGAAACACCACATCGGCCTCGGCCACCCGCGCGGGCAGCTCGGCTGGATCGTCGGCACGGGTGTAGGCGCGCAACTCGACGTCGGCCCGCTCGGCCAGGTGCAGGCGCAGATTCTTGCCGAGAAAGCCGTCGGCGCCAGTAATGAGTATGCGTTTCAATTCATTCCTCTGCTTCAACCGGCTCGCCGCGAACGATCCGTTGCATGAAATCCAGCTTGAGGAGTAGCGCTTTCATGCCTTCGACACCAAGACGGGTGGTGTTGTGGGAGTTGTAGTCCTCGCCGTGGCTGCTCTGGGTCAGGCGGTCCTCGCCCTGTTCGACGAACTTGGCGTAGTTCAGGTCGCGGCCGTCCGAGGGCACCCGGTAGTAGTCGCCCAGGTCCTCGGCGCAGGCCATCTCCTCGCGGCCGAGAAGCGCCTCGTAGAGCTTCTCGCCGTGGCGGGTACCGATCACGTCCAACCTGTGTTCGGGGCGGCCCATCAGGGCCAGGATGGCCTCGGCGAGGACCTGCACGGTAGCCGCCGGGGCCTTCTGCACGAAGATGTCACCGTTGTTGCCGTAGCGGAAGGCGTAGAGCACCAGGTCCACCGCATCGTCGAGGGTCATCATGAAGCGGGTCATGCTCGGGTCGGTCACGGTGATCGGACGGCCGGCGCGGACCTGATTCACGAACAGCGGGATCACCGATCCGCGGGAGGCCATCACGTTGCCGTAGCGAGTGCCGCAAATCACCGTACTGGTCTTCTCCAGGTTACGGCTGGTGGCGACCATGACCTTTTCCATCATCGCCTTGCTGATGCCCATGGCATTGATCGGATAGACCGCCTTGTCGGTACTCAGGCAGACCACACGGCTGACCCCGGCGGCGATCGCCGCCTCGAGCACATTCTCGGTGCCGAGGACATTGGTCCGCACCGCCTCCATCGGATGGAATTCGCAGGACGGGACCTGCTTCAGCGCCGCCGCGTGAAACACATAATCGACGCCACGCATCGCCGCGCTAACACTACGGCTGTCGCGCACGTCGCCGATGTAGAACTTCAGCTTGGGATTCGCGTAGCGCTTGCGCATGTCGTCCTGCTTCTTCTCGTCCCGGCTGAAGATGCGGATCTCGCGGATCCCGGTGTCGAGAAAGCGCTTGAGCACCGCGCCGCCGAAGGAACCGGTGCCGCCGGTGATCAAGATCGTCTTGTGATCGAAGTCGTTCATGGTTATACGGCCCTGATAAATTTTTTCAGCCATTCTTTGACCGGGGCTGGCAGCAGGAGCTGGACGAGGCGCTGGGCATAGACCCGCAGCGCCGGTTTCATCCCGGCGGAAAATCCCGCCCGCCGCTGACGCACCTCGGCCAACACTCGGCGCAAGGCCTGTTCGTATTCCGCGTACACCCGCTCCGGCTCACGTCCCATCCCGGTGTAGGCGCCGGAGATACGATTGAAGCGACCGTTGGACAACATCTGAAACTGATGGAAATGATAAAAAATCAGGGGCGCGGCATCCACCGTGATCGCGCCGCTGTCGTCCTGGCGGAAATCGTACTGGCCAAAATTCCACGGCGCGACACCGCCGCCGGGGTGCTGCAGGACATGCACCGAGCGGAAATCCTGAGGCCAGCGGTCCAGGTATTTCTGGTCGCCCATCCGATCCGCCTCGAGGCGATAGAAGCACCAGTCGATGCACTGCTCGCGCCAGCGCGCCAGGCAGGCCATGCCCTCCTCGTCGCGGCGGAAGCCCACCCACTCAACGCAATAACGGCCGCGCACCTCCAGATGCTTGAGGGGCGGCGGGAAACGGTGCTCGATGATGACGATCGAGGCCGCGCCGATCTCGTCGAACAGGGGTTGCAGCGATGAATAGAAGTACAGGTCGGCGTCGATGTAAGTGATCGCATCGATCTCTGGGTTCCGTTGCAGCACATGCCAGGGCAGGCAGGGCGACAGGGTCCAGCAATATTCAGCGATGCTGCGCGTCGGCTTGACCGCGAGCAGCTCGGGGTCCTCCACCTCGGCCAGGGAGAGGCAGCTGACGTGGGGCATCGCCAGCTCCTGCAGAATCTCCCGGGTCTCCTCGTCCATGCACAGCACGTGCACCCGAGCGGTCGGACAATGGCGCTGCAGGGAGCGCAGCATAGCCACGCCCTTAACCAGGTAGTTGCGATCGAACAGGGTGCAGAAATGATGCATCTCAGGCGACCTTCTTGCGACAGACGTAGCTGCGGGTGGCGTGGCCCCGGCCGTCCACCAGGGTTTCGTCCAGGGTATGGGTGGCAATCAGCTCCAGGCCCGAGGCGGCCAACAGGGCCAGGAAGCCGGCCTCATTGAAGTGGATCTCGACGGTTTCCACCCCGTAGGCCTTCTTGCGGTAGTACATATCCGGCCGCCCGATCACCACCGGGGTGCGATGGAAGATCGCGTAGCGGCGGGCGACCCGGGCGGTCTCGGCGACGGCGAGCGGATAGGCCGGAATATGCAGCAGACAGCAGCCGGAAATCACCACGTCATATGCACCATCGGGATAACCCAGGGCGGTAGCGTCCTCGACGGCGAAATTGAGGCCCGGATAACGCGCCCGGGCCATCGCCACGAAGGCCTCTGAATAATCGCATCCGGCATATTCCACGACCAGTCCGGCGATCGCGAAGACCTCCG
The DNA here is from genome assembly GCF_036820405.1 of Oryzomicrobium sp. Taxonomy (NCBI): domain Bacteria; kingdom Pseudomonadati; phylum Pseudomonadota; class Betaproteobacteria; order Rhodocyclales; family Rhodocyclaceae; genus Oryzomicrobium; species Oryzomicrobium sp. The sequence continues at coordinate 285,795 of NZ_DAISLS010000002.1, forward strand.
AGTAATAGCCGCTGGAGCAGCCGACCTCGAGCACGCGCAGGGGTTCACCGGTGTCGTCGAGGTCGCGCAGACTACGCACCAGCACGTCGAACACCGGTACCGCCGCGCCCTGCAGGTAGGCCGTCAGCTCCCGCTCTACCAGCTCGCGCTGGCGGGCCGGCAGGATCTCGCTTTTCCAGGCCGGGCCGAGCCGCTCCAGCTCCGCGGTGCGGCCCTCGTCGGCGAGTTCCTGATAGTCGGTCGACACCCCGCGTGCCGACAGCAGACGCTGAGCCGCCCGCTTGAGCCGGGGAAACCGCTTGAGCAGCTTGCGCAGGTGATGCTTCATCGCTTGGCCTTCTCCGCCAGATATCTTTCCAGCATCGGTCCCAGTTCCTCCATGCGGCGCAGGTAGGTGTGTTCCGCAAGGGTCCGCGCCTGGCCGGCCAGGGCAATCGCCCGCGCCTCGTCGGGGTGGGCCCGGTAATGGCCGATCAGCTCGATGGCTTCCTCGATGCTGCTGTAGGCGACCACTTCCTTGCCGATCTCGAACAGTTCACCGAGATTATCCTTCTTGTCGGTGAGGAGCATCGCGCCAACCCCGGTGGCCTCGTAGAGGCGCATGTTGTTGGCGTAGTTCTCGGCGACGTTGATATGCCGGTTGAGGGTGAGTCGGCTGCGCGCCAGAGCCCGGTACATGTCCACCCCCCAGACCTCGCCGTGATGCCGGCGGCGGATCGCCGAGCGGCGTGGCAACTGGCCGGCACCGTAGCCGAAGAAATCGATCCCGCATTCGTCGGCGAGGCGTTCCAGCATCGGCAGGGCGTTGCCATGGTGGCGCGATATGCCGCCGACGAAGCTGGCCTCGATATCCTGCTCGACCGCGCCCAGCAGCTCCAGCACCCGCGGCTCGAAGGAGATCCGGAAGTATTCGGATGAAATTCCCATCGCGCGCAGGCGAGGAACGAAATGGGGAAACGAGGTGGTAATCAGATCGAAGGCGCGCAAGTAGGGCGGCGGCGGCAGCGGGCTTGCGACCTGGCCAGCGATGATGCCGACATAGGGCTTCAGGCCAACCAGGGCCGTCGGCGGCAGGAACCATAGGTCCTGGCAGTACAGCACGTCCGGGCGCAGGGCACGAATCTGGGCCACGGCGATCTGTACCAGCCCGGGCAGGCTACCTAGCCACGGCCCGATCAGGGGCGCGCGCAGCAGGCGCTGGGGCACCCCCAGCGCCAGACGGCTGAAGGTCACGCGGCTCTCCCGGGCCCAGGCGTTCTGCAACGGCACGCAGTTGACGATCAGGTCGTGGACCTCGTGGCCGAGTTGGCGCAGGTGGGCGGAATAGAAATCCGCAGTGCCGAAGGCGCGCCCGAGCAGAGACTCCCGTTGGCTGGCGTGGTCCTGCGCGGCGAGGCCGGGGCGCTGCCGATAATGCTCGGCGAGGAAGCGCGGATAGTAGGTGTCGAGGATCGCGATCTTCACGCTGGGGCGTCCCGGCTGTCCACGAAGAACACCGTATTGACCGACTTGGCGCAGGCCCGGTAGCCATGGTCGGCAAGGAACAGGGCGGTCGGATGTGCGGCGATCTCGGCCAGGCCGGTTTCGAGCAGTTCGACCAGGACGAAGCGCGGCCGATAGCGCTGCCAGTCATTCGACTGGACGATCTCGAAGTCCAGGCCCTCGGCGTCGATAGTCATGAAGTCGATGGCCGTTCCGGCGGGCAGGTGCTGATTCAGGAGGTCGTCGAGACGGCGGACCGGGACCTGAGTCCGGGCGATCACCCGGTATTCCCCCTGGGCCTTCTTCGCCGCCTCCTCCGCCGAGAAGGTGTTCAGGGCCGGCTCGTTGAAGGCATGGTAGGTCAGCACTCCCGGCGCTACGGCGACCCCGCACTCGAGGGTGATGTCGCGGGGCCGCAGGCGCCGGAAGCGGTGCTCGGTGCCGGGCAGCGGATCCACGTTGATCCCGCACCAGCCTCGCCGGTAGAAGTAATAGGTATTCGAAAAGCGCACCGGATGGTGGGCTCCCACATCGACGAAGAAGCCGCTGGTAGCCGGCGCGCCGAGTAGCCGGGCAAGGATCAGGTCCTCCCCTTCCTGGGAATAGGACAGGCGGCCGAGGGGTATCCAGTCGCGGATCGTCTGCTTGAGACGAGGCCACCACTGGGTCGTTCCCGCAAATGCCGTTTGGTTAGTGTCTGTGCTCACGGGAGATTGCCTTGCGACAGGAAGAGTTCTTTGTAGAGGGGACTGGCGGCGAGCAGCTCGTCATGGCGGCCGCGAGCGACGATGCGGCCCTGGTCCATGACGAATATCTCGTCGCAATCCTCCACCGCGGAGATTCGGTGGGAGACGATCAGCAGGGTGATCCGCCCCTTCAGGGCGGCAAGCTCGCGGGCGATTTCCTTTTCGGTGATCGGATCAAGAGCGCTGGTCGCCTCGTCGAGGACCAGGATCGCCGGCTCCCGATAGAAGGCGCGGGCAATGCCGACTCGCTGGCGCTGGCCGCCGGAGAGGCGGGCGCCGTTCTCCCCGGCCAAGGTCTCGACCCCGTCAGGCAGGCTGGCGATCAGCCCGTCCAGATTGGCCATGCGGATCGCGCGTGCCATCCGCTGGGGATCGTAGTCGTGCTCGAAGGCGATGTTGAAGGCGATACTCTCATCAAGCAGGGTGATGTTCTGCGGCACGTAGCCGACTAGGCGGGTCAGGCTCGCGCTGGAAAACGGATCGAAGGGCGCGCCGTCGCTACGGAACTCGCCGGCGCCGGCCATCTGCAGGCCGGTCAGGATGTCGAGTAGGGTGGACTTGCCGGCCCCCGAGGGCCCGACGATGCCATAGCTGCCGCCGCACCGCAGGGTCAGGTCAATGTCATCGAGAATGGTTTTCTCGCCGTAGGCAAAGCTGATCCCGGAAAGGCTGATCTCCTCGCCGAAGGCGAGCGCGTCGGCGACCTTCTCGTGGCGCGCCTCGATCAGCTGGCGGCGGGTGTCCATGTAGCGGAGAACCGACTCGCGATAGAAGCGGAAGGAGTTCAGCGCCATGAAGAACTTGGCCGCGGCGGGCACTAAGCGGGCGGCGGCGACGCCGATCAGGGCGATCACCGGAAGGGCGCGGGCGATATCCACTTCGAGCAATGTGATCCCCATCACCGTCGCCACCACCCCGACCAGCACCGTGGCCTCGATCGCCATCAGCGGCAGGGCGTGGTTGTAGTTGTAGCGCCAGGAGACCTCCTCGAAGGCGGCGGTGACGTCCTTGCTGAAGGACTCGAAGAGGCCGGCGAGACCCATTACCTTGATGTCGCGGATGGCGTTGATCATTGAGAACAGCAGGCGGTAACGGGCCTTTTCGGCGTCGGCCTGGCGCCGTCCGATGCGCGCGGTGTTACGGATGACCTTGAAGTAGAGGACCACCCCGACGGCAAGCAGGACCACCACCGCAACCAGGGTCGCCAACGGACTGGCGATCAGGAAGGTGACGAACAGCAGGCTGACGAAGGTCATCTCGTTGGCCATCTGCAACAGGGCGCGGAAGGCCAGGGAGGCGTGAATCGGGCTGGTGAACACGGTGGCCCCGATATCGGAACCGGGAATCCGCAGGAACAGGGCATAGCGGGCGTGGAGCAGCTGGTTCACCGCATCGTCAGTGAAGGCCGACATCAGGGCCGCCAGCTGCCGGTTCTGGTACCGCAGCAGCAGGGCCTGGAGCAGGCTTTTCAGCAGGTACAGGACGATCAGGGCGAGGCCGAGGCCGATCAGCACCTGAGCCTGGCTGTAGGCCGCGACCGCCGGCCACAGCTCGAGCAGGCGTTGCAGGCTGGCGGCGTCGGTGACCACCCGTAGATAGGGGAAGATCACCGCAATGCTGACCAGGTCGAACAGCGAGGAAAGCAGGATCGCCGCGAACAGGCGGGCGGAAAATCCGCGCCCAGCGAAGTCCGCGAGGAAGCCGATCACCGAGTCGGGCTGGATGCTACGTGCATGCAAGGCTGGCGTTCCCCACAAGTGAGTTTGTTGATGATTATCCACGGCGACCGAGGCCGAGCCGCGGCGCCAGGCTGGCATCGACCGCCAGCAGCAAGGCGAGGAAACGCTTCTTGTCCTCGAACAGGCGGGCCGACAGGTGGGCCACCGTCAGCGACACCGCCCCCCCCCGCGACGGCTCCACCGAGGGCCACAGGGAGAGCTGTGCCTAATGCCGATTGCATAACCGAGAGGAAAAATAGCATCAGCGGGAAATGAAGGATGTAGAGGCTGAAAGAGCATTCGCCAAGATGGAACAGGGCCCCCCAGGCCATGGTCGTGCCACTTCGCTGATCGGGTAGGATAAGCGCACACCAGAAGGCGCAGATGACGAACTGGACGGCGTTCTCACCCCAGCCGAACAGGCGGCCGCCGGCCAGGACCAAGTCCGGGGCGAGGGCACTGACCAGCATGATCACCGCGAACAGGCCGCCGATCAGTCCCCAGGGGCGGGCGGGCCACCCCCCGGCGCGCTGGCGGGCGAGGGCCAGGGCGCCGCCGAACAGCCAGATACCAAGATAGAACAGGGCATGGGTATTGACCCCATGCAGGCGCGTCGCGGCCAGGACGAGCACCCCCCCCCAGGCCGCCTTGCACAGCAGGCCGCGTACCGAGAAGACGAACACCGTCAGACCAACGACGACATAGATCCACCATTCGATGCACAGGGACCACAGGGGGCCGTTGGCGAGCAGTAGGCCGTTAACCATCGCAAGGGCGCGCAGGGCGTCCCGTCCGCTGAGCGCGAAGACCTCGCGCATCAGCGGAAAGCTGCCGATCCGGTAGGGTGCCTCAGCGCTGCTGCCGGCCAGACCCAGCGCCTGCACGATCAGGTAGAGCAGGCATGTGAGAAGCACCGAAAACACCAGCGGCGGATAGACTCGGGCGATCCGCGCGTAGAGATAGTCGCGCAGGGAAAAGCCGGCGTTGCGGTCGAGGTTGGCGAGGATGCTTCGGGTGATCAGGAAACCGCTGATCGCGAAAAAGACCATCACCGCCTGGTGGGCGGCCAGGGCGACGAAATGGGAAGCCACCGCCGTGTCGCCAAAATGGGGCTCGAGGAACAGGCCGTAGGCGTGGTCGATGCAGACGAACAGCGCGGCGATCCCGCGCGCGGCGTTCTTGCCGGCGTCGAGGGGTCCCGCCCCGGCCTGGCACGCGTCAGTCATTGGCCAGGCAGGCCTCGATCCTGCTGCGGAACTGGGCGTCCTCGGGATTGCTGATCGATTCCATGAATGCGCCATAGGCCTGCCGGATCCCCTGGCGTTCGACGGCGGGATCGCCGGCGGGCCCCATCGGGAAGGCACCGATGTGGCTGTCCCGGTTATTGACAATCGCATAAACCAGCTTGTCGGCACCGGCCGGCGGACGGGCCCGCCCGCGAATCTCGTCGAAGCCGCCGGCGAGGCCGAGGGCGCTGCGCAGCTTGCGGCGGAGCAGCTGCATCATCCGGCCGCGACGGGTGGCGGCCTGGCGGGCGGGATCGTAGGCATCGGCGATGTCGATCGCGGTCTCGGTGTTCAGGTAGTTCAGCCAGCGATACACCCCGACCACCCGGGAAAAGCGCCAGCCCGAGGCGCAGGCTGCGGCGATCCGAGCCACGTAATCGTCGATCGAGTCCGGCTCCTCCTGCAGGGCCAGGTCGAAGGCATACAGATCGTCGCGGATGCCAACCACCGGAATTCCGAACAGGGAGGCCTCGAGACCGGCGGTGGACGTGTTGTTGAGCAGCACGTCGGAAATCTTCAGCAGGTCGTGGAGGGAGAGGTTGTCCCGCGGCAGGTTGATGTGCAGGTTGGCGGGCAGCTCGAGGGTCTCGATGAAATTCATGAACGCATAGGCGTTCTGCGAGGTCACCCCTTCCCGCTTGTTGGGGAATTCGCGTGGATGGACCCGAAAGATGATCACGTATTCGGGATGGTTCCTGGCGAACCCGGCCAGCCAGGACAGCCACTGGTATTGGTCGGCGAACAGCGGGGTGCCGTCGTAGTGGCCGACCCCGGCGAAGCGCGCGGCAAGTCGCTCGTCATTGGAACGCATGACCGCGAGGAGCACCTTGCAGCCCTCGCCTACGGCATAGCGGTCGAGCAGTTCAGCGCTGGCGCGCTTGCCGCTCCGGATCGAATAGACCCAGGGCGAGGTGGCCCGGAACAATTCGCGCACATGCTCGGTGACGATGTCGACCTGGGCCGCCGTGCACGGCTGGGCGCGGTACGCCGCCAACGCCGGCAGACGGTTCACGGTCACCCCGTAGCCGATCCCCTTGTAGATCGTCATCTGTTGCAGGCGGTGCTTATGGTGGCGGCCCGCATGGAGGGTGAAATGGGGGATCGCCTTCTGCTCGGCGACCGCAGCCATCACCCGATTGACGCTGTAGAGGGAGTTGTAGCAGACGATGCGTGCGGGCTTCAGATCGTCCATCATCCGCCGGCTGGCGAACAGGGTCTTCAGGGTATTCTCAAAGATCGCCAGGTACTCGGGCCAAAGCGCCGTATCGATCTCCTCGGAGGAGAGCTTGTGGTTCAGCCAGAACTCATACAGGGCGTAGCTGGCGACCGGGATGCCGTCCCACTCGAACTGCAGGAAATTGGCCGGGTCCAGGGCCGCGGCGGCGGCCGCGGCCTGGCCCGCCTCGGCGGCGGTCAGATAGGCCTCGATGCCCGTGGTCGGGAAGCGGAACTCGGCGCCGATCGCATTGCGATTGGTCTTGCACACGGCGCAGATGCGGCGCTTCTTCGCCTGGTCGGCGTAGCCCACGTTCGACATGGTCAGGCAGTGCCGGCGATATAGGCCATCGCAGCTGATCATATGAATGTCATGGCCGGCGAGGGCCAGCGCCTCGGCGACCACCGCCTCGGGCAGGGCATGAACGGAGAAATAGGCGTGCGGGCTGAAAAACAGGATCTTCATGACGGGGCCCCGGGCGCGCCTCACTCCGCCCTGGCGGACAGCTCGACCACCCGCGCCCGGAACTGCTCGCTGATCCGGTTGATAATCCCAGGATCGCGGGGCTTGCCGGTCGGCCTGATCGTCTCAAGCACCGAGGGGGTGCGTTCGCCGAAACCGACGCCGAGGAAATCGGCCAGCCGCTCGGCGGCGGCCTGCGGCGCCGCCAGCAACTCAGAATACTTCTGCAGGAACTGGCGATCGCCGCCGTCCGCCGCCTCGCTCATGCAGATGTAGTAGTACGCGCAGCGGTCGATCTCGTTGAGTTCCGTCCACAGGACCTCGTCACCCGGTTTGACCCAATAGGGGATCACCGCCCCCGCATCGCGGCGGAAGGGCCAGGGCAGCGCGGCGCTCGGATGGTCGGGGGTAAACACGTGCTTGGCCATCAGCGAGTGGATCGTCTCGACCGCGTCGCGGACCATCATGATCACGGCCATCCCCGGATAGCGACGACGCAATTCCGGGATGCAGGCGACGATGTTCGGAATCTTGTAGGCCGCACGCCGACCGGCGACAAGCCGGGCGGCCTCACCCTTCGGCCAGGAGCGGTCGAGGCGCTGGGCGATCTCTGCCTCGCCCTTGGTCGCGAATATCGAACTGTCATCGGCCCGGTTGGTATTGATGGTCCGCCCGGAGACCGCGTTAATGAGGAACTCCTCGTACAGATAGGCCTCGTAGAGGTAATTCCACTGCTCCCGGGGCATGGCGTCCATCAGCGGGAACAGGGCGATCAGGGCCGGCGGCTCGAAGACGTACTCGACCGTGGCGAAACTGTGAATCAGCTTACCGACGATGGTCGTGCCGCTGCGTGCGCTGCCCGAGACAAGGATCGCGGCATTGGCGCAGTCACGGGTGACAGGATGTAGTTCTAGCATTCTCGGTTCCAACTTCGGTTGCGTTCGACAGGGCGCCGGCGTGGCGCTCACCAGGCAGTCCAGCCGCCGTCCACCATCAGGACCTGGCCTGTCACGTAGGCCGACAGATCGCTGGCCAGGAAGGCGATCGCGCCCTTGAAATCCTCCTCCGTCGCCATCCGCCCGAGGGGCGTGCGGGCGACATAGCGCTCGACGAAGAATTCGGACTGATTGCGCGCCACGCCGCCCAGGCAGAGGCAGTTCACCCGCACCGCGGGAGCCAGGGTGGTCGCCATCCAGCGGCTGAGCTGGACCAGGCCGCCCTTGCTCATGGCATAGGCCGCGGGATTGCCCATGCCGGTATCGCCGTAGAGGGAGTAATCTGGTCCGAGCACACCGTAGATTGAGCCGATGTTGATGATCCGGCCGCGGCACTGGCGCAGCGGGCCGACCAAGATCTGGGCAAGATGAAAGCCGGCGGTCAGATTGACCTCTATGCAGCGGCGGATCACCTCCAGGCACTGCTCCTCGAGCGGCGCCACCCAGCCTTCGAGCTTTTCGCGGGGATAGAAGGCGGCGTTGTTGATCATGATGTCCAGGCGACCGAAGTGTTCCTCGACGAAGGCCGGCACCCGGCAGCGCTCGGCCTCGATTTCCAGATCCACGTGCAGGGCGAGGACCCGGGTGCCCCAGTGGGTCTGCAATTCGACGGCCACCTCGTCAACCTTGCTCTCCGCCAGGTCGAGCAGACAGAGGTCGCAGCCGAGTTCGGCCAGGCCGGCGGCGACGGTACGCCCGACATGTCCAGCACCGCCGGTGATCAGAGCCAGCTGGCCTTTCAGGTTGCCGAGTTCAGCAAGTGTTCTCATGTTCGGGTCCGTGACCTAGCGAGTCAGATGGATGCCGGGATATGCTTTGGCGATGCATTCGGCGATGAAGAAATCATGGGGGGTGTCGATGTCCAGGGCGCGTTCGACCGGCACTTCGCGCATCCTCACATGGCCTTGCCAGATGTTGTCTGCGTCGAGGATGAAACGGGGGCGAGAAACGTAGGCGACGGTGGTGATGTCATAGACCTGGGGCGCGTCCTGGCGCCGCACCAGGACCTGGTCCGGGGGAATGACGACATGCACGTAGCCGTGCTCGTCCATCCGGACCATGTTGAAGTAGGGACTGCGCTCCGAACGCCGGCCGGTGATGACGATGCTGGCCTCGGGGTCGGCCTCGAGTGTCTCGATGCAGGCGGTGACATCGGTGACATTGCGGAACGGCGAGGTGGCCGGCAGGCTGACGAAGGCGTCGAAGGCGCCGCTGGCCGCTTCCACGCTGCGGATCGCATGACGCCAGGCCTGCCATTCGCTCGCCGTGTCAGTGGCCAGCTCGGCCGGCCGCATGAAGGGCACCGAGGCGCCGAACTCGCGGGCGACCGCGGCGATCTCCGGGCTGTCGGTGGAGACCACCACGTCATCGAAACACCCGCAGGCCAGGGCCGTCTCGATCGGATAGCCGATTAGCGGCTTGCCGGCCAAGGGCCTGATGTTCTTGTTAGGGACGCCTTTCGATCCTCCGCGGGCGAAGATGAAGGCCACACACCGTTTCGTCATGCCCTGCCCTCCCAGTCGATATCGACCCGCTGCCCGGCTTGGATGGAAACCCGGGCCGCGTCGACAACCTGCAACACCTGGCGGCCCTCGCCGCCGGTGCAGGTCGGCTGCCGTCCGGTGCGCACGCAGTCGACGAAGGCGGTCAGCTGGTCGATGTACATCAGATTCTTGTCGTCAAGCCGCAGGACATCGACCTGGCGCCATTGCCGGTCGGCGGCCTGGAACAGGTCGAGCCGGTCGGCGATGCAATCCCAGAGCAGCACCCCCTCGCTGCCGACCACGCGGCAGGTCCGCGTCGGGCTGCGTTGCAGCATATCCAGATGGATGCTGACCAGACGCCGCGGGTTGTCATATTCCAGGAGCAGTTCGGCGAGGTCCTCCACATCCCAATCGAAGTCACTGTACTTACCGCCGGCGGCGGTCACCCGCGCCGGCAGCCCCAGGGTCCAAAGCAGGTAGTCGATGTCGTGGCTCAGCTCGAGGAGCACCCCGCCGCCCAGCGCGGCGCGGGCGGTGACGCCCTGCCGGTAATCGGCGGCCGGCCGCCAGTCGGGCAGGTATTGGCCGACCTCGGCGCGCGCGCTGAGGACCTGGCCGATGGCCCCGGCGCGGACCAGTTCGCGCAGTCGCATCAGGCTGGGCATGAAACGCAGGTTGTAGCCGACCATCAGGATCACGTCCCGCGCCTGGCAGAGGTGGATCAGCGCGTCGATCCCGACGGCGGAAACCGAGAGGGGCTTCTCGACCAGCAGGTGCACGCCCGCGCCGGCGAGGGCGAGGGCCGCCTCCAGGTGGACCGAGGCCGGGCTGGCGATGATCGCCGCCTCGGGAAGGAAGGCCAGCACCTCCTCCAGGGACAGGCACAGCCGGTCGGCACCGGCCGGCGGGGCCTCGTCCGCGCCGCCGGAGCGGCGCCAGACGGCGATTTCCGCGTCGGGATAGGTCGCCCTCAGGTTGCGCAGATGGCGCTGCCCGATGCTGCCCAGGCTCATGATCACGAATCGCATGATGGATAGGACGAAGGGATAGTCGCCGGCGGCCGGTTATTCGATGATTATGTAGGACTGAGTCGGGCTGAATCGACTGTGGCGGATCTTGTAAGTCGACAGACCAAGGGTCTCCTTCAGTGCCAGGGTCTCGCCCGGATAGGTGGCGTTGTTCAGCTCGTCGAAGCCGATCACGCTGCCGCGGGTCAGACAGCCGCGGATCGCTTCGAGGCAGTCCAGGGTCGGCTTGTATATGTCGAAGTCGAAGTAGGCCAGGGCAACGATGGTCTCCGGATGCTCACCCAGGTAGCGTGTGATCCCCGCAGAGGCGTCGCCCTTGACGATCTCGTACTTCTTAATGTGGGAGATCGGACTTTCCTGCTCGTGGTAGTCGAGGACATTGACCAAGTAATCGACGTAATCCCGGGTCACGTTGTAGGCCCCGACGGTGATGATTTCGTCATTGCCGTCCTTCTGGTCTACCGAGGGGAAGCCCTCGAAAGTATCAAAGCCGATAATCTTTCGATTATGGTTGAACGGCTCGTAGATGCCGCGCAGGGATTCGTAGAGGGCCAGGTTGCGCCCCCAGCGCACGCCGAACTCCATAATCACGCCGTGAACGTCGACGATGTGCTGGTACATCTCGTGGACGAACAGGATCTGCGAGAGGTTCTGCCGGCTGAGGAACAGGGGTAGATTCTGCAGAATCTCCCGATCTGGGATCGGGCACTGGCGGAAATATTTGACGATATCACCGCGGATGCTTTCCTCGTGGGCCGAGGAGTTCCACTTGGCCTTGATGTTCTTATCCTGCTTGTCGGTCTTGTCAGTCATTTTTCGTGTTTCCTAAAATTTGATCGGGCTACTTCCGGGCGGTGACCAGCCAGTGAAAGATCCGCGTCTCGCTACCGTGGTCGGTGCGCAGGACGGAATCAATGCCGAGGCTAGCGAATCCACCGAACAGTTCATGCAGTTCCGCCGAGTTGAAGAAATGGGCGACCGCGTTGCCGGCGCAGGGCCCGCAATCCGGGTTTTCCCGCGTGCCGGGTTCGATTTCCACGCCGCTGTCGCTGCCCGTGGTCTGCTCGCCGAACAGCTTGCCGAAGAACAGTCCTCCGGGCTTCAGGCAGCGATGGATCTCGGCGATGGTGCGGCGAATCCCGGCCAGGGGGTTGGCATACAGGGCCGCGACCTCGATCACCGCGTCGAAGGCCCCGTCGGGCCAGGGCAGGGCAGCGAAGTTGCCCACCCGCAGATCGAGGTGCTCGCTGTCGGTCGGCAAGGATTCGGCTTCCAGGCGCTGGCGGGCCATGCGCAGGGCGGTCGCCGAGCAGTCGATGCCGGCGACGCGATAGCCTTCCCGGGCGAGGTACCACAGGTTCGGCCCCGGGCCGCAACCGATCTCGAGGACACGCAGTCCGTTGTGCGCCTGGCCGGCGAAGTTGCGCGCCATGAAGCGCACCAGTTCCTCCGGCGGATAGGCGCCCCACCCTCCCCGCGTGGCAAAGAGGTTTTCCCAGTAGCTTTTGGTGGAAGTGTCGATCTGCAAGGTATCCATCAGAGGTCGTAGAACTGGAATCGATTGGTGGCCACGGGCAGCCCGACATTCAGCATCCCGCCGCGGAGATCGTCATAGACCTGCGTATTCCAGACGGTTCCCCCCACCAGCGACGGGTAGACGCCCTCGGGCGCATAGGCTTTCTTAAAATTGAAGATGCCGTCATCGGGTGCCTGGCCGCCGCCGAGCAGAAAGTATTGACATCCGCATGCCTTCATCTCCTTGCAGATCTCGAACTTGAGCATCGGATTGGCCGCCAGAGGCAGCGCCTCGCGGAGCGTTCCGCCGAGGAAAGAATGGGAATAATCGGCGCAATGCAGGACCAGCTCGCAGGAAACGATTTTATCGCCGGCGACGGCGTAGATGAAACTGAACATCCCGGGCAGCAGTTCAGGCAGGCGGGCGAAAAATTCCTTCGGGAAGTAATAGAACTCGCTCGCCGCATTGCGCTCCATCGTCTGATAGTAGATGTCGAGGAAGTCGCCTAGGTGATCGCAATTCCCCTCGATGAAGCATTTGACCTCGTTGCGCGCGGCCTTGCGGATGTCCTTGCGCACCGAGGACTTGAAGCTCGCCTCGATCCCCTCCTGGGACGGCCGCAGATCCACCACAACGAAGCCGCCTACGTCGCGCAGCGAGCCAGCGGGCGGGTTCAGCCGCTGGTTGCCGATCACCGGGTGCAGGCGGTCGAAGCTGCAGAACACCCGCTGCTCGGCCATGTAGGCGGCCAGCCCACGGTGGAAGGCGGCGAGGCCCTCGGCGCCGGCCTCGCCGACTACCCCGCCGCGGCCGTACAGGCTGATCGTGTCGGCCAGCCCGGCGGCGGCCGGAAGGTCCACCAGAGTCTCCATCCGGCGCAGGACAAAGGGATATAGCAGCACCCCGCCGTCGTCATCGGCATAGGCCGCGCAGCGCACCCGATGGGCGACATCGAGGGTTTCCTGGCAAAGGCTGGCGAAGCCGGGCGAATAGAAAACGTCACGCGCCGCGCGGGGCAGCGCGGCGAACAGTTCGCCCCAGCGTCGGTCGCCGGGCTCCAGCACTTCAAAATTCATGGCTCAGGTCGGCTCTCAGATGGATTCCAGCATGGTCCAGGCGAGGGGAGTGTCAGCGGCCACATCCCTGACTAGACGTTTTCCGATCAGCATGTCGAGATGCTTGGGGGAGATCCCGTCGACGACTTTCTTGAACACTACGTCGGCCGCGCTCAGCTCACTGCCGGCGGACAGGTCACGGGCCGAAACGAGAAAGCGGCGGAAGGCTTTGCGCGCGTCCATCTCGCACGGCATGATGCGCTTGACCCCGTCGCCGAGGGCGCGCTGGACGTTGCGCAGAGCCTCGCAGTAGGTCTTCATCTCGGCCGGCTCAAGGGACGCCTGGTGATCCGGCCCAGGCATCCCGCGGTCGAGGGTCAAATGTTTCTCGAATATCCGCGCCCCCAACGCGACCGCGGCGCAGGCCGCCTCGACACCCTCGGTGTGGTCAGAAAAGCCGACCGGGAAACCGAAGGTGGCGGCCAGGTTGGGGATGGTGCTCAGGTTCATCTGCTCGAAGGGCGCGGGGTAGGACGACACGCAATGCAGGATGATGACCTCCCGGGTGGCAGAAGAGACCGCCTCCACCGCTTCCGCCAGCTCGGCCAGGGTGCAGGCCCCGGTCGAGAAGATGATCGGCAGGCCCATCGCCGACAACTGGCGCAGGAAAGGCAGGTTGGTCACGTCCTGGGAGGCGGTCTTCATCAGATCCACACCCAGGTCGAGGAGGAACTCGGCGCTGTCCGATTCGTCCGGGGTGGAGAAGAACAGGATACCCCGTGCGTCGCAGTATTCCTTGATCCGGCGGAAATCGGCGAAGGAGAGCTCGAGCCGCTTGATGGTATCGAACTCCGACTCGCTGGCGTCGGTCGCCCGCGCCTGGTACTCGGGCTTGACCGAGCGGGTGGTGCAGTAAACCTTCTCGGTGATCCAGGTCTGGAACTTGATGGCGTCACAGCCGCTGTCAATGGCGGCATCCACCAAGCGGAGGGCGGTGTCCACATCGCCGTTGTGATTGACCCCGGCCTCCGCGATGATGAACAGGCTGTCGTTGGCGCGGGCAAGCAGATCGGCGAACTTCATGATGGGGTAATTCCAGTTAGTGAATGCGGTGAAGGGCGTCGATCAGGCGGCCCGTGTCGTCGTCCGACAGGAACTCGCTGACCGGCAGCAGCAGGTGATCGCGAAGGAAGGCCTGCTCGGCGGGGAAGCCCGCCGCGTCCTCGCGGGGCACGAAATTCCATTTGTCGACCAGGATGGATGCCAGCACGTTGTCATCGAGCAGGCGGTGCTGCACCTCGTCGCGCCGCTGATCGGCCACGCTCACTGCGATCCCGAAGGGAACCACCTGGCTCGGCAACTCGTTCCAAAGGGGGCGGATGACAGGGTGTCCGGCCAGCGCCTGGTGTACACGGGCGCCATGCCGCCGACGCTGCCGGGCCGCCTCGGCGAAGGGGAAGCGGGCTTCGAGGCGGCGCGAGTCAGCACTCTGCCGACGCGGGCTCAGGTCGCGGTTGATGAACTCATAGTAGGTTTCGTAGCTGGCGCCGATCGGCGCCAGCTGCTCCGCGGCGCAGGCCACGGACGGCGCGTCGAACAGCCGGCGGCAGGCCGCTAGATGCTCCCCGTAGGCCTCGACCGTAGCGGCGGGCAAGGCCGGCAGGGCGGCCTCGTCGAGGGTCAGGTCCACTCGCGGGTTCAGGCTGGCCAGGATGGCACCGTCGCACACCGGAATGAACTTGTTCAGGGAGTACAGCGCCACGTCACCGAGCTCGCCCAGGGGCGTGCCGTCCTCGGTCCGCGTCAGCGGCGCGTGGGCGCAGTCGCTGACCACCAGGGCCCCGGCCTGGCGCAGCCGGGCGAGCAGGGAGGGGGCGGCGGAGGGATAGCCAAAATAATGCAGTAGCATGAACACCGGCGGCCCCGGAAGCTCGCCGAGCAGCTCGCCGACGTGGTCTTCGTCCGGCTGCAGGGCGCCGCCTAGACGATAGAAACGCAGCGCGAAACCGGCGGCGCGGAAGGGCTGGATGACCCCTTCGGCGACATAGCAGGGCAGCAGCACGGTCCGCGCATAGGTAGTGGGCAGCCGGTCGATCAGGTGGAACAGCGCGCTGCGCCCGGTGGCCAGACGGCAGCGCGAACTCGCCGCGGCCGGCAGCAGGACGCCTTCCGCGGCGGCGGTGCGCTCGGCATAGTCGGTGGCCAGGCGCAGCAGGGTCAGCACCGGGTGGTCCCGTCGTGGAAGTACTTGAGGATCAGCGCAGGAAAGTCCTGCACCTGATCGAGGCACTCCATCATCAGTCTGGCGCAGTCGCCGCGCTGATAGGGATTGGCCACCACCTGACGGCCGAAGGCCAGTGCCCGAGTGATCGCCCGGTGGATCTGGTCGGCCTCCGGCGCGCAGTCGAAGACCGATGCCGCGCGCAGACGGCCCTCCTGGCGGCGACCGATATTCACCGTCGGCGTGCGCAGGGAGGGGGCCTCGTAGAGGCCGCTGGAGGAGTTGCCAATGACCACGTCCACCTGGCCCAGGGCGCCCAGGTAGCGGCGCTGGCCGAGAGAGGTGAATACCTTGACCGTTGGCCGGCTCTCGCCGTACTGGCGCAGGCGCTCGATCAGCCCTCGCCCCTCGGTGTCAGCGTTGGGCAGGGTGATCAATACCCCGGCGTCATCGCCGTAGCGATCAAGGGCGGCAAGCAGCGCTTCGAGCTGGACCTGGGAGGGCACCGAATCGAGGGTCACCGGATGGAAGGTGACGAGGAAATTGCGCGCGCGGAAGCGGAAATCCAGTTCCGCTTCCAGGGTCGCCCGATCGGGGAACTCGCTGTGCAGCAGGTGATCAAGACCCGGGCTGCCGACGTCAAAGATGCGTTCCGGGTTTTCGCCCATCCGCGCCAGACGCTCCGCGGCGACGGCATTGGTGACGAAATGCAGCTGCGCCAGCTTGCTGATGCTGTGCCGCATGGCTTCGTCGAAAGCGCCGGCGGTGACGTCGCCGCCGCCGATATGGGCAATCGGGATGCGCAGAAACAAGGCTGCCTGGGCGGCGGCGAAAATCTCGAAGCGATCGCCGAGCACCACCAGCAGGTCCGGCTTCAACTGATTCAGGGCGTCGGCGAAGCCGAGGACGCCGAGGCCGGTCGCCTTGGCCACTCCGACCGCGGTGTCGCTGGAGAGCAGGGTTTCCACCCGCAGCGAGATCGGGAAGCCGTCGCTTTCGATGACATTGGCGGTCATGCCGAATTCCGGCGAGAGGTGCATCCCGGTGACCGCCACCTGGAGCTCGTAGTTCGGATTGCGCTGCAGTGCACGCATCAGGAAATACAGCAGACCGTAATCGGCCCGGCTGCCGGTGACGACACAGACCTTACGCGGCGGCGTCTGCATGTCAGTGTTCTCCCGTGGCCTTACCGCCGCGCTGGGCGCTGGCGTAGTCGTCGGGACGGCCGACGTCCAGCCAGTATTCATGGATCGGGAACATCGAGACCCGGTGAGCACGGCCGATCATGTCCTCGATTAGGTCAGGCATGTCGAGGCGGCGGGGCGGATGGGTATGCCGCACCACTTCCGGCGACACCACGTAGATTCCAGCATTGACGAAAAAGCGATGAACCGGCTTCTCGACAATCTTGCGCACCTTGGCGCCCTCCCCGTCGACCACGCCGAAGGGCACCTGCATTTCATACTCGCGGACGCAGACGGTCATCGCCGACTGCTGGGCGAGATGGAAGTCCATCAGCGCGTTGAAGTCCAGGTGGGTCAGCACGTCGCCGTTCATCACGATGATCGGCTCGGCATCGATCTCAGGGAGCAGGCCAAGGGCGCCACCGGTACCCAGCGGGGTGGTCTCCTCGACGTAGCGGATGGTCACACCCCAGCGCGAACCGTCGCCGAAATGGTTCTTAATCAATTCGGGCAGGTAATGGACCGAGATGTAGAAATGGCGGAAGCCGGCGGCGACGAAACTCTCCAGGATCGACTGGAGGATCGGCTTGCCGCCCACCGGCAGCATCGGCTTGGGGCAGTCGTCGGTCAGCGGCCGGAGCCGGGTACCGAAGCCACCGGCCATCAGGAATACCCAGTTGTCACGGACCGGAGCGGTGGTCAGTTGATGGTAGGTCTCCAGCCCGACGATTCTCCCGTCCGGGTCGACGATGGGCACATGGAGCAGGGAATGGTGCTCCATCTTGGCGCGGATGGACTCGCGCGGCTCACCGACCTGAGCGGTATGCGGATGGGGATTCATCACCTCGCTGATCCTGGCCTCCAGGTCGACCCGGCGGAGCAAGGCGCGGCGGATATCCCCGTCGGTCACCACACCAAGCAGGCGATCGGCCGCGTCGGCGACCATGACCAGGCGGATTCCCGCATCGTCGATGACCTTGAGCGCCTGGCTGACGGTCGCCTCGGAGGCGACAAGTGCGTCGCGCCATGTCTTCTGCATATTAAGCCCCTCCTTGGCCGGCGGTCCTGAGCGGTGGAGAGCTCGGCAGGTTTACCACGTGGTCGGCAAGGAATTCGGTCATCGGCAGGGGGCCGCGCGGCGCGTCGAGATACATCGCGGTCTGGTGCATCGGCGTCCACACCGGCCGCAGGCTGATACCTTTAGCGTTGGTCTCGATGAGCAGCGCGTCCCGCGTCGCCCGGTCGGTACAGACCACAGCGCACAACCAGTAGTTCGAGCGGGTGCCGGCCGGTTCGAGGCAGAACGTCAGCTCGCTGCCGCGAAGGAATTCCGCATACTCGGCGGCCAGCACCCGCTTGGCCTCGACGAAGCCCGGCAGGCGCTCGAGCTGGCCGCAGCCGAGCGCGGCGTTGATGTTGGGCATGCGGTAGTTGTAGCCCAGTTCGTCATGGATGAACTCCCACGGATGGGGGCGCTTGGCGGTGGTGGTCAGGTGGCGGGCGCGGGCGGCGAGTTGCGCGTCGCTGAATATCAGCGCGCCGCCGCCACCGGTGGTGACGATCTTATTGCCGTTGAAGCTGAACACCCCGACCCGGCCGGCGAGGCCCACATGACGCCCGTGGTACTGGCTGCCGAGGGCCTCGGCGGCGTCCTCCACCAGGGAGATACCCCATTTGTCGCAGACCGCTACCAGGCCGTCGAGGTCGACCGGATGGCCGAAGGTGTGCATCGGCACGCAGGCGCGGATTCGGCGGCCGCTGGCCCGGTGCACCGCGCCCTGCTCGTCGCGGCAGGCGACCTCCTCGAGCAGCACGTCCATCGCCCGCGGCGACAGGCCGAGGGTCTCCCGGTCTACGTCGGCGAACAGGGGCTGGGCGCCGCAATAAGCGATCGCGTTGCAGGTCGCGACGAAACTGAGGGACTGGGTCAGCACCAGGTCGCCCGGCTCGACCCCGACCAGACGCAGGGCCATATGCAGGCCGGCGGTGCCGTTGACCACCGAGACCGCCTTGACTGCACCGGTGTAGTGGGCGAACTCGTCCTCGAAGCGGTCCACATAGGCGCCGACGCTGGAGACGAAGGTGGAGTCCAGGCAGTCGAGTAGATACTTGCGCTCGCTGGCACCGAAGGTCGGCGCATGGAGGGGGATGCCCCCCTCGTTCCGATATCTGGAACGGATGAAGTCGATGAGTTGCGAGGTGCTGGGAGTCAAGGTGCCGGGCCCCGCGTCAGATGTTGTAGATGTCCGCTTTGTAGCGGCCTAGATTGGCCTGGTCGGAGAACCAGGCGACGGTCTTCTCAAGACCGCGGCGCAGGCCGTCGCGGCCACCGTGGGCCGGGCTCCAGCCGAACAACGCGTGGGCCTTGCGGTTGTCCGCCCACAACCGTTCGACTTCCGAGTTCGCGGGGCGCAGACGCTGCTCGTCGGTGGCGATAACGATCTCGGCGCCCATCACCTCGCTGATCAGGGCGACCGTGTCGCCGATGGAGATCTCGAAGTTGCTGCCGAAATTGACCACCTCGCCGAGACCGCCCTCGCCTTCCAGCGCAGCTATGAAGGCGGCCACTGTATCCTCGACGAAGTTGAAGTCGCGGGTCGGGGACACCGCACCCAACCGAATCTCGCGCATCCCCGATGCAATCTGGGTAATGATCGTAGGGATCACCGCACGCGCGGACTGGCGCGGGCCGTAGGTGTTGAACGGGCGGGCGATCACCACCGGAGTGGCGAAGGAGGCGTAGAAGGAATAGGCGATCTGGTCGGCGCCGATCTTGCTGGCCGAATAGGGCGACTGGCCCTGCAGCGGATGCTCCTCGGTGATGGGCACGAAACGTGCGGTGCCGTAGACCTCGCTGGTGGAGGTATGGACGACTCGGGCGACCCCCAGGTCGCGGGCCGCCTGTAGCACGTTCAGGGTGCCCTTGACGTTGGTATCGACGTAGGTGTCGGGGGAATGGTAGGAGTAGGGAATCGCGATCAGCGCCGCCAGGTGCAGCACCTTGTCGCAACCGCGCATCGCCTCGCGGACCCCGTTGGGATCGCGCACATCGCCGGCGAAGACCTCCAGATTGGCCTTGATCTCAGGCGCGGCCTGATCCAGCCAGCCCCACGAGTTAAACGAGTTGTACAGGACGAATGCACGAACCTGGTAACCCAGGCGGACCAGCGCTTCGGTCAGATGGGAGCCGATGAAGCCGTCGGCGCCGGTGACCAGGACCTTGGTTCGGGATAGGGTGCTGGTTGAATTCATAGGGCAGTCCACCGCCAGTCAGACAACATATTTTTGAAGAATCTCGCAGACCCGGCCCAGATCCTCAGCGCGGTGACCGCAGGAAATCGGCAGGCTCAGCTCGGTTGCGTGCAACTCGTCCGCCACAGGCCAGTCGCCGCCGAGGATGCCGACCATTGCCGCTTGCCGGTGGGGCGGGATCGGATAGTGGATTTCGGTCCTGACGCCCTGCTCTAGCAGCCAAGCGCGCAGGGCATCGCGATCGGGGTAACGCACAGCGAAGATGTGGAACACGTCGAACTCGTCGTCGCGCCGTCGCGGCAAGCTCAGCCAGTCGGGCAGGCCGGCGAAATACACCTCGGCCAGCCTCCGCTTGTGGGCGGTCATCTCGGTCAGGTGCCGTAGCTTGACGCGCAGCATCGCGGCCTGGATCTCGTCCAGCCGCGAATTGACACCGACATAACGGTTCACGTATTTCTGCTTCGAACCGTAGTTGCGCAGATGGCGCAGGTGGTCGGCCAGTGTGTCGTCATCGGTGACCACCGCGCCGGCATCGCCGATCGCCCCCAGGTTCTTGGTCGGATAGAAGCTGAAGCAGCCGGCGTCGCCAAAGGTGCCCGCCATGCGCTCGCCGAGGCGGGCACCGTGGGCCTGGGCGCAATCCTCGATCAGCCTGAGGCCGTGGGCTTCGGCAAACGCGCCGATCTCGTCCATCCGGCAACACTTGCCGAAGAGGTGGGTGACGCAGATTGCCCGGGTCCGCCCAGTGAGGGCCGCCGCCAGCCTGCGCGGGTCCATGTTGAAGGTTTCCAGTGCCGGCTCGACCAGCACCGGGCGATGCCCGGCGCGAAGGATGGCGAGGATCGTGGCGATATAGGTGTTCGATGCCACCAGAATATCGCTGCCGGGCGGCAGGGCAAGAGCCTCGATCGAGAGGATCAGGGCATCCAGCCCGTTGGCCACGCCGACGCAGTGGCGCGCGCCGACATAGGCGGCGAACTCATCCTCGAAGGACTTGACCTCCTCGCCAAGGACATACCAGCCGCCGCGGATCACCCGCCCAGCGGCGGCCTCGAGTTCATCGAGGTAGGCGGCGTTGGACTTGGCCAGGCTTTCGTATTCAATCATTCGCCGGTCGCTCGTAGGGAGTGTCGATGTATTCGCCGCGATTGTACGGATGGGAGGACATCACCAGCAGCACCGCATTGTCGGCGAAACTCATGGTGTGCCAGTCCTTGGGTTCCACCAGCAGACATTTGCTCGGGTGGTCGAGGACCAGGGTTTCTTCGGTCACCCCGTCGTTCATGTACATGGTGACCTTGCCGCTGACCGCGACCAATGCCTGCCGAGTGTAGGTATGCCGGTGTCCGCCGCGGGTCTGCCCATCCGCGCCGTAGATCCAGTAGCTCCGCACTACCTCGAAGGGCAGGGCCTTTTCCAGTACAGTCAAAGCCCCTCTCGTGTCGTCGTATGTTGGCAAGTTAAGGATTGCAAAATGGGACATATAGTTGTGATCGGATACGTTTGTATAAATTGGCGCGCATTTCGGACAAGATACGGCTACAAAAATACAGCACGTTCAAGTTCCACTTGGACTAAATCTTTTTCTCAACGAATACATTTAATGCCAAGCAGCAGCCGCAATTGAAGTGTCTTCCGATCACTAATCATTACCAAACAAGTCTCGCGAGTAGACTTTGTAGAGGACATCAGCCAGCGCAACGTCATTTCTGTTGGCGATGATGACGCCAACCTGTTTCTTGAAGGCTTCGAGATCGGCGACGACTTTAGCATTGTAGAACTCGCCATCCTTCAAAGCAGGCTCGCAGACGATCGCCTCGATACTTTTGGCCTTGATGCACTTCATGATGCCCTGGATACTCGAGGCGCGAAAGTCGTCCGAGTCGATCTTCAGGATCAGACGATAGACGCCGACCACTTTGGGTTTTCGCTTGAGGATCTCTTCGGCAATGAAGTCTTTACGCGTGGTATTGGCGTCGATGATGGCGTGAATGAGGTTTTGCGGGACATCGCGATAGTTGGCGAGGAGTTACTTAGTGTCCTTGGACAAGCAGTAGCCGCCGTAGCCAAAGCTCGGATTGCTGTAATGGACATCGATGCGCGGGCCGAGACACACGCCGTCGATGATCTGGCGGGCATCCAGCCCATGGCGGGCCGCATAGGTGTCCAGCTCGCTAAAGTAGGCAACGCGCATGGCCAAATAAGTGTTTGCGAAGTGCTTGATCGCCTCGGCCTCGTTGCTGTCGATGAAGAGGATAGTGATGCCCTATTTCACTGCCCCCCTGCTTGAGCAGATTGGCGAAGGTTTCGGCACGGCGAATTGTTCGTTCGCCGACGACACTGCGGCCAGGGTGTAAGTTGTCGTAGAGCGACCGGCCTTCGCGCAGGAATTCCGGCAAAAAGATCAGGTTTTGCGTGCCGAGGGTTTTACGAGTGCGGAGGGTATAGCCGACCGGAATCGTGGATGTGATGACCACCTCAATCGACTTCGTATTGAAGCAATTGGTCTCGGGGTCCTAGTCGGTGGGTGTGGCGATGATGACGTAGTCTGCGCCAGCGTAGGCTTCCTATTTATCGAGCGTTGCGCGGAAGTTGAGCAGCCTGTTCTTGAGGAAATCTTCCATCTCAGCATCCTCAATCGGCGATTCCTTGCGATTGAGCATTGCCCCGCCTCTTGGGGACGATGTCGGTGCAGACCGCTTCGCTGTGCTGCACCAGCAATACCCCGTTTGGCAGGCCAACATAACCGGCACCGGCAACGGCGATTTTCACTGTTGGCAGCCCTTTACTGGATTCATCTCAGCCTTCAAGGCCTCGACTTCGGCTTGAAGCGCCTCATACTCCGCCACTTTCCGCATTAAAAACTCCGCCGTCAGCTTTGACTTTCCGCCTCCCCAGCAGGGGTCAGCAAATATGCATAGCACAGCCTGTTCTTGCTCTGGCTGAAATTCAGCATCTTGACAAAACCCTTCTCAACCAGCGCCTGGAAGCAGAAATTGATCGTGCCGAGCCCCACATCCAGCCCCCTCTCCAGAGCGAACTGACTGACTTGGGGCGCCTGGTGTAGACGACGCAGAACTTCGAACAGGATTTCCTCTTGAAAACCAGATAGTTTCTGCAGCGGGGACACTAGACTCAAGGTGATTTAAGCACGCTACCGCCATGCCGTTTCACGATCAGCAAGCGCGGTCAGTGGATTTTAGCAGGGACCCGGAGCAATAAAGTGAAGTGCGGCAAAGGGCGCTGCCGCAAGCTCGATGGACAAACAGTATTGTGCCACACCGTCATGACTTTGAGGAAGGCTCTTGCCAAACGAGCAATAGCAATACGGGCTAGCTCGCCTTGCGCAAACTCGCCGGTGCGACACGCACAGCCACGGGCTTGCTCAGAATCTCGATCAGCACCATGACCCGACGCTCGCCGTCAGACATTTGGTAGACGCCTTCGATACCGGCAAACGGTACTTCTGTGAGGAGCACGCGTTCCCCCCGCCTGAACAAGCGCTCGGGTTCAGCCTTGACCGACGCTTCCTGTGTTCGCAACAGTTCGATCAGGCCATCGCCCACCCGAGCAGGCTCGATCCCGAAACTGACCAGGCGACTGACGCCCTTAGTGGAACGGATCGGCGCCCAACTCTTGGCCGTACCGTCCATGCCCAGCCGGATGAACAGGTAGCGCGGAAACAGGGGCTCGTCTGCAACCGTAAGCACCCCCTGACGGAGCTTTTCTGAGGGGAGGGTTGGAAGGTAGCACTGATAACCCTGCTGATGGAGGTTGTCCAGGGCGCACTTTTCCTGCCTAGGCTTGGTATGAACGAGATACCAGTGCATCGCCACCTCCGGAGGTTATCTTTATTGTTAGTATTTTATCCCTTGGTATTGCAGCGCGGCAATGTGACATTTCTATAGTTCATCACATCCGTGCTTCCTATTCGGTGGCGTTTTCTCCCGGCGCCAATGTTTCGCTGCCTGCGCTTGATGGTCAAGGGGACAAAGGTCACGGCGCGGCCCTGACTTTGGTATTCCCGCGAGGGCCCGCCACCGATATCTCGTTCTTGCATCGTTACCGGGCTCTCTGGGTCATACCAGCACCTGGTAACGCTTGCAGTTTTTCTTTTGCGTGCAGATCGACAACATGCGCTAACCGTCAGGGGCTTAGAGGAATCCCGCCAGCAGCGCCGGGATCTCGTTGTACCGGTCACGGGTCGTGCCGCGCTTGCGATGCACAATGATGGCGTCACCCGCCTCCCATTGCGCCACCGAGATGATAGGCTGGCGTTGGCCTTTGAAGACCTCGCCCTTATGCATGATCTCACCCAGGTACAAACGGTTGCGCAGCAGCTTGAACAGGTACTGCTGATCAATGATCCGACCGTGGTGAAGCTTTCCGGCCTGGATCTCCCAGGAGTTGGTGGTGTGGCCTTCAACCTAGAGCCCCCGTACCAGACGAGACACTGATCCGCGTTCTGCGCAAGGGGTGAAGATCTCGCGCACCAGCGCCACTTCTCTTTCGTTAACGATGAGCGTGCGATCTTTGATCGTCATAACCACAAAGGTGGCACTCCACCCATCCACATGCCCTTGGCCTTGCTGGCGGCGATCTTGTTGCGGATGCGCCCCCGTGACCTCACGCTCGAATTGGGAAAAGGAGAGCAGGATGTTGAGCGTCAGACGCCCCACCGAGGCGATGGCGTTGAACTGCTGGATCACGGACACGAACGAGACTCTGTACCGATCGAACACTTCCACCAGTCGCGCGAAGCCCGGTAGGCTACGCGCGAGGCGGTCGATTTTGTAGACCACAACGATGTCGATCTTTCCGTCCTCAATGTCAGCCATCAATCGGCACTGCGCCGGCAGCTCCATATTGCCACCAGAGAAGCCGCCATTGCCATATCCATCGGCAACAGCGACCCAACCTTCATGGTGCTGAAAGGATTTTGAAATGGCCGGTAAAAACCGGCATGTAGTGAAGCGTGACTATGGCTGGGCCGTGCGTGGCGCAGGCAATCAGCGAGACACCTCGCATCACCGCCCCCAGCCCGAGGCCGAATGGTCCGCCCGTGACATCGCCATTAACCAACGTAGCGAGGTCTTGATTCATAGCGAGAACAGCCGCATCCGCGAGTGCAACAGTTACGGCAACGACCCGCACCCACCCAAGGGCTGACGATCGCTGCCATGCGGCTATCGGTTCGACTATTGGGACAGGCTGTTCATACGTCGAACCCGATACAGCACATCGATGGCAAGCGCCTGTCACGAAAGGGTTTCTTCGTGTGCTTGGCTGGCGAAGTTCTGGCCGTTTTTTTGAGAACAGAGACCAGAAAAGAGTCAAACTGGGCTGGTCGACAGGCGCTTTCTGGTTAGCGCGACACTGCCTGTGGCACACGCAACATCGGCGGAATCCCCGCACAGCAGGGGAAAGCCCAGATGTGAAAAAGCCCAACCGATAAGGGCTGGGCTTTGAAAGTGGTGGAGCGGATGAGGATCGAACTCACGACCTTCGCATTGCGAACGCGACGCTCTCCCAGCTGAGCTACCGCCCCAAAATGAGCGGCCGATTATAGCGACTTCGCCCCGGTTGTCAAAGCGAAGCCCCTTTGCCACCAACCAACCGCTTCAGGTTTCGTCCTTGTCCGCACCGGCACCGCAGGCAGCGCGGCCGAGGCGGTCGTGGATGGCGGACCAAGCAGAGCCGGTCGGCGGTGTCTCGATCAGCAGTTGGGCGACCCCCAGGCCATCGAGGCGACGCAGGGCGGCGTAGAGGTCGTGGGCGTAGGCATCGGGAGTCGCAGGCGCAGAGACCCACGCAACACCTTCTGGCAAACCCACGGGCGCAGCGCAAGACCACGCATAGACCGCCATCGGCTGACCGCCTGCGCGCAAAACCTCGGCCTGCAACGCCGCCGAGCCGACCAGGGTCAGCCTTGTGCGGGGGGCGTAGTGGGCCGCCAGGGCGCCGGAGACCCGGGGCACGTCGGCATCGCGCAGGTGCTCAGGCAGCGCCAAAGGCACACCCATCACCGCTTCCAGCTGGTCGGGGCGGATGTGGCCGGGGCGCAGCAGGCGCGGTTGGCCCGAGGATAGGTCGACGATGGTGGACTCGATGCCCACGGGGCACTCGCCACCGTCGAGAATCATCGCCACCCGGTCGCCCAGCTCTTCCTGGACGTGGCGGGCGGCAGTGGGGCTGATGCGGCCGAAACGGTTGGCCGACGGGCCGGCCACGCCGCCGCTGCCGCCAGCCGCGGCAAAGGCCCGGAGCAGCGCCAAGGCCACCGGATGCCCGGGGACGCGCAGGCCCACGGTGTCCTGCCCGCCAGTGACCGCATCGGGCACCCAAGATTGGCGCTTGAGGATGAGAGTCAGGGGGCCGGGCCAGAAGTATTCGGCCAGCTCCCAGGCCACCGCCGGAATGTCCTGGGCCCAGTTTTCCATGGCCTGGGAACAGGGCAGATGCACGATGACCGGGTGATCCGCCGGCCGGCCCTTGGCGGCGAATATCTTGGCCACTGCCGCCGCATTAGCTGCGTCCGCGCCGAGGCCGTAGACGGTCTCGGTGGGAAAGGCCACCAACTCGCCAGCCTTGAGCAACGCCACCGCCCGCGCCAAATCGGCATCGGAAACGGTGGCGGGCAATGTTGCTGACGACGGGGACTGGGCGGCGTCGGTCATGGCGGGTTCCGGGACTCAGTCCTGGATGCCGATGGCGGCGCGGGCCGCCTGGGCAAGGATCAGGGCGCGGGCCGGATCGGCGTCGATCACGGTGAAGTGCCCCATCTTGCGACCATGACGGGCGTGGTGCTTGCCGTAGAGGTGCAGCTTGAGGTTGGGCACGGCGTACAACTTGGCCCAGTCGGGTTCCCGGTAGCGCTCGTTGCCGTCGGCATCCTTCTCGAACCAGATGTCGCCGAGCAGGTTCACCATCACCGCCGCCGAGTGGGCGCGGGACTCGCCCAGGGGCAGGCCGCACAGGGCGCGCACCTGCTGTTCGAACTGGTCGGTGACGCAAGCGTCCAGGGTGTAGTGGCCGCTGTTGTGAGGGCGCGGCGCCATCTCGTTGACATACAACTGGCCGCGGGAGACGAAGAACTCCACCCCCAGGGTGCCGATGTAGCCAAGCTTGTCGGCGATGCGCTCGGCCACTTCCTGAGCGCTGTCGGCGGTGCAGGCCGAGGCCCGGGCCGGGACGATGGAAATGTCGAGGATGCCCTTACGGTGGATATTCTCGGCCGTGGGGAAGCAGCGGGTGGCACCGCGCTCATCCCGGGCCAACACCACCGAGACTTCGTAATCCAGGTGCAGCTTCTGCTCTAGGACGCAGATCTCGCCCTTGAATGCCTGGAAAGCGGCGATGGCTTCTTCCCGGCTGTTCACCACTGCCTGGCCCTTGCCGTCGTAGCCGAAGCGGGCGACCTTGAGAATGCCCGGAAACAGGTGGGCGCCGACCTTGGCGGTATCGCGCAGGTCATCCTCGTTGGCGATGGCGGCGAAGGCGGCGTGGGGAATGCCGTTGTCGCGCAGGAAGGATTTTTCCGCAACCCGGTTCTGGCAAATCGCCACGGCGCCGGCATGGGGCCGCACCGGGACGAACTTGGCCAGGTAGTCCAGGGTATCCGCCGGCACGTTCTCGAACTCGGTGGTCACCGCGGCGCAGCCCTGGGCGAACTGATCCAGGGCTGCGTAGTCGTCGTAGGCGGCCTGCAGGTGGCAGTCGGCGATCTTGCCCGCCGGGCTGTTGGCGTCCGGGTCCAGGACCCACACCTGGTAGCCCACCTCGTGGGCGGCGGCGACGAAGAAGCGGCCGAGCTGGCCGCCCCCCAGCATGCCCAGGGTGGCGGGCGGCAGGATCGGGGTGATGGCGTCGCTCACGATCACACTTCCGGCAGCTTCATGGCCAGAACCTTGCTGCTCTGGGCATGGCGGAAGGCCGCCAGCTTGGCGGCCAGCGCGGCGTCCTGGGTGGCCAGCTGGGCCACGGCGAACAGGGCGGCATTGGCGGCACCAGCCTCGCCGATGGCGAAGGTGGCGACCGGGATGCCCTTGGGCATCTGCACGATGGAGTAGAGCGAATCCTGGCCGGACAGATGCTTGGACGGCACCGGCACGCCCAGCACCGGGACGATGGTCTTGGACGCCAGCATGCCCGGCAAGTGGGCGGCGCCGCCAGCCCCGGCGATGATCGCCTTCAGCCCCCGCTCGCCGGCGGTGGCGGCGTAGTCGAACAGCAGGTCCGGGGTGCGGTGGGCGGAAACCACGCGGGCCTCGAAGGGCACGCCGAATTCCTTGAGCATGACGGCGGCGGCCTGCATCACCGGCCAGTCCGAATCCGAGCCCATGACGATGCCCACCAGGGGATGCTTGTCGGTCATTGTGTGTCCTTGTGTGCTGAGGGCAGGTTACTTGGCGGCGGCCCGTTCGGCCGATTCCAGGGTGTTGGCGAGCAGCATGGTGATGGTCATCGGCCCGACGCCGCCAGGCACCGGGGTGATGGCACCGGCCACCTCTTTGACCGAATCGAAATCCACGTCGCCGCACAGCTTGCCGCCCTGCTCCGCCGGCAAGCGGTTGATGCCCACGTCGATGACCACGGCGCCGGGCTTGACCATGTCGCCGGTGACGAAACGGGGACGGCCCACCGCCGCCACCAGGATGTCGGCGCGGCGGGTGTGGAAGCCCAGGTCGGCGGTCTGGGAATGGCACACGGTGACGGTACAGCCGGCGTGCAGCAGCAGCATGGCCATGGGCTTGCCGACGATGTTGGAGCGGCCGATCACCACGGCCTCCTTGCCCTTCAGCGAGCCGCCGGCTTCTTCCAGCAGCTTCATCACGCCATAGGGCGTGCAGGGCAGGAAGCGCGGGTTGCCTTGCATCAGGGCACCCACATTCTCGGCGTGGAAGCCGTCCACGTCCTTTTCCGGGGAGATGGCTTCGAGCACTTCGTCCTCGTCGAACTGGCGCGGCAGGGGCAACTGCACCAGGATGCCGTGGATGGCCGGATCGGCGTTGAGTTCGGCGATCTTGGCCAGCACCTCGGCCGGCGCCACGTCGGCGGGGTAGTCGAGCTTGACCGAATGGAAACCGGCCTCGGCGCAGGCATTAACCTTGTTGCGCACGTAGACCTGGGAGGCGGGGTTCTCGCCCACCAGGATCACCGCCAGCCCGGGGCGGGTGCTCTGGGCGGCCAGGGCCTCGGCCCGGGCCTTGAAGTCGGCGCGCAGTTTCTTGGCCAGCGCGTTACCGTCGAGGAGTTTCGCCGTCATGGTCGTATCCGGAAAAGCAAAAACGGACACGGGGGCCGTGTCCGATCATGGTGTGCAAGGTCTGTTCGGGCGAATTTTACCCCACTTTTCCCCTTGACTCCCGGCCAGCGGCAAACGGCGGAATCTCCCCGCATTGCAGGACTATCCCCTCTTCGGCCAGGGCCGCCGGCACCCAGTCGCCGCCCCCGGGGGCCCAGCAGGTCAGCGCGGACACGGCCACCACGCCCTTGATCGTCTTCAGCGGCAACGGCCAAGCCAGGTCCAGGCGCAGGCAGCGGGCCTGCGGATAGCGGTGGCGGGCAAGAAGCCAGCCCGGGCCGGCGCAAATTAGCCCCAGGCGCCGGTCGCCGCTGCGCTGCAAGCGCCAGGCCCCCAGCCCTTCCACATGATTGGCCAGGGCCACCGCCCGGGCCGCCGCTGCCTCGGGCTGGGGAACGGCCGGCGGCAGGCCGGCGAGCAGCGCCGCGACCTGCTCCAGCGCCAGGCATGCGCCACCCACGCCGGCCAGGGCCAGGCACACCGGGGTGGTGAACTCCTCGGACAAGGCCAGCGCCTGGGGCAGCAGGCGCACCGCCTCGGCAGCGTCGGCCGGCACGAACACCGGGAACGGCAGCCGCCCCAGCCGCTCCGACGGGCCGCACACCACCAGCAGGCGCCCGCCCAGGCCGCCTTCGGCGTGGGCGGCCAAGGTCGGCGCGAGCCGGTCGTAATCGGCCCCGTGCAGCACCAGCGCCCGGACCGCCTCGCGCTCATCGACGAAGGCGTGCAGACCGGCCGGACTCGGCGGGCAATCCAGCGCCACCTCGATGGCCAGCTTCAGGCGGCGGACGGCCTCGGCCAAATCCGGCCATTTCGGTAGCGCCGGCAAGGAGATCGTCGGGTCATCGGGGCAATCGTCGGGCATGGCGCAAAGCATTTGATAAACAAGGAAAAACCAGGAACGGCGCGGCTTTCCAGGAAAAAACCCGGCCAACCCGGAGAGTGGCGTAAAAACGCGGGCAAAGCCAGGCCTGGCGGTTATTGCAGCGCAATATTGCGTATCGCAAAAAATCATCTTACGATGCGAAATTGTGCGGCGCGGGACATGATCCCCGAATCACGTATTACGCTGTGTCGCGTACCTTTCCTGCGGAAGCGCTCGCCGGGAAGCGCCCGAGACACTCCGACGACATTTTCGCCCCCGCACCGGATCGGCATCCGTTTTCTTCGGTCGAAGCAAACGCCGCCAACAGCGATGGCGCCGATCCGGTGCTGACATAAATCAGGAGACGAACCATGGCAGAGACGCCCGAGAACAATCCTTTGGCGGACGTGGACCCCCGGGAAACCCAGGAATGGCTGGACGCCCTCGGGGCAGTGGTGGAAAAGGAAGGGGCGGAACGGGCCCATTACCTGATCGAACGGTTGATCGACGGTGCCCGCGACGAGGGCGTGGATCTGCCCTATAGCGCCAACACTGGCTACTACAACACCATTCCGGTCAGCCAGCAGCCCCACTACCCGGGCAACCCGGATCTGGAAGAAAAGATCCGCACCTACATTCGCTGGAACGCCATGGCCATGGTGGTGCGCGCCAACAAGCACACCAACGTGGGCGGCCACATCGCCTCCTTCGCCTCCAGCGCCGTGCTCTACGACGTGGGCTTCAACTGGTTCTGGAACGCCCCCAGCGAAAACCACGGCGGCGACCTGATCTTCTTCCAGGGCCACTCGGTCCCCGGTGTCTATGCCCGCGCCTTCATGCTCGGCCGTCTGACCGAAGCGCAGATGGACAGCTTCCGCCAGGAAGTGGACGGCAAGGGCATTTCGTCCTACCCGCACCCCTGGCTGATGCCGGACTTCTGGCAGTTCCCCACCGTATCCATGGGCCTGGGGCCGATCCAGGCCATCTACCAGGCCCGTTTCATGAAGTACATGGAAAGCCGGGGCCTGGCCAAGACCGACAACCGCAAGGTGTGGGCCTTCCTCGGCGACGGCGAGATCGACGAGCCCGAATCCATGGGCGCCATCGGCATGGCCGGCCGGGAAAAGCTGAACAACCTGATCTTCGTGGTGAACTGCAACCTGCAGCGCCTCGACGGCCCGGTGCGCGGCAACGGCAAGATCATCCAGGAGCTGGAGTCCGACTTCCGCGGCGCCGGCTGGAACGTCATCAAAGTGGTCTGGGGCACCCACTGGGACACCCTGTTCGCCCGCGACAAGAAGGGCATCCTCAAGAAGCGCATGATGGAATGCGTCGACGGGGAATATCAGACCTTCAAGGCCAAGAACGGCGCCTACGTGCGCGAGCATTTCTTCAACACCCCGGAGTTGAAGGAGCTGGTGGCCGACTGGACCGACGACGACGTCTGGAATCTCAACCGCGGCGGCCTGGACATGTTCAAGGTATTCGCCGCCTTCAAGGCTGCCTCCGACTCCAAGAGCCAGCCCACCGTCATCCTGGCCAAGACCATCAAGGGCTTCGGCATGGGCGACGCCGGCGAGGCCATGAACATCTCGCACCAGGCCAAGAAGATGGGTACCGAGGCGCTCAAGCGCATGCGTGACCGCTTCAACCTGCCGGTGCCGGACGACAAGATCGAGGAAGTCCCCTACCTGACCTTCCCCGAAGGCTCCCCCGAACTGACCTACATGCGCGAACGGCGCCAGGCCCTGGGCGGCTACCTGCCGGTGCGCCGGCAGAAGGCCGATCCCCTGCCCGCTCCGCCGCTGTCCGCCTTCGAAGGCCTGCTCAAGGCGTCCGGCGAAGGCCGCGAGTTCTCCACCACCATGGCCTTCGTGCGCATCCTCAACACCCTGTTGAAGGACAAGACCCTGGGCCGCCGCGTGGTACCGATCGTCCCGGACGAATCGCGCACCTTCGGCATGGAGGGCATGTTCCGCCAGTACGGCATCTGGAACCAGGAAGGCCAGAAGTACGTTCCCGAAGACCATGACCAGCTCATGTTCTACAAGGAGTCGAAGGACGGCCAGATCCTTCAGGAAGGCATCAACGAGCTGGGCGCCATGGCCGACTGGGTCGCCGCAGGCACCAGCTACAGCACCCACGGGGTGCAGATGATCCCCTTCTACATCTTCTACTCGATGTTCGGCCTGCAGCGCACCATGGACCTGTGCTGGGCGGCCGCCGACCAGCGCACCCGGGGCTTCCTGCTCGGGGGCACCTCGGGCCGCACCACCCTCAACGGCGAGGGCCTGCAACACGAGGACGGCCATAGCCATGTGCTCTCCGCGGTGATCCCCAACTGCGTCTCCTACGACCCGACCTTCTCCTACGAAGTGGCGGTGATCGTCCAGGACGGCCTGCGCCGCATGGTGCAGGAGCAGGAGGACGTCTATTACTACGTCACCGTGCTCAACGAGAACTACGAGCACCCGGAGATGCCCGAAGGCAGCCAGCAGGACATCCTCAAGGGCATGTACCAGCTGAAGAAGGGCCAGGCCTCCGACGCCCCCCGCGTCCAGCTGCTGGGCGCCGGCTCGATCCTGCGCGAAGTGATGGCCGCCGCCGAGCTGCTGCGCCAGGACTGGGGCGTGGAAGCCGATCTGTGGTCCTGCCCGTCCTTCACCGAACTGGCCCGCGACGGCCAGGCGGTGGAACGCTGGAACCTGCTCCACCCGCTGGAAAAGCCGCGTGTCACCCACGTCGAGAAATGCCTGGCCGACACCCGCGGCCCGGTCATCGCCTCCACCGACTATGTGCGGCTGGTGGCCGAGCAGATCCGCCCCTACGTGGATCGCCGCTACGTGGTGCTCGGCACCGACGGCTTCGGCCGTTCCGACACCCGGGAAAAGCTGCGCCACTTCTTCGAGGTGGACCGCCACTGGGTCGCCGTCGCCGCGCTGAAGGCCCTGGCCGACGAAGGCACCATCGAGCGCGACAAGGTCGCCGCCGCCATCCACAAGTACGGCCTCGATCCCGAGAAGCCGAATCCCATGTCCGTTTAAGGGGAGCCACGGAACATGAGTCAAATCATCGAAGTGAAGGTCCCGGATATCGGCGACTTCAAGGACGTGCCGGTCATCGAGGTGTTCGTCAAACCCGGCGACAGCGTCAACGCCGAGGACGCCCTGATCAGCCTGGAATCCGACAAGGCCACCATGGACGTCCCCTCCCCCGCCGCCGGCGTGGTCAAGGAGATCAAGATCAAGGTCGGCGACAAGGTCAGCGAAGGCAGCCTGGTGCTGCTGCTGGAAGCCAGCGCAACGGCCAGCACGGCCGCCGCGCCTGCGCCCGCAGTGGCGCCGGCTCCGGTCCAGGCTCCTGCCCCCGTGGCCGCCGCTCCGGCCCCGGCGCCTGCCGCCGCCCCCGCCACCGCGGGCGGCCTGGTGGACGTGAAGGTACCGGACATCGGCGACTTCAAGGACGTGCCGATCATCGAGGTGTTCGTCAAACCCGGCGACACCGTCAAGGCCGAGGACCCGCTGATCAGCCTGGAATCCGACAAGGCCACCATGGACGTGCCCGCCCCCACCGCCGGCGTGGTCAAGGAACTGAAGGTCAAGTTCGGCGACAAGGTCAGCGAAGGCACCCTGATCCTGGTGCTGGAAGCGGCGGGAAGCGCCACCCCGGCCGCTGCTGCGGCGCCGGCGCCTGCCCCGAGCACGGCCCCGGCAACCGCGCCCGTCGCGCCCAGCGCCCCGGTGGCAGCCGCCCCTGCCCCCAGCCCGGCCGCCCCCTTGCCCGCCCTGGGCGGCAAGGTGCACGCCAGCCCGTCGGTGCGCGCCTTCGCGCGGGAGCTGGGGGTGGACCTGACCAAGGTCGCCGCCAGCGGTCCCAAGGGCCGCATCCTGACCGAGGACGTGAAGGCCTTCATCAAGGGGGTCATGAGCACCGGCGCCGTGCCCGGTGCGGCCACCGCAGCCGGCGGCGGCATCACCGGTGGCGGAACCCTGGACCTGCTGCCCTGGCCCAAGGTGGACTTCGCCAAGTTCGGCCCCATCGAAACCCAGCCCCTGTCGCGCATCAAGAAGATTTCCGGTGCCAACCTGGCACGCAACTGGGTGATGATCCCGGCCGTGACCTACCACGAGGATGCCGACATCACCGACTTGGAAGCCTTCCGCGTCGCCCTCAACAAGGAGAACGAGAAGGCCGGCCTCAAGCTGACCATGCTCGCCTTCATCATCAAGGCCTGCGTCAAGGCACTGCAGCAGTTCCCGCTGCTGAACAGCTCCCTGGACGGCGACAACCTGGTGCTGAAGCAGTACTACCACATCGGTTTTGCTGCCGACACGCCCAACGGGCTGGTGGTGCCGGTGCTCAAGGACGCCGACAAGAAGGGCATCTTCGAGATCGCCAAGGAAACCGGCGAACTGGCCAAGGCCGCCCGGGACGGCAAGCTCAAGCCCGCCGACATGCAGGGCGCCAGCTTCACCATCTCGTCGGTGGGCGGCATCGGCGGCACGGCGTTCAGCCCCATCGTCAATGCGCCGGAAGTGGCCATCCTGGGCGTTTCCAAGAGCACCATGAAGCCGGTGTGGAACGGCAAGGAATTCGTGCCGCGGCTGATCGTGCCCCTGTCCTTGTCCGCCGACCACCGCGTCATCGACGGCGCCCTGGCGACCCGCTTCAACGCCGAACTGGCCAAGCTGCTGGCGGACTTCCGCCGGGTCATGCTGTAAGGGGAACGCCATGAGCCAACTGGTTGAAGTAAAGGTCCCGGACATCGGTGACTTCAAGGACGTGCCCGTCATCGAGGTGTTCGTCAAACCCGGCGATACGATCAAGGCCGAGGACGCCCTGGTCAGCCTGGAATCCGACAAGGCCACCATGGACGTGCCCTCCTCGGCCGCCGGCGTGGTCAAGGAGGTCAAGGTCAAGGTCGGCGACAAGGTCAGCGAAGGCAGCCTGATCCTGGTGCTGGAAGCCAGCGCTGCCGTGGCGGCGCCTGCGCCGACGGCGGCAGCACCGGCCCCGGTGCCCGCCGCCCCGGCCGCTCCCGCAGCCGCCCCCCAGGCCGCCGGCGCCTACAGCGGCCCGGTGGACGTGGAGTGCGACATGCTGGTGCTGGGCGCCGGCCCGGGGGGCTATTCCGCCGCCTTCCGCGCCGCCGACCTGGGGCAAAAGACCGTCATCGTCGAGCGCTACGCCACCCTGGGCGGCGTCTGCCTCAACGTCGGCTGCATCCCCTCCAAGGCCCTGCTGCACGTCACCGCGGTGATGGACGAGACCGCCCATTTCGCCGACCTGGGCGTGACCTACGCGGCGCCCCAGGTGGACATCGACAAGCTGCGCGCCCACAAGGCCAAGGTGGTGGGCAAGCTCACCGGCGGCCTGGCCGGCATGGCCAAGGCGCGTAAGGTGGACGTGGTACGCGGCTACGGCAGCTTCATCGACGCCCACCACGTGGAAGTGGAAGTCACCGACGGCGCCGGCCAGGACAAGACCGGCGCCAAGCAGGTGTTGCGCTTCAAGCAGTGCATCATCGCCGCCGGCAGCGCCGCGGTGCACCTGCCCTTCATCCCCCGCGACCCGCGCATCGTCGATTCCACCGGTGCCCTGGAACTGCGTTTCGTGCCCGAGAAGATGCTGGTCATCGGCGGCGGCATCATCGGCCTGGAAATGGCCACGGTCTATTCCACCCTGGGCGCCCGCGTCGATGTGGTGGAAATGCTCGACGGCCTGATGCAGGGCCCGGACCGGGACGCGGTCAAGGTCTGGGAAAAGCAGAACCTGCACCGCTTCGACCAGGTCATGCTCAAGACCAAGACCGTGGCGGTGGACGCCAAGGACGACGGCCTGTGGGTGACCTTCGAGGGCGACAAGGCCCCCGCCGGGCCGCAGCGCTACGACCTGATTCTGCAAGCCGCCGGGCGCAGCCCCAACGGCAAGAAGATCGGAGCAGAAAAGGCCGGCGTGATCGTCGGCGAGCGCGGCTTCATCCCGGTAGATGCCCAGATGCGCACCAACGTGCCGCACATCTTCGCCATCGGCGACATCGTCGGCAACCCGATGCTGGCCCACAAGGCCGTGCATGAAGCCCACGTGGCCGCCGAGGCCGCCGCCGGTCAGAAGGTCGCCTTCGACGCCCAGGTCATCCCCGGGGTGGCCTACACCCACCCGGAAGTGGCCTGGGTCGGCGTCGGTGAGGACGAGGCCAAGCAGGCCGGGCGCAAGGTCGAAGTGGCCAAGTTCCCCTGGGCCGCCTCCGGCCGGGCCATCGCCAACGGCGCCGACTACGGCTTCACCAAGCTGGTGTTCGACGCCGAGTCGCACCGGGTGATCGGCGGCACCATCGTCGGCCCCTCCGCCGGCGACATGATCGGCGAGGTGGCCCTGGCCATCGAGATGGGCTGCGACGCGGTGGATATCGGCAAGACCATCCACCCGCACCCGACCCTGGGCGAATCCATCGGCATGGCCGCCGAAGTCGCCCACGGCTCGTGCACCGACCTGCCGCCGATGAAGAAGCGCTGACGCGCCGCGAGTCACTACGAATCGCCTCGGCAATCCCGGCAAAAAAAGCGGCGGAGCGGCACAAGCCCTCCGCCGCTTTTTTGCCAACTATTTCACGAAATGGCGAACCCGACGGAAGAGGCACGGTCATTTTCGTACCGACTTTGCAATAATCCGCCAATGTTGAAGCACTTCGTCTCCCGCCTCCGCGGCGAGCGCAGCGACCACCCGCTGGGCACCGCGGACAACCTGGCCGCCGTCATCGCCGACCTTGCTGGCAAGCGCCCCACTCACGCGCTGATGGCCCTGCGCGGCTGGCTGGCCGACGCCGCCCCCCTGGTCGGGCAACTGCCCCGGGACGCCTGCCAGCGCGCCATCCTGCGCTTGGACGAGGCGGCCCAGCCCTGGCTCGCCGCCCTGTGGGACGATGCTGCCCGCCAGTTGCACACCCTGGACCCCCAGGCCGAGATCACCCTGAAGGCCCTGGAGTCCTACTACCACACCGCCGCCCGGGCCCTGGAAGTGGCCCTCAACCTGCAAGAGGCCCTGTCGCCCCAGCAGCCCAAGGCCCTGACCGTGATCCTGGCGCGCATGCTGCGCGCCCTGTCCCGGGAAAAGCTGGCGGCCCGCATCTGCTTCCAGGACCTGCCGGGCGAATGGTGGCCCGCCGCCCACGCCCTGATGGAAAAGGCCCGCGCCCTGGGCGCCCTGCACCTGCGCGAGATCCTTTACCCCGGCGACCCCGGCGACACCTCCCCCTGGCGCGAATACCGCATCGGCCTGTTCTACGAGCTGGGCCCCCTGGGCAACCTGTCGCCGCGCCAGATGATCCTGCTCGACCGCATCGTCGCCTGGGCCGAGCCCCACTTCACCCTGGCCGACACCCCGGCCGCCGGCACGCCCTGGCGCCTGCGCACCGACGGCCTGCGCGGCCCCGAGCGGATGATCGAATCCCCCACGGCGGAACAGGCCGCCGAGCCGGGCTGGCGCTACCTGGGGCCGGGCCGGGTGAGCATGCTGCTGTTCCCCCTCAAGAGCGACGTGGTGCGCCAGCAGACCGTGCCGGACTGGCTGTCCATCCCGCCCGAGAACGACAGGGAGGCGGCGGCCCTGCTGCAACGCCTGATGCAGCACTGGTCCCAGACCCCGCCCAAGCGCCGCCACGCCCGCAAGGACGCTCAGAGCGCCCTGCGGGTGGTGCCCGGTTTCGACCTGGCGCGCCGCATGGTGGCCGCCGGCGAATACGCCCGTTCCGGCCGCCAGCTCGAATACGCTGCTGCCAGCCAGCAGGCCATGCGCCAGGCCTTCGCCCTGCCCACCCCCACCGGCGAGACGCTGACGCCCGAGGAGGTCCTGGCCAGCCTGGAAACCGCCGGCGACCGGCAGATGATGGAACGCTGGGAACTGCGCGACATCAGCATGTCGGGCCTGGGCGCCCGCCCCCCGGTGAAGCGCCAGTGGCAGGCCATCGGCGCCCTGGTGGGCCTTCGCACCGACCAGTCCCTGCATTGGCGGCTGGCCCTCATCCGCCGCCTGACCCGCAGCCACGGCCGCTACAACGCCGGCCTAGCTCTCCTACCCGGAGAGCCCCGCTGCGCCCTGCTCGAAGCCATCAAGCGCCCCGACGACCCCTGGGCGGCCGAGACCGGCGGGCTGCGCGGCACGGTGGACGCTCTGCTGGTGGACGACAAGGCCGGTCACCTGCTCGCCCCCCTGGGCACCTTCGGCCCCGGCGGACTGCGCTACACCCTGGTTTCCGGCGGTACCCGCCAGCCGGTGGTTCTCCAGCACCTGCTGGAGAACGGCCCGGACTACGAACTGATCGCCTACACCGTCGGCGCCGAGGGCAGCGATCCCGCCGCCCCGGCCACCTCCGCGGCGTAGGGCTGCGGCCCGTCGCCCGCGCTGACGGCGCGTAGCACCGCCTCGAAATCCCCCACCACCTGTTCCCAGGCGCAGGCCAGGGCCCGCTCCCGGGCAGCCCGGCCGAGCCGGGGCCGGCCCGCGTCGTCCAGGGCCAGCGCCACGGCGGCGGCGGCGAAGGCGTCCTCATCCCCCGGGCTGACCGTCAGCCCCTGCACCCCGTCGGCAATCAGCTCGGCGGCGGCGGCGCTGCGGTAGGCCACGGTCGGCACGCCGCTGGCCAGGGCTTCCAGGGTTACGTTGCCGAAGGTCTCGGTCAGGCTGGGGAAGAGGAACAGGTCGCCGGAGGCATAGTGGGCCGCCAGGTCCTCGCCGATGCGCACCCCGGCGAAGCGGTGTTCGGGATGGCGTTCCTCCAGGCCGCGCCGCAGCGGCCCGTCCCCCACCAGCACCAGCCGGGCGTCGGGCCGCCGGGCGCGGATGGCGGCGAAGGCCTTGAGGGTCAGGGGCAGGTTCTTTTCCGCCGCCAGCCGCCCCACCGACAGCACCGCCAGCCCGCCCTCGCCCACGCCCCAGGCGGCGCGCAGCCCATCGTCGCGGCGCGCCGGGTCGAACAGGGCAGTATCCACGCCGCGCCCCACCACTTTCACCCCGGGGATGCCCTCCCCGGCCAGGTCCGCCGCCAGGGCCATGGTCGGCGCCAGGGTGGCCCGGGTGCGGCGGTGGAAGGTGCGCAGGTAGGCGGCCACCGCCGGGCGCAGAAAGCCCATGCCGTAGTGGACGCTGTAGCGGTCGAAGTTGGTGTGGAACCCCGAGGTGGCGGGAATGCCCAGACGCCGCGCCGCCCCCAGGGCAGACCAGCCCAGGGGCCCCTCGGTCACCAGGTGCACCACGTCGGGCCGCTCGTGGCGCCATTCCCGCAGCAGGCGGGACTTGGCCGGCAGGCCGAAGCGCAGCCCCGGATAGCCGGGCAGGGGCAGCCCGGCCACGGTGCGGTCCGCCGGGGCGCTAGCGCCCCCGGCCCCGACATCCCCGTCGCCGGGCTGGCGCGGGCGGATCACCGTGACCAGGTGGCCCCGCGCGCGCAGGCCTTGCACCAGCCGCCCCACCGTCATGGCCACCCCGTTCACTTCCGGAGGATAGGTTTCGGTCACCACCGCCACTTTCAGGGGCGGGACCGGGACGGCGGATGCGTTCATGGCATGACCTCCTACGGGGTTGCACTCAACGGGGAAAGGAAGGGGCCGCGGAAGGAGCAGAGCGGCCCCTCCGCATCACAACAGCACGCAGCCCCACACCAGGGCCACGTTGATCAGCGCGATCAGCACCGCCGCGCTGCCGATGTCCTTGGCCCGCTTGGCCAGCCGGTGGTGCTCCAGGGAGACTCGGTCCACCGCCGCCTCCACCGCCGAGTTGAGCAGTTCCACCACCAGCACCAGCAAGATGCTGCCCACCATCAGGGCCCGCTCCACCCCGGCGACGGGCAGGAAGAAGGCCAGGGGCACCAGCACCAGGGCCAGCCAGACTTCCTGGCGGAAGGCGTCCTCGCAGGCGTAGGCGGCGCGCAGGCCGGCCAGGGAATAGTTGAGGGCATTCCAGACCCGGGTCAGGCCGGTCTTGCCCTTGAAGGGGCTTTCGTCGTGGGGAGCGTTCATGGGCAAAAGGGGTCAGCCCCGGGCCTCTGGCCGGGGGATCAGGAGGGCGGGACGGGGATCGACGGCACAGCGGGCGTGATAACGCTCGGCCAAGCGGGCGGCCAGGGCCTGGTCGGACCAGCCGGCGGCGCTGCCCCGGGCTTCCCGCTCCAGGCGGAGGCGGGCGTGGGGATCCTGGTGCAGGCCGCCCAGCAGGTCGGCCAGGTGCAGGGCGAAATCGGCCACCTCGGCCCGGGGCACCACGCAGCCCGGCATGGGGCAGCCGTCGCGGTCGAGCAGGATGTCGCGAGTGCCCATCTCGGCCAGGGCCACCACCGGCAGCCCGGCGGCCAGGGCTTCGAGCAGCACCAGCCCCTGGGTCTCGGTGTGGGAAGCGAAGGCGAAGACGTCCGCCGCCGCGTAGCAGTCGGGCAGGGCCCGCTCCCGCTCCAGGTAGCCGAGGAAGCGCACCGAGTCGCCCAGGCCCAGGCTGGCGGCATGGCGTTCCAGGGCCGGGCGGGCCGGGCCCTCGCCGGTAACCAGCAGCAGCAGGTCGGGCAGGTGGCGGCGCGCCAGGGCGTGGGCTTCGAGCAAAAAGGCGATGTTCTTCTCGAAGGCCACCCGGCCGACGAAGAGGGCCACGGGCCGGGCCGGCGCAATGCCGTGGGCCAGGCGGAAGCGCTGCCGCGCCGCGGCCCGGGCCCCGGTGTCGGTGCAGTCGAAGCGGGCCATGGGGATGCCGGTGGGCAGCACGGTGAGGGGCGTCGTCACACCGTAGTCCGACAGGCGCTCGGCCATGGCCCGGCTGGGTACCACCACTTCGTCCACCCCATTGCACTGGTGGCGCGACAGGCGCCTGGCCAAGCCGCGCAGCAGGGCGCCGGGGAGGAAGGGGGCGTAGTGGTGCAGGTATTCCTCGAAGAAGGTGTGATAGGTGGCAAGCACCGGCACGCCCCGCCGCCGAGCCTCGGCCACCCCGGCGTAGTGGGCCAGGAACGGGGTCTGGACGTGGATCAGGTCGGCCCCCTCGGCGGCCTCGGCCACGGTGCGGCCCAGCTTGCGCCAGGCCATCAGCCGGTCCTCCGGGTCCCGGGGCACCGGCCGGCCCGGGACGCGCCACAAGGCATCGTCGGCGTCGTCGGAGGCACCGTAGGCGGGCGCCACCAGGCGCACCGTCACCCCCAGGTCGGCCAGGGTACGGCGAAAGGTTTCGATGGAGGTGGAAACGCCGTTGATACGCGGGAAATAAACGTCGGAAACCATCAGCACCGTCAGGGGGCGAGACAACGACGGCGGCGACGCGGGATGGAGCGTCATGGGCATCAGGAGGCGCCCTCCGGGGAAGAAGGATAGAGAGGATGGGGGCTTCCGCCGTTGCCGACCTCGGACTCGCCACGCAGGGCGGCCGGTGCAGGCAGGGGCAAGGGCGCTTCGGGCGCCGGCAGGGCGGCGGGGGCGTCGGCGTCGTGCAGGAACGGCGAGCCCCAGGACACCAATTCCAGGCGGCCGTCGAAGTGCTCGACGATGGCGGTGCACGAGTCGACCCAGTCGCCGCAATTGACGTAGGTGAGGCCGTCCACCTGCTTGATGGCCGCCCAGTGGATGTGGCCGCAGATCACCCCGTCCATGCCCCGGGCCCGGGCATGGCGGATCACCGCGTCCTCGAAGTCGAAGATGAACTGCAGGGCACTCTTCACCTTGCGCTTGGCGTAGCCGGCCAGAGACCAGTAGCCCGGCCGGCCGAGGCGCCGGCGCACCCAGGAGAGCCAGCCGTTGAGGCGCACCAGGGCGTTGTAGGCCACGTCGCCGACCACCGCCACCCAACGGTGGTAGCGGGTCACCTGGTCGAACTCGTCGCCGTGCACCAGCAGAAAGCGGCGTCCATCGGCAGTTTCGTGGACCCACTCGGACTCGACCCGGATGTCGCCGAAAGCCACGCCCACGTATTCGCGCAGGGCCTCGTCGTGGTTGCCGGGGACGAACACCACCTGCTCGCCGTGGCGGGCCCGGCGCAGAATCTTCTGCACCACCGTGTTCTGGGCCGCCGACCAGGCGATCGAGCGCCCCATGGCCCAGAAATCGATGATGTCGCCGACCAGATAGAGATGGTCGGCGGGGGTTTCCTTGAGAAAGTCGAGGAGCCGTTCCGCCTGGCACGCCCGGGTGCCCAGGTGGACGTCGGAGATGAAGATCGAACGCACCTTTGCCATGCCGCTAGGGTGGGCCCGGCGCATGACCGGGCCGTGGCACTGCCGTGACAGCGCCGTGACACCCCGATTTCCCTTCCGGGCAGTCGCCAGCCTCCGCCACCGCCCCGTAGAATGGCGCTTTTGCCCCACAGGAGATTTCCCCATGAACCAGGACGAACTGAAACGCGCCGTTGGTCAGGCCGCCGCCGACTACGTGGTGGCCCACGCTCCCCAAGGCGCGGTGCTGGGCGTGGGGACCGGCTCCACCGCCAACTGTTTCATCGACGCCATCGCCCCGTTCAAGGAGCGCTTCCGCGGCGCCGTGTCCAGCTCCGAAGCCTCCACCGACCGGCTGCGCAGCCATGGCTTCGCCATCCTCGACCTGAACGACGTAAGCGAGATTCCCGTCTACGTGGACGGCGCCGACGAGGTGAACGACCGCCTGCATATGGTCAAGGGCGGCGGCGGCGCCCTGACCCGGGAGAAGATCGTGGCCGCAGTGGCCGACACCTTCGTCTGCATCGCCGACGCCTCCAAACTGGTGCCGACCCTGGGCGCCTTCCCCCTGCCGGTGGAGGTGATCCCCATGGCCTGCGCCCACGTGGCCCGGGAACTGGCCAAGCTGGGCGGCGACCCGCACCTGCGCAAGGGTTTTATCACCGACAACGGCAACCTGATCCTGGATGTGCGCGGCCTGTCCATCGACGATCCGGTGGCCCTGGAGGCCCACATCAACCAGATCGTCGGTGTGGTGTGCAACGGCCTGTTTGCCGCCCGGGGCGCCGATCTGTTGCTGCTCGGCACCCCCGACGGGGTGCGGCAGTTGCACCCGAAATCCTGAGGCCGGACGGCCGCGCCGGCCGCCCAATCCGCCACCGCAACATTTCTGTCATATTGGAATGCTAGGTTCCACGTTTTGATCGGCCCCGCCCGCAACGCCGGACGGGGCTTTTTTCAGACAAGAGAGACCCCATGCTCGAACACACCTCCAAGCAATTCGATCTGGAACTGGAAAGCCTGCGCACCCGGGTGCTGCAAATGGGCGGACTGGTTGAACAGCAATTCCGTCTGGCCATGGAAGGCCTCTACTCCGGCGAAATCGCCGACCTGGAGCGGGTCATCGTCGGCGACGCCCGGGTCAATCAGCTGGAGGTCGAACTGGACGAGGCCTGCACCCAGGTGATCGCCAAGCGCCAGCCCACCGCCATCGACCTGCGCATGATCACCACCGTGATCAAGACCATCGCCGACCTGGAGCGCATCGGCGGCAAGGCCCAGAAGATCGCCAAGCTCGGCGTCCGTCTGTACGACCAGCACGCCTCCTTCGCCCCGGAAGTGGAGCTGCGCCACACCGCCGACCTGGCCCTGACCATGCTGCGCGCCGCCCTGGACGCCTTCGCCCGCCTCGACGCCGCCGCCGCCGCCGACGTGGTCTACAAGGACGAGCAGGTGGACATGGAACACAACGCCATCACCCGCCAGCTCATCACCTTCATGATGGAAGACCCCCGCACCATCTCCCAATCCCTCGACATCATGGCCATCGCCAAGGCGGTGGAGCGGGTCGGCGACCACGCCAAGAACATCGCCGAATACGTGATCTACATGGTCAAGGGCCGCAACGTGCGCCACGTTCCGCCCGAAGAACTGGACCGGGAAATCAACGAGCATTGAGCGGCACCCAACATCGTTCTTTTTCGGCGCAAACCCGCCACAGGCAAGGGTTTGCGCCGGGCCGCCAGGCGCCCCATCCCGCTAGCATCGTTCCCTCCCCGGCGCAATACCCAGCACGCAAATATTTCTCCGGCAAATCGCTTGCAAATGCTGGCGCAG
Source organism: Oryzomicrobium sp. (assembly GCF_036820405.1). NCBI lineage: Bacteria > Pseudomonadati > Pseudomonadota > Betaproteobacteria > Rhodocyclales > Rhodocyclaceae > Oryzomicrobium > Oryzomicrobium sp. The sequence goes on from NZ_DAISLS010000002.1 coordinate 329,623, forward strand.
AGCGGTTTTCCGGGCTATGCTTGCGCCACTCGGAGTCTCAAAGCAGCCGTAGAACGCTCCTCTGGAGCGACCTGCGGAGGCTTGTATAAACTTGTCGGGCCTGACGGACTTTCGCGGTTAGCCTGACGGCCCGGGATCATTACTTGTCCTGAATCGGACTTCCTATCTCACGAAGGAGATGTTTGCATGAACAAGAACGAACTGATCGATGCCATCGCCCAGGAAGCGGACGTCACCAAGGCTGCCGCCGGCCGCGTTCTCGACGCCCTGACCTCCACCGTGGTGAAGGCCGTCGCCAGCGGCGACTCCGTCACCCTGGTCGGCTTCGGCAGCTTCAAGTCCAGCACCCGCGCTGCCCGCGAAGGCAAGAACCCGAAGACCGGCGAAAAGATCAAGATTCCGGCCGCCACCGTGCCGAAGTTCTCCGCCGGCGCCGGCTTCAAGGAAGCCGTGAACAAGCCCGCCAAGAAGAAGTAAGCGACGCTTGCACTGTTCCGGGCGCCTGCGCCCGGACGCAAAAAAGCCGCACGGCCTGCGCCCTGCGGCTTTTTTGTTGCCCGTCGCTTGTTCCCGCGTCGCTTGTTCCCGCGTCGCTTGCTCCCGTTATCGCGGCTCGCCATTTCCTACAGCGCCGCCGCCTCCGGGATTGCCGTGAAGCCGCCGTCGCGCCAAGGCGCCAGCGGCTCCGCCGAGACTCGTCGGGGGTGTGGGCGCGCCGTTCAGCCCTGGGGCGGAACGTAGCCCTGCACCTGGTCGGCCCCTTCGCCGAAGAAGTGCTTTTCCACCTGCTCTTGCAGGTACTTGCGGTGCCGGGCGTCGGCCAGGTTGAGGCGGTTCTCGTTGATGATCATCGTTTGCAGCTTGATCCACTGCTGCCACGCCTCCTTGGAGACGTTGAGCCACAGCTTCTTGCCCAGTTCGCCGGGCATGGGGGGAAAGTCGAGCCCTTCGGCCTCGCGGCCGAGCTTGATGCAGTTGACGGTACGTGCCATGAAAATCCTCCGCGGATGGAATGCCGCGTTGCCGCGGGCCGTAATAGTTGAGTATTAATCTCGGGTATCGATTATAGCGGCGCCGCACCGCCTCCGGGCCTTGATCCGGGGCAGAACGGCAGCACCCGAAGGAGCGGGCCAGCGCGATAAGGCCGGCCCGGCGTTCCGGTCAGGCCGCGTCCAGCGCCTTAACCATGACCTTGGAGCGACGCTGGAAGTTGTACATCAGCCGCTTTTCGTCCGGCAGCTCGTCCACCGAGGCCGCCGAGAAGCCCCGTTCGAGGAACCAGTGGGAGGTGCGGGTGGTGAGCACGAACAGGCGGGAGACGCCGGCCACCCGGGCCTGCTGTTCGATGTGGTTCATCAGCCGCTCGCCGTAGCCCCAGCGCCGGTGGTCCGGGCTGACCGCCAGGCAGGCCAGCTCGGCCATGCCGTTGCCGAAGGGGTAGAGAGCGGCGCAGCCGACGATCACCCCGTCGTGCTCGATCACCGAGAAGCGCCCGATTTCGCGCTCGAACAGTTCCCGGGGGCGGGGCACCAGGGTGCCGTCGTTCTCCAGGGGCTCGATGATCGACAGCAGGCCGCCGATGTCGTCGGGCTTGGCGCCGCGCAGCACATCCAGGGATTCCCGGGTGATCACTGTGCCCACCCCATCGTGGGTGAACAGTTCCTGGAGCAGCGCCCCGTCCTCGGCGTAGCCGATGATGTGCACCCGCTTCACCCCGCGCCGGCTGGCGCGCACGGCACAGGGCAGATAGCGCTTGAGGTCGGGCGAGAGCCAGTCCCCCACCCGCATCAACTGCTCGGCGGCGTCCGCCGTCAGTTCGTCGAGCAGCTTGCCTTCGGCGTCGGTGGCGCCCTGGCTGTCGGTCAGGTAGAGCAGCTTGTCGGCCCCCACCGCCACCGCCACCGCCTCGGCCACGTCTTCCATGCCCAGGTTGAAGATCTCGCCGGTGGGCGAGGCGCCGATGTTGGAGAGCAGGACGATGTTGCCCAGCCCGAGCTGGGCGCGGATGCCCTCGCCGTCGATCTTGCGCACGGCGCCGGTGTATTGCAGGTCCACCCCGTCCACCACCCCCACCGGGCGGGCGGTGATGAAGTTGCCGCCGACCACCCGGATGGTGCTGCCGGCCATCGGCGTGTTGGGCAGGCCCTGGGAGAGCAGGGCCTCGATTTCCAGGTAGACGCTGCCCACCGCGTCGATGACGCAATCCAGGGTGGGTGCGTCGGTGATGCGGAAACTGCCGTGGTAGCGCGGCTCGATGCCCTTCTCGTGCAGTTCCTCGTCGATCTGGGGCCGGGCGCCGTGCACCAGCACCAGGCGTACACCCAGGCTGGCCAGCAGGTTCATGTCGTAGGCGAAGGTCTTGGCCAGGGGCCCGGAGATAGCCTTGCCGCCGAAGCCGATGACGAAGGTCTTGCCGCGGAAGCCATTGACGTAGGGCGCCACCGAGCGGAACCAGGCGACGAAGTTTTCGGAGTGCTGGGACGGCAGGGACTTCGGAAGGTCGGACGAGCCGGACATGGGGGCCTCGCGGTCATGAAGAGCGGGTGGGCGGCGGCGCGCAGAAGGTACGCCGCAGCGCAGCAATCAAGGCGCGATTCTAGCGCCAAACCCGGCCGCCACGCAGGCCGACGCAGCCCCGCCCCGTGGCGATCTCATCATCGTCCCATCCGCGCCCCCGGCATCCGGCAGCGGCGGCGGATGGACTCAGACCGCCTCCCCGTCCAGGGCCGCTTCCAGCTGCCGGACTACCGTCTTCAGCACCTTGATGCGGGCGAAGTACTTGTCCTCGGCCTCCACCAGAGTCCAGGGTGCCACCTCGGTGGAGGTGCGGTCCACCATCTGGCACACGGCGGTCTCGTAGTCGCTCCACTTCTCCCGGTTACGCCAGTCCTCGTCGGTGATCTTGAAGCGCTTGAAGCGGGTTTCCTCCCGCTCCTTGAAGCGGCGGTACTGCTCGTCCTTGGAAATGGCCAGCCAGAACTTCACCACCACCGCGCCATGGCGCACCAACTGGTCCTCGAAATCGTTGATCTCGCTGTAGGCGCGCATCCAGTCGGCCTCGCTGCAAAAGCGCTCGACCCGCTCCACCAGCACCCGGCCGTACCAGGAACGGTCAAAGACAGTGACCCGGCCATGGCCCGGCACGTGGCGCCAGAAGCGCCACAGGTAGGGCTGGTCCCGCTCTTCCTCAGAAGGGACGCCGATCGGCACCACCCGGTAGCTGCGGGCATCCAGGGCACCGGTGACGCGGCGGATGGCGCCGCCCTTGCCGGCGGCATCGTTGCCCTCGAACACCAGCACCAGGGAACGCTTGGCGAAGCGCTCGTCGCGCACCAGCTGGTTGAGCCGCCCCTGCCAGCGGGCCAGCTCGCTGGCGTAGGACTTTTTCTTGCTGAGGCGCTGCTCCAGGTCCAGGGCGGACAGCACGTTCACGCCCGTGCCGGCCACGGGCTGGAAGGGAGCCGCGGCGATGCGCTGGGTGGCGTCCGGCATGGCCAGGCGACGGTGAATCGCCGAGGCCAGGATGCGCCCCACGGACAGGGCACGGTAGCGCGGATCGAAACCGTCCACCACCACCCAGGGGGCGTAGGCGGTGCTGGTGCGGCGCAGCACGTACTCGGCCATGCGGTGGTAGCGCTCGTAATTCTCGAAGCGCCACCAGTCCTGGTCGGTGATGCGCCAGGCGGTCTTGGGGTCCTTGGAGAGAGTCTTGAGGCGCCGCTCCTGCTCGTCCCGGGAGAGGTGGAACCAGAGCTTGAGGATCAGGGCGCCTTCGTCCGCGAGCATCTTCTCGAAGCGCAGGATGCGCTCCAGGTGGTGGGCGGCGGCGGCCCGCTTCATGTCCTTGCGCACCCAGCCGGTGATCGGCTCGGCGTACCAGTTGCCGAAGAACACGCCCACCCGCCCCTTGCCCGGCAGGGCTCGCCAGTAGCGCCACATGGGCGGGCGCTGGCGTTCCTCGTCGCTGGGATCGCCGAAACCCTCGGTGCGGATGTGGCGCGGGTCCATCCAGGCGTTGAGCAGGTTCACCGTCTCGCCCTTGCCCGCCCCGTCCAGCCCGTTGACCAGGATCAGCACCGGAAAGCGCCGGGCGGCCAGCAGGTCGTACTGCAGGTCGAGCAGGTCGGCGCGCAGCTGGGGCACCTCGGCATCGTAGGTGGCCTTGTCGACGCGCTGGCCCAGTTCGGCGGATTCGAACATCGCAACCTCCCAAGGATGGCCGGGGTCCGGGTCGGGCCCGGCCCCGTTTCATGTCATCGTTCCCGCCCGGCGGCGAGGCGCACCCGGCCAACGTCCGGCGCATCGGCCGGCCCCGGCGGAGCCTGGCCCAGCTTAGCCGAAATCAGCGGAAATCAGGCAACCGGCAGAAACCGGCGATCAGCAAAAATCACCGCGCACCGCGTGCAGGGCGGCCAGGGCCGTCAGGGCCGCGGTCTCGGTGCGCAGCACCCGGGGGCCCAGGCGCAGGCCGATGAAGCCGGCGGCCCGGGCGGCGGTCTCCTCTTCCGGGTCCAGGCCGCCCTCGGCTCCCACCAGCAGGTCGATGCGGCTGCCCGGGGGCAATTGGTTCAGGGTTATACCCCCCTCCGGATCAAGCAGCAGACGCAGGCGTTCGCCACTCTCCTCCCCGCCCAGGGCCTGGGCCAGAGGCATGATGGGCGCCACCTCGGGCACCCGCGTGCGGCCGCACTGCTCGCAGGCGGACACCGCCACCCCCTGCCAGTGGGCGACCCGCTTGGCCGCCCGCTCGCCGGACAGGCGCAGCACGCTGCGCCGGCTGTCCACCGGGACGATGCGCCCCACCCCCAGCTCCACCGCCTTCTGCACCGTGTAATCCATCTTGTCGCCAGACTGGAGGGCCTGGTAGAGGGTCACGTCCAGGCGCGATTCCCGGTCGGCGCCGGTGGCCTCGCCCACGGCGACCCGGGCGTCGCGCTTGCCGATCTCGCTCAACACCGCGGCGAACTCCCGGCCGGCGCCGTCGAACAGCAACAGGCCGTCGCCCACGGCCAGGCGCAGCACCCGTACGGCGTGATGGGCCGCCTCGGCGGGCAGGTCGAAGGTGGCGCCGGCAACGAGCCGGCCCTCGGGATCGGGGCAGTGGAATCGGGGAAGGGCCATGGGTGCTATTATCCCTTGAACCGGCGCCGTCCCCTACCCGCACCGGGTCCAGGCCCGCCGGGCCCCTTCTCTCAGGTACCGCATCATGGCCGCCTTGAATCCCCCCCTCTGCGATTTCGGCTGGAAAGCCCCCGATTTCGACCTGCCCGGCACCGACGGGCGTCGCCACAGCCTGGAGGCCCTGCGCGGCCCCAAGGGGCTGGTGGTGGTCTTCATCTGCAACCATTGCCCCTTCGTCCAGGCCGTGGTCGACCGCCTGGTGCGCGACGCCCGGGATCTGGCGGCCAAGGGCATCGGCTTCGCCGCCATTTCCAGCAACGACGTGGCCGCCTACCCGGAGGACGGTTTTGCCGAAATGGGCGAGTTCGCCCGTCGCCACGGTTTTTCCTTCCCCTACCTGTACGACGAGGACCAGTCGGTGGCCCGGGCCTACGGCGCCGTGTGCACCCCGGACTTCTTCGGCTTCAACGCCGACCTGGAACTTCAGTACCGGGGCCGGCTCGACGACACCGGCCGGAACACGCCCCGGCCCGACGCCCGGCGCGAGCTGTACGAGGCCATGACCCTGGTGGCCGACACCGGCCGGGGCCCGGCCGATCAGGTGGCCTCCATCGGCTGCTCGCTGAAATGGAAGGCCTGATGCCGCTCCCCCACCCCGCCCCCCTTGCACGGAGCCAGGCCGATGCGTGACGCCGCCACGTTGAAGGTCATGCTCGACGCCACCATCGACCTGGTGCGCCAAGTGTCGCGCCAGGAAATCATGCCCCGCTTCCTGCGCGTGGAGCAGCAGCAGAAGGCCGACGGCACCCTGTTCTCGGAAGCCGACCTGGCCGCCCAGCACTTCCTCTACCGGGAACTGCGCCGGGTGGCCGACTGCCCGGTGGTGGGCGAGGAGATGGGCGAGGACGAGCAGGCCCGCGCCTGGGCCGCCGGCCGGGACGGGCTGTGGTGCCTCGACCCCATCGACGGCACCACCAACTTCATCAACGGCATCCCCATGTTCGCCGTGTCGGTGGCCTTCTTCGAAGGCGGCACGCCGCGGCTGGCGGTGACCTATTCGCCGATCACCGACGAGATGTTCTACGCCCGGGAAGGCAACGGCGCCTACCTCAACGGCCAGCGCCTGCCCCTGCGCCCGGTGGCGGACAGCCTGGAGCGGGCCGTGGCCGGGGTCGATTTCAAGCGCATCCCCAAGGCCCTGGCCGACCGGCTGGCCTGCGATCCGCCCTTCTACTCCCAGCGCAACTTCGGCTGCTCGACCCTGGAATGGTGCTTCGTCGCCGCCGGCCGGCTGGACGTGTACCTGCACGGCGGCCAGATGCTGTGGGACTACTGCGCCGGCAGCCTGATCCTCAAGGAAGCGGGCGGGGTGATGGCCACCCTGGACCAGACCGAGTTCAACGCCGCTCCGGTGTGGAAGCGCCCGGTGATGGCCGCCCTCAACCCCCGGGTGTTCGCCGCCTGGCAGGAGTGGATCCGGGGCTGACCCGCAGCCCGGCCTCCTGCCCCCCTGGCGCAACCCCGCGCCAGGCAACGATCTTCACGACCCCATCCCGGAAAGCCAAGCGGGGCGCGGCGTTCCACGGCACCTGCCGCGAACGCCGCGCCCCGCTTGGGGTTTGGGCCTACGCCTGAAATCGGTCAGGCCATCGCTCAGACCAGCATCGGCTCCCCGGCCGGCGACCAGGCGCCGTGCAGGATCTGGGGTTCGGGCCGGCCGATGTAGTAGCCCTGGGCCAGGTCCACGCCCATGCGCCGCAGCTCTTCCAGCACCTCGGCACTCTCGACGAACTCCGCCACCACCTGGATGCCCAGTTCCTGGGCCAGAGACTGCATGCTCTGGACGAAGGCCCGGTCCCGCGGGCTTTGCAGGATGTTCATGACGAAGTCCCCCTCCACCTTCAGGTAGTCCACCGGGAAGTGGCGCAGGTAGTGGAAGGAGGAGAAGCCCGAACCGAAGTCGTCAATGGCCAGCTTGAAGCCGTCGAACTTCAGGTCGTTGAGGAAGCGCTGCACCAGGCTCAGGTTCTTCACCGTGTCGCGCTCGGTGATCTCGAACACGATGCGCGACGGGTCCACCCCGGAATCGGCCACCACGCGGCGCACCGACTTGGCGAATTCGTTGAGCACCAGGGCCCGGGGCGACAGGTTGAGGAACATCAGGCCGTCGTGGCCGGCGTCGCGCAGACGGCCCAGGGCCTCCTCGATGATCAGGCAGTCGAGGCGGTGAATCACCCCCATCTTCTCGGCGATCTCGACGAACTCGTCGGCGCGCAGGATGCGTCCTTCCAGCGGCATCCGGCACAGCACCTCGTAGGCCGCCACGGTATTGCTGCGCACGTCCAGGATCGGCTGGAAGTGGGGCACCAGCTTGCGCTCCTCAATAGCGTTGAGGATCAGCACGCTCTTGTTGGAGATGTCGCGGAACACCTCCACCACGTCGTCGCTGGAGGGGATCGCCACCCGCTCCTTACCCTCGGCCTTGGCCCGGTACATCATGTTGTCGGCGAACAGGAACAGGTCCTTGGCCTCGGTGGCGTGCTCGGGGAAGACCGCCATGCCGATCGAGGCGGTGGCACGGATCGGCGTCCCGTCCGGGCCGTCCAGGGTCATGTCGCGCACCGCATGGAGGATGCGGTGGGCCACTTCCGAGACCTGGGGCAGCTCGGCCTCGGGCAGGATCACCACGAATTCGTCGCCGCCGTAGCGGGCGAAGATGTCGCCACCGCGCAGCACGCCATGGACGGTGCGGGCGAAGAGCTGCAAGAAGCGGTCGCCGGTGGCGTGGTCGTAGTGGTCGTTGACCAGCTTGAAGTTGTCCAGGTCGATCAGCAGCACGCCGAAGGAGCAATCGTGGCGCTTGGCCCGGTCGATCTCGTAGCCGAGCAGCTCCCAGAACACCCGCTGGTTGAACAGGTCGGTGAGGGGGTCCCGGGTGGCGTAGTACTCCAGGTCCCGGGTGTATTTGTAGATGGCCTTCACCGAGCCCACCACGTTGAGCAGGGTGGACAGCACCGAGTCGAGCACCAGGTGGCGAGTCTCGTCCTCCAGCTCGTTGGCGTGGACGCCCACGCCAACGATGCCGCCGATCTTGGGGGTGTCGACGAAGAACGACTTAACGTGCAAGGCCAGGGTTTCCTCGTCCAGTTCCACTTCCGACGCGTCGGCCTCGGCCACGTGGTGGTTGATGTTGAAGTGGGTGTAGGCGGAGAAGCGCGGGTGGCGTTCCAGGATGTCGCGGATGTGCCGCTCCACCTGGGCCCGGGCCCCGGCGTTGGGCGGGTTGAACCAGAAGATTTCCAGGTCGAACAACTCGTCGTCGATCTGGAACAGGGAGAACAGCAGGTGGGCGGGCATCACCTTGTTGATGTCGCGCACCAGATGGTTCACGTACTCGTGCCAGTCGCGGATGATTTCCGAGGTGATGACGAATTTTTCCAGGAGGCCGATCTCGAAGGTCAGCATGTCCTTGTCCACCGCCACGGCGCGCAGGCGCTTCACCAGTTCCTCGACGGCGCCGAGAATGCGGTGGATCTCCTCGAAGCCGGACTCTTCCCGAGGGAATTCCAGCTTGCGCAGGTCGGCCACCGCGTTCACCTCGGCCACCCGGGCCTCGACCCCGTCCAAGGCCCGGCCGACCCGGCGGTTGACCAGGAACACGCCGAGCAGGGTGAGGAAGGCCGCCGGCAGCAGCCACCAGGCGGTCTGAGCGAGGAAGCCGCCGCGCAGACCGGTCAGGGCCGGGGTCAGGTCCTGGCGCACCTCGATCACCCCCAGGGTGTCACCCACCGTGGCGTTGTGGTGGCAGCCCAGGCATTTTTCCTCGGCCTGGAGCGGGTAGAGCAGGCGGATGTTCTCGTCCTTGACCCGGTGGAAGGAGTGGCCGCTGAGCAGCACCTGCTCCAGCTCGGCATCCAGGGCGGGCTGCTCGATGGGTCCGTACAGAGCCTCGACCCGGGGGCCCCGGTAGATCTGCACCATGCCCCCCTGGCCGGCGTTGGCCTCCCGGGTGCGGGCGACAAAGCGCTCGGCCTGGGCCCGGCTCCACCCGGTGGACATCAGTTCGTACATGGCCACGAAGGTGGTGCGGGCGGTAGCCTCCGCCGATTCCCGGGCCTGGGTGGTCACCGCCACGTCGAAGGCGCGGGACACGGCCAGGTAGCTACCGGCGAAAAGGACCGATCCGGTGAGGATCGAACCTGCGAGGATGAAGGTTCTGATTTTCATGTTCGTATGGGCTCCCTCGGCCCGGCGTCCCGGGCCCGGCGGCTCCCGGAGCCGCCTTTCTGCCATTTATTTACCGCTGGCATATTACCGTAGCCACCTGCTTCACCGCAGGAGATATTTGCCCTTCCGGACCGCGCCGGACCACGGCTGCGGACCTTATTGCGCAGCGCAGCAGCGGGCGGGGCATCGCGGTACAATCCGGCGCAGATTGTCGTCATCGCAGTTTCAGTTTCCGGAGTTTTCCATGCGCCGCATCACCCTCACCCGCTTCCTGATCGAAGCCCAGCGCCAGCAAGGCGCCCAGAACAACGACCTGCGCCTGCTCATCGAGGTCGTGGCCCGGGCCTGCAAGGCCATTTCCGTGGCCATCGGCAAGGGCAGCCTGGGCGGTGTGCTCGGCGAGGCCGGCAGCGACAACGTGCAGGGCGAGGCGCAGAAGAAGCTCGACGTGATCTCCAACGAAATCCTGCTCGAAGCCAACGAGTGGGGCGGCCACCTGGCCGGCATGGCCTCCGAAGAAATGGAGCTGCCCCACGCCATCCCCAGCCACTACCCCCGCGGCGAATACCTGCTGCTGTTCGATCCCCTGGACGGCTCGTCCAACATCGACGTGAACATCTCGGTGGGCACCATCTTCTCGGTACTCAAGTGCGCCGACAGCAGCTGCGACCTGCACGACCACGACTTCATGCAGAAGGGCACCCGGCAGGTGGCCGCCGGCTACACCGTCTACGGCCCCTCCACCCTGCTGGTGCTGACCCTGGGCAACGGGGTGCATTGCTTCACCCTGGACCGGGAGCTGGGCTCCTTCGTACTCACCAGGGAAAACCTGTCGATCCCTGCCGACACCCGGGAATTCGCCATCAACATGTCCAACCAGCGCTTCTGGGAAAAACCCATGCAGCGCTACGTGAACGAACTGGTGGCCGGCAAGGAAGGCCCCCGCGGCACCGACTTCAACATGCGCTGGGTGGCCTCCATGGTGGCCGACGTGCATCGCATCCTGACCCGGGGCGGCATCTTCATGTACCCCCTGGACAGCAAGACCGTGGCCCAGGGCGGCAAGCTGCGCCTGATGTACGAGGCCAACCCGATGGCCTTCATCGTCGAGCAGGCCGGCGGCGCCGCCACCACCGGCCGGGAGCGTATCCTCGACCTGGAACCCACCGGCCTGCACCAGCGCGTGCCGGTGGTGCTTGGCTCGAAGAACGAGGTGGAGCGGGTCACCCGCTACCATCAAGAAGGCAGCGAAGGCTGATCGTCCCGGAGGCTCCGCCATGTCGGTCAAGCACCCCATCATCGCCGTCACCGGGTCCTCGGGCTCGGGCACGACCACGGTCCGCCAGACTTTCGAGCGCATCTTCTGGCGCGAGAACGTCAAGGCCGTGCTGATCGACGGGGACAGCTACCACCGCTACATCCGGGCCGACATGCACAAGAAGGTGCAGGAGGCGGAGGCATCCGGCCACCGTCCTCCGTCCCACTTCGGGCCGGACGCCAACCTGCTGCCGGAACTGGAAATCCTCTTCCGCGACTACGCCGCCAGCGGTACCGGCCGGATGCGCCACTACGTGCATGACGAGGCCGATTCGCTCAAATGGGGCCAGCCCCTCGGCACCTTCACCGCCTGGGAGGACATCCCGGCGGGCACCGATCTGCTGTTCTACGAGGGCCTGCACGGCGGCGTGGTCACCGACACGGTAAACACGGCCCAGTACCCGGACCTGCTGATGGGGGTGGTGCCCACCATCAACCTGGAGTGGATCCAGAAGATTCACCGTGACACCCGCACCCGGGGCTATTCGCTGGAGGCGGTGACCCACACCATCCTGCGCCGCATGCACGACTACGTGCACACCATCACCCCCCAGTTCTCGCGCACCCACATCAACTTCCAGCGGGTGCCGGTGGTGGACACCTCCAATCCCTTCATCGCCCGGGACATCCCCAGCCAGGACGAGAGCTTCGTGGTGATCCGCTTCGCCAACCCGCGCGGCGTGGACTTCCCCTACCTGCTCAACATGATCGCCGACAGCTTCATGAGCCGGCCCAACACCATCGTCGTGCCCGGCGGCAAAATGAACCTGGCCATGGAACTGATCCTGACCCCCTTCGTCTGGCGCCTGATGGAGCGCCGCCACGGCGCCGGCTGACCCTCCCGGGCCCGGCGGCGCCCCGCGCCGCTCTTGCCGCACTGCAAAATCTGTTCAACCCCCCTGTTTTGGCGGATAATTTCGGTTTTTGCTGATCTTGGCCGCCGCCGTGTCTTCTACCGCTTCCACCGCGTCTTCCGCACCCTCCGCATCCACCCAATTCCTGCTTTCCCCCCTGACCGGCGCCATCCGCGCCCTGGCCATGGATGCGGTGCAAAAAGCCAACTCCGGCCACCCGGGCATGCCCATGGGCATGGCCGAAATCGCCGAAGTCCTGTGGCGCCGCCACCTGAAGCACAACCCGGCCAATCCGCAATGGCCCGACCGTGACCGCTTCGTGCTGTCCAACGGTCACGGCTCCATGCTGCTCTACAGCCTGCTGCACCTGACCGGCTACGACGTCACCATCGACGACCTGAAGAACTTCCGCCAGCTGAATAGCCGCACCCCGGGCCACCCCGAAGTGGGCTACACCCCGGGCGTGGAAACCACCACCGGCCCCCTGGGCCAGGGCATCACCAACGCCGTGGGCCTGGCCCTGGCGGAAAAAATCCTGGCCGCCGAATTCAACAAGCCCGGCCACGCCGTGGTCGACCACCACACCTACACCTTCCTCGGCGACGGCTGCCTGATGGAAGGCGTCTCCCACGAAGCCTGCTCCCTGGCCGGCACCCTGGGCCTGGGCAAGCTGATCGCCTTCTACGACGACAACGGCATCTCCATCGACGGCCACATCGAAGGCTGGTTCACCGACGACACCCCGAAGCGCTTCGAAGCCTACGGTTGGCAGGTGATCCCCAACGTGGACGGCCATGACAGCGCCGCCATCGAGGCCGCCCTGCTCAAGGCCCAGGCCGAAACCGGCAAGCCCACCCTGATCTGCTGCAAGACCAAGATCGGCATGGGCTCCCCCAACAAGGCCGACAGCCACGACGTGCACGGCTCCCCCCTGGGCGACGCCGAAATCGCTGCCACCCGCGCCGCCATCGGCTGGAACCACGCCCCCTTCGAAATCCCCGCCGACGTGTACGCGGCCTGGGACGGCAAGGCCAAGGGCGCCGAGGCCGAAGCCGCCTGGGATGCCCGCTTCGCCGCCTACACCGCCGCCTTCCCCACGGAAGCTGCCGAATTCATGCGCCGCATGAAGGGCGAGTTGCCGGCCAACTGGTCCCAGGTGGTGGACGCCTACATCGCCGACACCGCCGCCAAGGCCGAAAACATCGCTACCCGCAAGGCCAGCCAGAACGCCATCGCCGCCCTGGTGCCCAACCTGCCGGAAGTGGTGGGCGGCTCCGCCGACCTGGCCGGTTCCAACCTGACCCTGTGGAAGGGCGCCAAGGGCGTCACCGCCAAGGACGGTGGCAACTACGTCTATTACGGCGTGCGCGAGTTCGGCATGACCGCCATCGCCAACGGCCTGGCCCTGCACGGCGGGCTGATCCCCTACACCGCCACCTTCCTGGTGTTCTCCGACTACGCCCGCAACGCCATCCGCATGGCAGCGCTGATGAAGCAGCGCCAGATCATGGTCTATACCCATGATTCCATCGGCCTGGGCGAGGACGGCCCGACCCACCAGCCGGTGGAGCACGTGCCGTCCCTGCGCCTGATCCCCAACCTGGACGTGTGGCGTCCCGCCGATTCCACCGAAACCGCCGTGGCCTGGGCCTCCGCCATCGAGCGCAACGACGGCCCCTCGGTGCTGGCCCTGTCGCGCCAGAACCTGCCCAACGTCACCGCCGGCATCACCGCCGAGGCCATCCGCCGTGGCGGCTATGTGCTCGCCGACGCCCAGGGCGGCGCCCAGGTGACCCTGATCGCCACCGGCTCCGAAATCAAACTGGCCCTGGACGCCCAGAAGGCCCTGGCTAACGAAGGCATCGCCGCCCGGGTCGTCTCCATGCCCTGCGTCGAAGCCTTCGAGCGCCAGGACGCGGCCTACCGCAAGCAAGTGCTGGGCAATGCCCGCTGCGTCGCCATCGAAGCCGCCCACTCCGGCCTGTGGCACAAGTACGTGGGCCGCGACGGCGCCGTGGTCGGCATCGACCACTTCGGCGAATCGGCCCCCGCCGGCAAGCTGTTCGAACTCTTCGGTTTCACCGTCGCCAACGTGGTGAAGACCGTCAAGGAAGTGCTGCAATAAGGGAGGAGCGCGGCCCGCAAGACCGCGCCAACAGGTTTTTTAGATAGAGGAGAGAAGTACATGGCTATCAAAGTTGCCATCAACGGTTTCGGTCGCATCGGCCGCTGCACCCTGCGCGCGATCTACGAGCAGGGCTTGCAGAACGAGTTCGACGTGGTTGCCATCAACGCCTCCGGCGATCTGGCCACCAACGCCCACCTGCTGAAGTACGACACCACCCATGGCCGCTTTGGCACCTCTGTCGAGACCGAGGGCGAAGACTGCATCGTCATCGACGGCAAGAAGATCCCCTTCTACTCCACCAAGGACCCCAAGGGCGTGGACTGGGCCAAGCACGGCGTCGACGTGCTGCTCGAATGCACCGGCGCCTACACCTCCAAGGCCAAGGCCGTGGCCCTGCTGGACCAGGGTGCCAAGCGCGTGCTGATCTCAGCCCCGGGCGGCGACGACGTGGACGCCACCGTGGTGATGGGCGTCAACGAATCCGTGCTCAACGCCGCCATGACCGTGGTTTCCAACGCCTCCTGCACCACCAACTGCCTGGCCCCCGTGGCCAAGGTGCTGGCCGAGAGCGTCGGCATCAAGCAAGCCCTGATGACCACCGTTCACGCCTACACCAACGACCAGGTGACCGTGGACGTGCGCCACAAGGACCTGCGCCGCGCCCGCGCCGCCGCCGCCAACATCATCCCCACCAAGACCGGCGCCGCCAAGGCCGTTGGCCTGGTGCTGCCCCAGCTGGCCGGCAAGTTCGACGGCTTCTCCCTGCGCGTGCCGACCATCAACGTCTCCCTGGTGGACCTGACCTTCACCGCCGAACGCGCCACCACCAAGGAAGAGATCAACGAGCTGATGACCGCCGCCGCCAAGGGCCCCCTCAAGGGCATCCTGGCGGTGAACAACGAGCCGCTGGTGTCCTCCGACTTCAACCACACCACCGTCTCCTCCACCTTCGACGCCACCCAGACCCGGGTCATCAAGGGCGAAGACGGCTCCGTGCTGGTCAAGGTGCTGGCCTGGTACGACAACGAGTGGGGCTACTCCTGCCGCATGCTCGACGCCGCCCGCGCCTGGATGGCCGCCAAGTAAGCGACCGCAGCCGCGCGCTTAAGGCAAAGAAAACCGCCGGTTCCCGCAAGGGGCCGGCGGTTTTTCATTGCCTGTCGTTAAGGAGCATCCAGGGGCGACAGCATGCTCCACCTCTCCTTTTCAACACTTGGGCACAAAGAATGGAGCAGGGTATGGCCGACTTGGCGATACCGGCGGGCAGCACCTCCACCCTCATGACCGTTGCAGATTCTATTCGCCCCCATGACGCCTGTACTCCTCGTCACTCAACGGTGCGTAGAAAGAAGCAAACCCTCTTTGCATGAAGCCCGAATACCGCACCAGCACAGCAGCCACCTCGGTAGCCCCCATCTCCATAGGATGTGTACTGCCATGGAAAAAGGCGAATCGGCAAAGCACTGAATGGCTTCCCTTCAATTCGCAAACTCGATGTCCATGCAGCCCCTCCCGAAGCAGCCCCAACAGCTGGGGTAATGGATATGGGGTTCCTTTATCCAACGCCAAAAACCCATTTGACATGGAGACAACGCCAATAGGATGATGGAAATTACAAACCATTATGCACACAACCGGGGCTCCATCACGTTATGTGCCTAACCGCCTCCAAGTTTCACCAGGTCGCAAAAGGATGCAAAAAATGCTTACCCCCGTCGACAAAGCTCGTACAAACAGGCTCCCATCTACCACAAACACGGCCATTCAAAAGATGGGCGGCGGCGCCCCCATCAATACGGTTTGCATTGACAATCGACCTGAAGCCGTCGTGCAACAAAAACTGCAAGGAATAGCAAGCAGCGGCCCACAAGCAGCGCAATCAAGAACCTTCCCGGAAATAGCCAATAATAGTCAGCAGGCAAAAAAGGCATTCGAATGGCAGGCCATCGCCGACGCCCATCACCCGGAGCCGCACAGCCTAATAAGAAATAAAAAAAATAGCACCGACCCTTCAGATAACTTAAAAACAGAAATTGACGCCCCATCCAGCCATTCAACGAACCATACAATGGCACATTACAACCTCCTCCAACCAGCCCAACTGAACGCATCAACCATACAAAAAGCCTCGTCAAAGAAAAAACAAAAGCCCAAGCACAAACCAAAGACTAAAAAAACGCCCAGCCCCAAAAAACAAACAATGACCGTGAGGAATAAAATAAATTCCTACACCTCCGGATTAATAAACAGCCTATCCCTACCAACTGGGGTTGAAAAAGGCCCCAGGGCAGAAGCACAAAAAGTACAGAGTTTTTTTGGGGGCAGCTGGGTAGGAGGGCACATGGTCAATGATCAACTAGGCGGCAGTGGAAATTTTAAAAACATTGTCCCAATTACCTCTTCAATGAATGGACTACACAGGTCCATGGAGAATAAAGCAAACAACTTCCTTAGCGCCGGCCACGGCGCCAGCATTGAGTACAAAATGCAAATCCTGAAAAGAGCGACGGTAACAAACGGAGTAAAGACCGTCAAAAACCTGCCAATTGAATTCAAACAGACACTTGACGTCCACCCCTCATCCGCCCCCATGTACACCATCACAGGAAAAAACCTTCAAGAAAGCTCCCCGGGCAATGGAAAAATAAAGCCATAAAAACCAAATACATTTCACCGGATGACCTTTTTCACAATCCATTCGCAACCTCTAGGAAAATCACGCATTGAACATCCCACGCATATTCAACATTACGGAAAGCACACACCGCATCCACAACCCATTCACCCCCGATAAGTTCGCTACGCTAGGTGCTGCGCTGCGCCTTTCGGCAGCAGCGCGGGTGCTTGATCTGGGCTGCGGTTCGGGTGAGATGCTATGCACTTGGGCACGCGACCACGGCATTGTCGGTACCGGCATAGACATGAGTCCGTTGTTCACCGCACAAGCGAAACAGCGTGCTGAAGAACTTGGCGTTGCCCATCAAGTCGAGTTTATTCATGGCGACGCAGCGGGTTATGTCTCGAACGAGAAAGTTGATGTGGCAGCTTGTGTCGGCGCCACCTGGATTGGCGGAGGCGTCGCTGGCACCATCTCGCTTCTGACGCAAAGCCTGCGCACCGGCGGAATCATCCTGATCGGCGAGCCTTATTGGCGACAAATGCCGCCAACGGAAGAGATTGCCAAAGGATGTCTCGCCAACGCCATTTCTGACTTTCTTCCGCTTTCCGAATTGATCGCATCCTTCGGTCGCCTTGGCCACGATGTCGTTGAGATGGTTCTTGCCAATCAGGACGGTTGGGATAGGTACGAAGCGGCCAAGTGGCTCACCATGCGCCGATGGCTCGAAACCAATCCAGACGATGAATTGGCAGAAGAGGTTCGCGCTAAACTGACCACGGAGCCTGAACGCCATGCGGCCTACACTCGCGAATACTTAGGCTGGGGCGTGTTCGCGCTCATGCCCCGATTCGGTCTCAAACAGGCTTAGCGATTTGGGCTGCAGCCGGTTTCGCTGACACCTTGTTAAGGTGGAAGATGAAACGGGAG